>DASSJS010000373.1:0-4548 GCA_035691085.1 Longimicrobium sp.
CTGGGTGCTGGGTGCTGGGTGCTGGGTGCTGGGTGCTGGGTGCTGGGTGCTGGGTGCTGGGTGCTGGGTGCTGGGTGCTGGGTGCTGGGTGCTGGGTGCTGGGTGCTGAGTGCTTTGTGCTGAGTCCCCATACGAGACCAATGCGATCGACTACGCATGCCGCACCCAAGCCACCGTCCGTCATCCTGAGGCCGACCACACCCAAGCCGCGTCCGCACAAGCGGTTGCAGGCCGAAGGATCTAAAGCCGGTCTGCGCGAACACCCGGCCGTAGCGCGTCCGACGTTATAGATCCTTCGCGCTGCGGCTGTCGGAGCACGCCTCCGGTGCAGCGTGGTCGCGCTCAGGATGACGACAGCGCTACCTGAGACGCACTCAGCACTCAGCACTCAGCACTCAGCACTCAGCACTCAGCACTCAGCACTCAGCACTCAGCACTCAGCACTCAGCACTCCTGCGCGCTGATCCGGCGCTGCAGCTCGGCGACGATCTCCACCGCTTCGTCATCGCCGATCTCCAGCGCGCCGGCGGCCACGGTCAGCGGGAGGCGCGCGTACCCCTCCAGCGGCGACGACTGGGTGAAGTCCATCAGCCACACCCCCGTCCGCGCCGACACCTCCAGCGCCGCATCGCGGAGGCGGGCCGGGTCGCCGCGCAGCAGCACCAGCATGGAGGTGGCGTGCGGCGGATTGGGGCTCACGATCACGCCGTCCACCCTGGCGAGCGCCTCGGCCAGCCGCCGCGCACGGTCGTAGTAGTCGCGGACGCGGTGCAGGCGCGTCTCCAGGCCGTGCAGCGCGCTCAGCACCAGCGGGAACATGCGGAAGGGCGCCGCCCCCAGCCGCCGCTGCCAAGTGCGCGCCGCGGCGATGAGGGTCGCGGGGCCGGCCACCGCCCCGCCCGCGATCGCCTCGAGCGACTTGTAGAAGGAGACGGTGATGCTGTCGAAGAGGGACGCGATCTCGGGGTACGAGCGCCCGTAGTACGGGCCGATCTCCCACAGCCGCGCCCCGTCGGCGTGGATGGGAATGCCGCGCTCCCGCGCCCACGCCGACATGGCCACCAGCTCCTCCCACGGCGGGAGCACGCAGCCCAGCGAGAAGAGCGGGATCTCCAGGCTGATCACACCCACGGGGTCGGTGAGCGCCTCCAGGTCGGCCAGCACGGTGGGCCGGTTCGGATCGCCGATGGGGACTGCCTTCAGCCCGTACACCAGGTCGTACGCACGGTCCTCGTACTCGGCCATGTGGCAGCGCGGATGCATGGCCACCCGGTCGTTCCCGCGCGCCTGGCACCACGCCTTGAGCGCCGCCAGCTGGGCCACGCGGCCGGCCGCCATGAACACCGCCGCCTCCTTCCCCAGCACCTCCCGCAGCCGCGCCTCGAGCCGCTCGTGCGGCCCGCCGCGGCCAAAGTCGTCCAGGTCGCCGTCCTGCGCCTCCTCGGCTAGGGTGAGCAGGATCTCGCGCGGCGTCTGCGGCGGATCGTACGAGAGGAACCGGGTGCAGCCGCGCTTGACGGCGGCGGGGTCGTGGGTCATGGGCGGCCTGGATGAAAGTGGGGCGGCGGGGTCCTGCACACGACTGCCAGGGGCTCGACTGCGCGGCCACCGTGACGGCGGGGCAGGCGGGCGGCGCTCCAGCCGCTGATTCGATTCCGAATCATCAAGAGACGGTGAATTCCCCGAGTACGACGAGGACGACGAAGACGATGACGAGGACGACGACGACGCCACTGACCAGGACCAGCCCGGTGGCGAGGGCCGCGCGCAGGCCGCGGGCAGGGATCATGGTTCTCCTGAAGGAACGGGGGACGAAGAGGACGACGCCGCAAACCGTCCGGAACCGACAGCAGCAAACCGACAGTGGGTACGCGGCGAAATGCTAAGCGCCTGCAAACGGCCACTTAAGCAACGGTTGCGTCATACCTCGCAAACTGCGCGAGGCTCCAACAGCCTGGGCCTCGTGCACCACCTTGATCGTTCGTGCTCGCGCGCAGCGCGGTGAACCGCTCAGGAGAAGAGGGTGAGCGGCTCGCGCGGGCCGCGCACGCCCACGAAGCACGACGCGGTGGTCCGGGTTCCCTCGCGCACGGCGCGGACGGCGTGGATGCGGCTGGTGTCGAACATCACCAGGTCGCCCGCGGCGGGGCGGATCACCACGTCGGCATCGCCCAGCAGCTCGTCGGGGAGGCGGTAGCCCGGCCGCGGCGGGCTGTTCGCCTCCTCGGGCGTGAGCGCCAGGTTCCACAGCTCCAGCTCGCCCCCCGCACCCGGCGGGGGAACGTCCAGGTAGATGTTCACCGCGATCCGGCACTCGCGGCAAAGCTCCGCCAGCACCTCGCCCGAGTTGCCGTCCACGTGCGGGTTCATCCGGTCGCCGGCCACGTAGTGCCGCACCGTCCCCGCCGACATCGGCCGGCCGTCCATGCGCGCCACGGCGGCGCCGCCGGGCCACAGCTCGTCCAGCTCCAGCCGCACCCGGTCCAGGGGAGAGAGGTAGGGCGCGAACACCCGGTCGCGCAGCACGCGCGTTTCGCGGAACGCGGCGGCCAGGTAGCGGTCGCGCCCGTCGGCGCCGCCCCACAGCGCCTCGGCCATGGTGGCGCCGTACGACGCCGGCTGGTTCCCGGCCGGCCGCGGCGCCCCGGCGGCCTCGAACGCGGCGCGCGCCGCCGGAGCCAGCACCGCCGCGTCCACGTAGCCGCGGTGCCAGATGACCGCGCCCTCGCCGCGCGCCAGGCGGCCGAGCGAGGCGGAATCGAGCCGGTCATGGACCTCGGCCGGCCGGGTGCGCATTACGACGTCCGGGGCGGAAAGGGTTTGCGCTGCCATGGGGAGGATGGGGAGGTCGAGAGTGGCGGCCTTCAGCGGCAAGGCCAGGGTTCCAGCGGCTCGCGGGAAACGTGGTCGAGGATGCGGTCGAGCGCCGGCCCCGGGGCCGGGGGGAGCGGCACCATCACGAGCCGCTGGCGCAGCGCCCAGGCGCCCGGAGTGGTGGACGGCCCCGCCCCCGGCAGCGGCCGGCGCCACCGCCACGCGCCCAGCCCCAGGCCGCGCAGACGACGGATCGCCTCGTCGCGGCGGGGGCTGAGGAGCGGAAGGGCCAGCAGCACCTCGTCCGGCCCGCCGGGGGGGAGGAGGTCGTCCAGGGCGGCGCGTGCGGCCAGAGTGACGCGCCGCCCCTCGTGTGCGGAGGCGTCCAGGTCACGCTCGCGCCAGCGGCGGCGGAGCGCGGCCGATACCGGCCCCGTCTCGCCCAGCTCGCAAGCGCGCGGCCCGGTGGCCACCCCGCCACGCGGCCATCCCAGCTCCTTGCGCGGGCTGTACACCACCACGTCGCCGCCGCCGATCAGCCCCGCCATCGCATGCGAGGTGCGCAGGGCGTGGCAGGCATCCACCACCATCACCACGCCCTCCCCCATTTGCACCTGGGGCCAGGGCCGGGCCAGGCCGAACGGGTGGACGGCGACCACGGCTCCCACCTCGGGGGTGAGCGCCGCCCGGGCGCACTCGGCGGGGTGCGACAGGTCTTCGGGCACGTCGTACACGCGGCAGCGGACCCCCGCGCGCTCCACCGCCGCCGCCACCTCGGCGCAGAAGAGCGCCGGGAGGAGCGCCACCGGGCGGCGCCCCATGGCGCAGGCGGCGGCGATCAGCTCCGTGGCCCGCGGCGCCAGCACCGCACCGGACTCGTCCGCGCTCGCCGGCCGGTGCGCGCCGGGGCGCGGGTGGGGGTGGAGAAGCAGGTCCGTCACGCCGGCACCTCGGGCGCGGGGCCGGCGAGCACGCCCGCATGCTTCCCCAGCGCCGGGGCCAGGGCGCGATAGAGCAGGAAGAAGAAGTTGCGCGGCGACAGGTACGCGTCGTACCACAGGCGCGCCATCCGGCGCATCTCCCCCAGACGCTCGTCGGTGACGTCGGCGAGCGCCGCGGCCACCCGCTCGGGGAGCGTCTCCTCGGGGTGCAGCGGCACGCACCGGCTGAACGCCGGGTAATCGACCACGTCTTCCCAGGGCAGCGCGCAGTCGTCCCCCACCTGCAGCACGGGAACGCCCAGCGACAGCGCCTCGTAGAAGCGGAACGCGTTCAGCCCGTAGCCGGGAAGCGAGAGCGCCATCCGCGAATGGAGCAGGGTGGAGATGAACTCCAGCCTCCAGCGCCGCTCCAGCGCCGGGTCCGACAGCGGCGCCGGGCGCACGACCCCGGGATGCGTCATCAGCGGCCCGTGGAAGAAGGTCTCCCGCAGCCGGAACCAGCACCCCGGCACGGCGGCCCCGATGCGCGGCAGGAGCCGCTCGCGCAGCTCCGTCCGCTGCCCGGCGAACGACAGCGGGTAGCGCACCGCCACGGGCCGGTGCAGGTACGACATGAAGTTGTCGACCACGTCCAGGTAGGGGATGCAGTGCACGCGCGGCCCCAGGTCGCGCCGGTGGACGCTCGGCTTGAGGGAGAAGGAGCCGGCCGGGAACACGCCGGGCGCGTCGCGGTGGTCGAAGAAGAGGTGGCGGCCCTCGGCCCCGGCGTAGAGGGGAAGGTGCGCGAACAGCT
>DASSJS010000374.1:0-32854 GCA_035691085.1 Longimicrobium sp.
CGGGCTCGTGGATCCAGCGGCGGATCTTGTCCTGCAGCATGGGGAGAGTCACGGTGCCGTCCTCGAGCACGCGGTCGTGGAAGGCGCGGATGTCGAAGCGCGGGCCCATGGCGCGCTCGGCCTCGGCGCGCAGCTGGCGGATGGTGAGCATCCCCGTCATGTAGGCGGTGGCCTGGCCGGGCCACACGATGTAGCGGTCCACCTCGTTCTCCACCGCGGTGCGGCTCTCGGCGGTGTGGGCGAGCATGTAGTCGATGGCCCGCTGGCGGCTCCAGCCGAGGACGTGCATCCCGGGGTCCACCACCATCCGCGCCGCGCGCAGCGCCTCGTTGCTCAGCAGCCCCATGCGGTCCATGTCGCCGCTGAACAGCCCCATCTCGTCGGCCAGCCGCTCGGAGTACAGCCCCCACCCCTCGCTGAACCCCGAGTTGCCCAGCAGCCGCGTGATCATGTGCGCCTGCGGCCGCTCCTGCGCCAGCGCCAGCTGCAGGTGGTGCCCGGGGATGCTCTCGTGGAACGCCGTGCTCTCGATGGGCACCCGGCTCTGCTTCTCGGGCTCGTAGGTGTTGATGCGGAAGCGGCCGGGGCGGCTGCCGTCCTGAGCCGGCGGCTCGTAGCTGGCGGCGGGGGCCGAGCGCTCCTCGAACTCCTGGTACGGCACCACCGTCACGTCGGCCTTGGGCAGCGTGCCGAACCAGCGGGGCATGGCCGCCTTCGCCCGGCTGATGGCGGCCGTGGACACGTCCACGATCTGCTGGCGCGTGCGGAAGGTGAACGCGCTGTCGGTGCGGAAGCGCTCCAGCAGCGCGGGGACGTCGTTGGTGTGGTAGGTGCGCTGGGCGATGGCGCGCATCCCGGCCTGGATGCTGTCCATCTGGTCCAGCCCGGTCTGGTGGATCCAGCGCGGCTCCAGCGGCAGCGTGGTATAGCTGCGCACCGACGCGCGGTAGCACGCCTCGCCGTTGGGGAGCGCGGAGACGCCGACCGCGTCGCGCGCCCGGGGGAGGTACTCGTTCTTCAGGTAGTCGCGGTACTTGGCGACGGCCGGGTTGATGGTGGTCGTGATCAGCTGGGCCAGGTCGCGGCGGAAGGTGGCGTCGCTGTCACGCTGGGCCATGGTGTAGAACGGCGACTGCTCGGCCCCGCCCGCCAGCATGGCGTCGAGCTCCTCGATCACGCGGCGCACGTTTCCCTTGGGCGCCGAGTAGCCCTGCGGCAGCCCCTCGCGCAGCGCGGCGATCTCGTTGTCCACGTAGCGCGGCACCTGCCCGTAGCGGGCCAGGGCGGCGCGGCGCAGCTCGGGCGTGCCCACCGGCTGCACGGCGGCCAGCTGCGGCAGCCCCACCTGCCACCCGCTGAGCTGGTTCACGTTCCACAGCTCGCCGTGGCACACGCGGGTGTCCTTCCCGCTCTGCGTGGCTTCGCGCATGAAGCCCAGGGTGATGTACTCCGCGCGGCCGCGCAGGGCGTTCCAGTCCAGCGCCATCACGCGCTCGCGGAACACGTCGTCCTCGCGCTCGAAGCGCCGGATGGTGGCCAGTGCGTTGTCGGAGAGAAGGTCGTGCCGGGCGTCGGGAAGGCCGAAAAAGGTGGCGATCTCGGGCTGGCGCCGCATCCCCACCGCCACCATCTCGTCGGCCAGGGTGTTTACCTGCCGGGCGATCGAGTCGGCGCGGGTGCGTGGCGGCGCGGCCGCCGGCGACTGCTGCGCCGCCAGCGGAGCCGCCGCCAGCAGCGCCGCCGCCGGGAGCCAGCGGAAGGTTCGATGATTCATCGTTCAACAATGTCGGGGTGAATGGCGGTGAAGGGCTCCGCCGGGTGATGATGCCGCGTACGCCGGAGGTTGGGCGAAAGATTCATTTCAGGCTGCGATTGCGCGCCCTCGGCTTGGGCACCGGGGCGATGATTCCGCTCCAACAACCACGCGAAGTCCGCCTTCGCGGACTACCGGGGGCCGCGCGGCCCAAAAACCGCCGCGCGGCATCGGCATCGTGCCGAATTTCGTCCACCACCGCGTGCGATCTCTCTCCTCGCCCGCGCCGATGCCGCTCCCACAGCCTCGCGCAGTCTGCGAGGCTTCGTGCCGTGTCTGGCCGGCGGGTTCACCCGCTGGGAGGCGCTCTCCTCGACCCCACAGCCTCGCGCAGTTTGCGAGGCTTCGTGCCGTCCCTGGCCGGCGGGTTCACCCGCTGGCGACGGTCAATCCGGTGGAACGGCCTCAATCATCGCCCCACGCGCCCTCTCCCCGACACGGCGAAATTCACCCGGATGAAATCAACCGACGCTCCCTATCTCGCCCGGCTCCGGAAGAACGCCTCGATCGCCCGGAAGTGCGCGCGGGCGATGCGCTCCTGCACGGCGGGGTCGCGCACGGCGGCCTCCTGCCGCGGCACCATCAGGAACGTCGATTCCGTGAGCGACGACGGGAACCAGGTGCTGCGCACCAGCGCCAGGTCGGCCCGCGCGATCCCCAGGTCGCGCAGCCCCAGCTCGCCGATCAGCTCGTGCTGCAGCAGCCGGGCAAGCTCCATCCCCTGCGGCGCGTTGTAGAACGCCGTGGTCCCGTTGTTGGTGAACGGGTTCACCCCGTCGGGGAAAGCGTTGTTGTGCACCGAGACCAGGAGCTCGGCGTTGGCGCGCTCGGCCGTCAGCGGGCGCGCGCCCAGCGCCACCGCCGCCGTGTCGGGCCGCGTTTCCAGCACCCGCGCCCCCGCCTCGCGCAGCATGCGGACAAGGCGTTTCGCGATCGCGAGATTCGCGTCGGCCTCGGTGAGCCGCGTGGGGCCGATGGCGCCACCAGGCGGGTGCCCCGCGTCCACGGCGATGAAGCGCCCCTGCAGCGGCCGCGCCCGGTCGATGCGCGGCGGCCGGCGCACGCGGATCACCAGCGTGCCCCCCGCGTCGTAGAAGGAGCGCCATCCCCACACCGGCTCGGCCGTCTCCAGCCGCGCGGTGAAGACGCCGTCGCGCGGCTGGTCCCAGCTCAGGCGGCGGACGAAGGGGTCCTCGGGCCCGTAGTGCGCCCAGTTGGTCCGCGTCTGCGCGCCGAAGACCTCCACGCTGATCGCGTTGCTGTCGGCCAGAACGCGGAAGGGGAGCCGGTCCGACGTGCTCAGCCGCAGGTCCACCCACTCCGCCGCGGGAACCACGCGCACCGTGCCGACCGTCCCCTCCGGCGCCGGCGTTCCCGCCGGGAGCAGGCGCAGGCTCTTCGCGTCGATCCACACCGACACGTCGCCGGCCAGCCGCGCGCGGAGGAATCCCTCGCGCTCGCCGTCGATCGCCATCCGCGTGCCCACGGGGAAGAACCACTGGTAGGGCGTGTTGGTGCCCGGCAGCGCCTGGGCGATCACGGTGCTGTCCGGCCGGTCGCCCGCGGCCACGGCCACGCGCGCCTCGCCCGGCCGCAGCACGCCCAGGCTCACCGGGAGCGGCGCCAGCAGCGTGTCGGCGCCGCGCACCAGCTGGATGACGGCGCCGCGCGCGCCACCCATCACCGGCGCCACGGTGGCGTTCGGCGCACCCGCCGGCGCGGAGAAGCCGGCGCGCGGCGCGACGGTGCCGGCGTACTCCGAAAGCTCGCGCGCGCGGGCCGAAACGTCCTGCTGAAAGCCCATCGCCCGCTCGGCCACGCGCCGCTCCAGCAGCGGCACCGCCGTTCCGTCGGCCAGCAGCAGCCGCGCGGTGGCGCCGGGCGTGGCGCGGAAGCGCACCGTCACCGGCTCGTTCTCGTTCACCGTCATCGCGCCCGACGGGGTGATGCTCCCCGCCACGATGGCCAGCGGCCCGCCCGCCGCCGGCGGCTCCTGCACGACCGGGACGCGCACGGTGCGCCGCTGCTGGGCCTGCTGCGTCTGCCCGCCGGCACGGACCTCCGCCACGAGGTCGTACACGCCGTTCGGCGGGACCGGGAGAAAGCCCAGGAACGCGCCGTTCGCCGCCACCTCCACCGGCTGGCCGTTGATGGTGAGCCGCGCCTGCCCGCTCCCCACGCTCCCGAAGATGAAGTTGCTGTCCGCCGCCGCCAGCTCCGCCCCCTCGGACGGATAGACCACGTCGATGGCCAGCGGCCCGTTCCGCGCCGGCACCGGCGGCAGCCCGCCCCGCTGGCCGTCCGCGGCCACGCTGTTCGACGGACCGTTGATGGCCGGGCTGGTGGACGCGGTGGCGCACGCGGCGATCACGAAGGCGGCGAGCGCCAGGAATGTCGGGCGGGCGAGGCGGTGGTGCATGCGTGCTGATCCCCGGGGAACGTGAGAATGGCCGTTTGCACCAGAGTAGCGGACTGGCGGCGTCGCCGCGAGCCATGCGCAAATGCAAGCGGCGCCCCACCCGTGGTGAAGCGCCGCTCTCTCCGTCTCATCCCGGCCGTCTTTGCGCAGTGCCGCTCCGTGCCGGCAGCCTTTCATCAAATGCAGACGCAGCTCCACTCGATGGTCTTGGCGACGGTATACCCGGCCACCCACGTGGTGACGACCGGATCCGAGTGCGCGGCCACGGTGCCCGCGGCGCGCTCGGTGGTCTGCGTGGCGTACGACTCGACGGCGAGCGTGTCCAGGTCCAGCTTCAGCTTCTTCATCGTTCGGCCCCGGGAGAGGAGGGGGGATGGGACATTCCTCGCCCGGCCAACCGGGCAAGAGGGGGTGCGGCCGCCGCGGAGACGGGCGCGAGAGATCAGCAGATCCAGCTCACGGCCTCGGTGGCGGCGACGGTCCACACGACGGTCTTGCCGACCACGTACGTGACCGCCACCGGCTCCGAGTGCGCGGCCACGGTGCCCACGGCCTGCTCGGTGGCCTGCGTGGCGTACGAGTCGACCGCCAGGGCGTCCAGGTCCAGCTTCAGCTTCTTCATCGGAGTGTCTCCTGGGGAGTGGAGGAGTTGGGTCGCTCACCCCGGCCGGGGTGAGGTCGCGGCGCCAGGGTGGGGCGGGCGCCGGTGAAGCATCAGTACGCGGCCAGGGTCTCGGTGATCGTGGCCGTGGCCACGGTGATGCTGATGGTGAGCGCGATCGTCAGGATGGGGTCCGAGTGCGCGGCCACGGTGCCCGTGGCGGTCTCGGCGGCCTGCGTGGCGTAGCTCTCCACGGCCAGCGTGTCGAGGTCCAGCTTCATCTTCTTCATCGGACGAACTCCTTGGGGTTGGGATGGGTCTCCGGCGGGCGCCGGAGCTCAGCAGATCCAGCTCAGGGCCACGGTCGCCTCGATCGTCAGCGTCACGGTGACGGTCACCACGACCGTGTCCGAGTGGGCGGCGACGGTCCCGTGGGGAGCTTCGGCCGCCACGGTGGCGTACGAATCCACGGCCAGCGCGTCCAGGTCCAGCTTCAGCTTCTTCATTGGAGTGGCTCTTGGGTGGGAGTGAATTTCCTCACCCCGGCCGGGGCGAGGCCGCGGCGCCCGTGAGGGCGGGCGCCGGCGGAATCAGCGCTCCGTTGCGTCGGTGATGGTGGTGATGGTGGTCGTCGCGATGGTGATGGTGATCGCGATCGAAATCGGGTCCGAGTGCGCGGCAACGGTGCCCGTGGCCGTCTCGGTGGCCTGCGTGGCGTACGACTCCACCGCCAGCGTGTCCAGGTCCAGCTTCAGCTTCCGCATGGGACGAGCTCCTCCAAAGGGGAGTGGAATTCCCCGCCGGGAATCGGCGGGGACGAGTTACGGCGGCGGGCGAGCCGCGCGGGAAACGCCGGGACGCGTGAACGAGCGGCCGCGCGGTGGCGGGCGCCGGGGCATGATCGGGAGCAGGGGAGGGCCAGCGGCCCGGTGGTGGTGACCCGCGGGGTGGTCACGATCATCGGGAGACGCGGATGCCGGCACGGTGCGCGGCCGGTGCGCACCGATCCGTGGCGGACGAAGGGGAATCCCCCGGTCCGTCAGGGAAAACGGCGGTTTGCTGGCTGAGCCTGGATACGGCGGAAGCGCGTGGAGCAGAGGGAACGGCTTGCCCGTTGCGCGAAACATTTGGATGTGATCCAACGATAACGGCGCTTTCCAGATCGCGCAATTAGCGGCCTCAATGGATACGCCACGGACACACCCCACGCGCCATCGCATTCTCGTAAACAGCTGTCAACTCTATATCAAATAATCAGTTATCGATCGTGCTCCATCGGATAGCGAGGCACCTCAACAGGCGCGGAGGCAAAGAAGAAACGGGTGTTTAACCCCATCTCACCCGGCTTTTGGGAAGTCGTAGTTTTTCCGGATTCTTGTAATGAAAAGCGGAGGAGCCCCGCGTCTTCCGAGGCTCCTCCGTGATGACCTTGACCGATGATCGCGCCGTGGTGCGGGGGCTAGATCCGCTGGTTGGGCGCAACGTCCTCCGTCTCGCCCAGCCCCGCCACGGTCTCGTTCGAGGTCACGTGGCCGGCGGCGCCGCGCACGCGTTCGGCGTTCCAGGGCGCCACGAAGGGGAGGAGCAGGATGCCGGGCACCGCCATCGCAATCGTAAGGAGGAAGAAGGTGGGCCAGCCCACGGCCTCGGCCAGGCTGCCGGCGGGCGCGGTGAGCCAGTCGCGCCCGAAGCCCATGAAGGAGCTGAGCAGCGCATACTGCGTGGCGCTGAAGCGCGGCGTGACCAGGCTCATCATGTAGGCCACCAGCGCCGCCGTGCCGCACCCCTGGAAGAAGTTCTCCAGGATCACCGCGCTCACCATCAGCGGCGTGCTGCCGGGGTTGTGGGAGAGGATGAAGTAGGTGACGTTCACGGCAGACTGCAGGATCCCGAAGATCCACAGCGAGCGCACCAGCCCGATCCGCGCCTGCGCGGCGCCCCCCACGATCACCCCCACGATGGTGGCGATGAGCCCCATCACCCCCTGCACCCCGCCGATCTGCGTCTGCGTGAAGCCCGCCTTCAGCAGGAACGGCGTGGCCATGTTGTTCAGCGCCGCGTCGCCCACCTTGAACAGCACGATGAAGGCGAGGATGGGGAATGCGCCCCGCCCCGCGCGGCGGAAGAACTCGCCGAACGGCATCACGATCGACTCGGCGAAGCTGGGCGCGCGCTCGGCCAGCGGCGGCTCGGGCGCCATCATCGTTCCGATCACGCCCACGGCCATCAGCGCCGCGATGGCCAGGTAGGTCTGCTGCCAGCCGATGCGGTCGGCCAGCATGAACGCAAGCCCGCCCGTCACCAGCAGCGCCACGCGGTAGCCCAGCACGCCGATGGCAGCGCCGGTGCCCAGCTCGCGCTCGGAGAGCACGTCGATCTTGTACGCGTCGAAGGCGATGTCCTGCGTGGCGCTGAAGAAGGCGATCAGCAGCGCGTTCACCGCCACGATGGCCAGGGCGTTGCGCGGGTTGTGCGTGCTCATCCAGGCGATGCTGGCGGCCAGCAGCACCTGCGTCACGATCAGCCATCCGCGGCGCCGGCCCAGGAAGGGGAACGGGAGCGCGTCGAGGAGCGGCGCCCACACCCACTTGAAGGTGTAGGGGCTGGCCACCAGCGAGAACACGCCGATGGTGGCCAGGTCCACCTTCTCCAGCGTCATCCAGGCCTGGAGCGCCTTGTTGGTCAGGTACAGCGGCAGCCCCGACGCGAACCCGAGCAGCAGGATGGCGGCCATCCGCCGGCTCGCGAACACGTCCATCAGCGATGCTTTCCGCGGCTCTGCCAAGCGTATTTCTCCGGCCGGTGTCGAATCTCGCCTGTGGAAACGAACGACATCAACTGCAGGTTCCGGGCGTGGCAGTCGGCTAGCCCGGCCAACATTTTCCGCCGGCCAACATCTCCCGCCGGCCAACATCTCCCGCCGGCCAACATCCCCCGCCGGCCAACATCCCCCGCCGGCCAACATCTCCCGCAGGCCAACATCTCCGGCAGGCCAACATCTCCCGGGCGGTTGAAACCGCGGCAACAACGGCCCGAAGTCCGCCTTCGCGGACTCCCACACGAGCATCCGCGCCCTTCGGCAGACGACGCTGGCGTGATACCCGGCGGTTCGGTCGTGGGGAGATGGTGAGGCGCGTTTCCTCCGCGCCGCGGCCCCCCTCCCCGGCCCTCCCCCCGCTGCGCGGGGGGAGGGTGACGTGAGGTAAGTCTTTCTCGCTCCGTTATCCCCGAAGCGGCCTGCGTTTTCATCTCCCCGGGCGGGGGGGCTGACGGGGCTCGGCCGACGCCTCTCTCCGCTGCTTCGATCCCGTCTACCGATCCACCCCGCTGGTCAGCCCCGCGGCGCCGCCGCTCTGGCCCAGGAGCCAGGCGGCCACGGCTTCCTGCATGATCCCTTCCCCGCCCCACGCGGCCAGCAGGTTGCGCGCGGTGGGGATCTGGTGCGCCAGGCGCGGGTGGCTGAACAGCAGCACGGTGGCGTCGGGCGCGTCCTTCGTCACCTCCGCCACTCTGGCCTGCGCGGCGGCGCTGATCCCCGGGCGCCCCTTCCACGCGCGGATGTCGGAGTAGAGCGCCACCAGCGGCGTGCCCGTGTCCGAGATCTCCACCCCGGAGCGGCGCAGCGCGGCGGGGAAGGCGTCGCGCGGGTACGGAGGGTACGGGCCGCCCGCGTCGTCCTCGATCACCACCAGCCGCACGGGGCCGGCGGGGAGCGCGGGGTGGCCGCGGCATACGCGCAGCGAGCGCACGCCCACCTCCAGCGCCCAGCGACGATCCGCCTCGGCGCCCACCGGCCCGCCGCGCTCGCCGTCCACGCTCGCGGCGGCGACGGAGATGCGGTGCAGGGCGTCTTCCACCCGCTCGCGCGGCAGGCGGCGCGCCTCGACGGCCTCGCGGACGGCGGCGATCACGGCCTCCATGTCCTGCGGATACAGCAGCACGTCGCACCCCGCGGCGATGGCGCGGATGGCGGCGGCGGCCTCGGTGGTGTCTTCCACCAGGCCGTCCATGATCAGCGCGTCGGTCACCACCAGCCCCTGGAAGCCCATCTCCCCGCGCAGCAGGTCGCCCAGGATGCGCGGGCTGAGCGTGGCCGGGTCGCCGCCGGGGTCCAGCGCGGGATACACCACGTGCGCCGTCATCACCGAGTCGGTCCCCGCGGCCACGGCGGCGCGGAACGGCGCCAGGTCGGCCTCCAGCTCCTCGCGGCTGGACTTGACGGTGGGGCGCTCGATGTGCGAGTCGCCCACGGTGCGGCCGTGCCCGGGAAAGTGCTTGGCGCAGCTGAGCGCCCCGCCGCGCCGGCACCCGCGCACCCACGCGGCCACCTGCGCGCCCACCGCCTCGGGGCTGGTGCCGAACGAGCGCACGCCGATGATGGGGTTCTCGGGCTCCAGGTCCACGTCGGCGTCGGGCGCGTAGATCCAGTTCACCCCCAGCGCCCGGGCCTCGCGCGCGGTCAGCTCGCCGGCGCGCTCGGCCACCTCCTCGTCACCCAGCCAGCCGATGGCGGCGGCGGGGGGGAGCGGCGTGGCGCCGCGGAACTGCTGCCCCGCGCCCCGCTCCAGGTCGCTGGCGATCAGCAGCGGGTGCGGCGCGCGGCGGCGCAGCTCGGCCGTCAGCTGGCGCACCCCCTCGGCCTCGCCGCCGAACAGGATGAACCCGCCCACCCCCAGCGCCAGCCCGGCCTCGATGGTGTCGCGGAACCCCTCGAACCCGTTCTCGCCCCAGCGCAGCGCGGGCAGCATCAGGCGGGCGATCTCCAACCGGTCTTCAGTCATCGTTTGATCCGACGGGGGACTCAGGGAATTCGAACTGCGAAACAGGTGCGTGAGTGCGCGAGTGCGTGAGTGCGTTCTGGCAACGGCGCGAGCGTCTGGCTCCGCGCGCGGCGGCCGGCCCCGCAAGGCCCCCGCCCTGGCGCCCTGGGGCGCCTGTCCCTCCCCCCAAAACTGCCGGGGGGAGGGGGACCTGGGCTCGCTTCGCTCGCGGCTTCTTCCGCGCGAGCCTCTGCCCAGATGCGCCAACCTCTCCCTTCGCCAACCTCTCCCGGTACGGGGGAGGTGGACGGCCTAAGCCGGCCGGAGGGGGCCGCGTGGCGCGCCGAACGCCGGGACAGCGCGAGAACGCAACGCACTCACGCACCTGTTCCCCACGCACTCACGCACCTGTTCGCCGTTCCCACTCACCCACCCATTCGCCCTACCGCAAACACAGCGCCCCTCCTCCGCGTTGTTCCGGAGGAGGGGCGCGAAGGGCGCGCGGAAATCAGGGCCGGGGCGTGTCCGGGCGCTCGTTGGGGCCGGGGAGCACGAACGGAGTGATCCCCTCGCCGCCCAGGTTGAAGCCCTCGTGCCCCTCTTCCACCACCATCGCCCGCACCGGCGTGTCGCCGCCCCAGCGGTCGGGGCGCGAGGCGGCCTGCAGCGTGCCGATCGCCTCCGCCGCGCCGCCGCCGAACGAGGCGCGCATCACCACGTAGCTGATGGTGGTGATCCCCGCCGAGGTGCGGCGCGAGTTGGGCACCTCGCGCAGGTACACGAAGCGGTCGGTGAATGGCACCGGGCGCGGCGCCAGCCCCGGCCCCACCATCCGCGACGCGCCGCTGGCCAGCTCGCGGATCTGCACCTGCCCCTCGGCCTCGTACACCACCGCCTTGCGCTGCGGGTCGAAGAAGGCCGGCACGACGTCGTTCACCACCGGCACCGTGGTGGCGATCGGGAGCAGCGACTGGCCGGGGACCTCCACCCACAGCGCCCCCGTCATGGTGCGGAACACCGGGTCGCGCGTGAGGGGGTGGAAGACGATGCGCGGCACCGAGTCGGCCCCCGCCGTCCGCAGATCCCCCCGCTCGTCGGCCTCCAGCGACGCGCCGCGCGCCTCGAACAGCGTTACCAGCTGGCGGGCCACGGTGCGCACCTGGCCGTTCTCCTCGCGCCTCAGCCGCGCGCGGACGAAGGCTACGTCCTCCACGTCCATCCCCTGCAGCGCGGCCAGGCGCACGCCGCTGGACGGGTCCTGCAGCGCGGCCCGCAGCGCCTCCTTCACGAACGGCGAGTCGGCGGCGAAGCGCTGCAGCCCGGCGGCCGCCGCCTCGCGCAGCTGCTCCAGGCGGCTCGACGCGAGCACCGTGCGCAGCTGCAGCGCCGCGTTGGGGCCGCTGCGGTCGGCCAGCAGCGTGACCGCGTTGATGCGGACGGGGTCCTTGGCGCGCGGGTTGTTGATGATGAACACCAGCGCCTCGTCCAGCTCGCGCCCCATCACCTCCAGCCGGGCGCGCTGGCGATAGTACACGGGGGTCGGCTCCTCCACGTCCAGCACGCGCGTGGCCTCCCACACCAGGCGCTGGAAGCCGTACTGCGGCGGCGGGGTGCGGCGGAACAGCCCCACGCACCCGGACGCCAGCAGCAGCGCCGCCGCGAGCGCGGCCAGGCGCGCGCGGCGGAGCGCGGGGCGAAGTGCGGGGTTGCGCGGCATCGGGTCCGGATTCGGGATGTCAGCTGCGGGCCGGGGGCCGCGCGCCGGGCGTGTAGCTGCCCAGCACGCGCGGGCCCGCGGAACCGGTGGCCTCGGGAACGTTGGCGGGGATCCCCCGCAGGTGCGCCCACGCCAGCAGCGCGAAGGCGACGGCCTCCTTGGCGTCGGCGTCGATCCCCGCCTGGTGCGCGTCGATCACCGGGAGCGGGTCCACCAGCGCGCGGATGCGCCCCATCAGCGTGGGGTTGCGCGCGCCGCCGCCGGTCACCACCACCTCGTCCACGCCGCGGGGCACCAGCCAGCGCGCGTATGCGTCGGCGATGGTGCGCGCGGTGAGCTCGGTCAGCGTGGCGACCAGCTCCATCCAGTCGCGGTCGCCCTCCGGCCGCAGCACCTCCACCATCTTCGCCACGAACGGCCGGCCGAACTCCTCGCGCCCCGTGCTCTTGGGCGGCTCCGCCCCAAAGTAGGGGTGCCGCAGCAGGTCCGCGAGCAGCGACGGGTCCACCTCGCCCCGCGCGGCCAGCCGGCCGTCGCGGTCGAACGACGCGCGACCGTCGGTGGCAAGCTCTACCGCCGCATCGATCAAGGCGTTCCCCGGCCCCGTGTCGAACGCGAACACCGGGCCGCCGCTCCCGCGCGGGGGAACGAGCGAAACGTTCGCGATCCCGCCGATGTTCTGCAGCGCGCGCCGCTTCCCCTGGGCGGCGAAGAGGGCGCGGTCGGCCCACGGCACCAGCGGCGCACCCTGCCCCCCCGCCGCCATGTCGCGGGTGCGGAAGTCCGATACCACCGCGATCCCCGTCCGCTCGGCGATGGTCGCCGCGTCGCCCAGCTGCAGCGTGGCCCCGCGCGCCGCGGCGGAGGGTGGGCGATGCCACACCGTCTGCCCGTGCGAGCCCACCGCGTCCACCGAGTCCCGCGCCACGCCCGCCTCGTCGCAGACGCGGATCGCCGCCTCGGCCAGCCATTCGCCCAGGTCGGCGTGGAGGCCGCACAGCGCCTCGGCGCTCCCGGCCAGGATGGCGGCGTGGATCGCCTCGCGGCGCGCCTCGGTGTAGTCCACGGTGACGGAGCGGACCACGCGGGCCGAGACGTCGTGCTCGCCGGTGCCATCGATCTCCACCAGCGCCGCGTCGATCCCGTCCAGCGAGGTGCCGGACATCAGCCCGATGATCCTCAATGCAGTACGGAAGTACGGGGTACGGAGTACGAAAGCGGGGCGCGACGGGGAGGCCGCGCGAGGGGAGCGGGCCGGGTCATCACACCCCCGCGCCCCTGGCCGCCTCGCGCACGCCGGCCAGCGTCTCGCCGTCGAGCGCGGTGGCGGCGTGGATCAGCTGGTGCGCGGTGACGGTGCCGTGCGGATGCGCCTCGGCCTGCCACGCCCACACCTCCAGCCCGCGCCGCTGCACCGCGGCGAAGTTGCGGCCGCGCAGCGCCGCATACCGGTCGTACAGCGCGCGGGGATCGTCGGGGAGCTGCTCGATCCGCGGCGATCCATGGGCCGGACGCCCCCCTTCGTGCATCGAGCGGAAGAGGTCCGCCGTCCACAGCTCGTTGAAGACCAGCGCGCGGAGCAGGTCGCAGACGCGCGTGCGCGCCTCGCCCGCCACCCCCTGGGCATCGTCGAGCGCGATGCGCAGGGCTCGCGGGCCGATCTCGTAGCGCACCAGCAGGTCTTCCCACTCCATCTCCGAAGCGGGGCGCGCGGCGAAGGCCACGGGGGCGCTCACCGCGGCCCCTCGCCGCCCAGGATCTCGCCCAGGCGGCCGCCGGCGCGCATCAGCAGGGTGGTGGCGCGGTTGAAGTCCACCTTGCACCAGTGCATCACCATGGCGGTCTTGACGCTCCCCCCGGCCCGCTCCAGCAGCGCGGCGGCCGACACGCGGTCCAGGTCCAGGGTTTCCATCAGGATGCGCTCGCTGCGGTCCTGAAGCTTCTGGTTGGTGGCGCGCAGGTCCACCATGAGGTTGCCGAACACCTTGCCCAGCCGGATCATGGCGCCGGTGCTGATCATGTTCAGCACCATCTTGGTGGCCGTCCCCGCCTTCATCCGCGTGGACCCGGTGACCACCTCGGGGCCGACCAGGAGGGCGATCACCACGTCGTACACCTCCAGCATCCAGTCGTCGGGCGGGGTGCACAGGACGAAGCCGGCGCGGGCGCCTCGCTGCTTGGCGCGGGTGAGCGCCCCGTGCACGTACGGCGTGGTCCCCGACGCGGCGATGCCGACCACGAAGTCGCCGCCGCCCACCTCCATCTCGTCCATCACCCGCCCGCCGTCCTCGCGGCTGTCCTCGGCGCCCTCGACGGCCTTGAGCAGCGCGTCGTAGCCGCCGGCGATCACGCCCCGCACCATCCGCGGGTCGGTGCCGTAGGTGGGCGGCATCTCCGACGCGTCGAGCACCCCCAGCCGGCCACTCGTGCCGGCGCCCACGTAGATCAGCCGCCCATCGCGCCGGAACGCCTCTTCGGCCATCTCCACCGCACGGGCCACCTGCTCGAGCTGTGCGGCCACGGCGGGGGCGATGCGATGGTCCTCGTCGTTGATCACGCGGACGATCTCGAGCGCCGACAGCTGGTCGATGTCGGTGGTGGCGGGGTTTCGCTGCTCGGTAAGGCGGCGGTCCAGCGGCTGCTTGTCGGTCATCACGCGGAAAAAGCGGTGATCGGCGCGGCTCCCGGCCAGAAACGTCCTGCGCCGCCGCCCCAACGTGCGCACTGCCGGGTACGGATGCAAGGGTGGAACCGTCGGGAAACCGCGGTACGGGGGTACGGGGTGAGAAAGTACGGGAGTGCGAGGTGCGAGGTGCGAGGTGCGAGGTGCTGGGTGCTGGGTGCTGGGTGCTGGGTGCGGAGTGGACTTCGGGGGAGGGAGAGGCTGCAGGACGTTTCCGCGGCGCCGCGGCCCCCTCCCCACGCCTGAGAGCGCGACCCTCCCCCGTACCGGGAGAGGGTGGTGGACGCGGCGGGGGCGCGGAATGCGATCCCTGCTCACACCGGATCTTTGGAAGAGCCGCGGAGCCGAGCCCTGCCAACCTCTCCCGGTACGGGGGAGGTGGACGGCCTAAGCCGGCCGGAGGGGGCTACGATGCCGCGGATCGCACCACACCTCGCACCTCGCACCTCGCACCTCGCACCTCGCACCTCGCACCTCGCACCCAGCACCCAGCACCCAGCACCCAGCACCCAGCACCCAGCACCGCCGTAAAGAGTTGAAGGCCCGGAGCCGGGTGGCTCCGGGCCTTCATGGCGGG
The DNA here is from genome assembly GCA_035691085.1 of Longimicrobium sp. Lineage (GTDB taxonomy): Bacteria > Gemmatimonadota > Gemmatimonadetes > Longimicrobiales > Longimicrobiaceae > Longimicrobium. The sequence continues at coordinate 14,571 of DASSJS010000374.1, forward strand.
GGTCGGGCAGCGCCGAGGGCGTCGGGGGCGGGAGGGGTGCTGCGGTCGTCGAGGAGGGGTGGTCCTGCGGTTTGGTACGGTTTGACACTGCCAGGGTCCTGAAGCGCTGTCCCCCCGTTGGCTTCGGCCACTCCTAAGGGCAAGCGCGGGGCCATCCTGGCACGCAAATGTATCTTGTTGTGTATCAATTACTTGGATTTTGGCATACCCCGTAATCGTACGTTCCTGCTGGGACTACGGACGGACACCTGGGGCGGCATTGTCCCATGCAACCGCGACACGCGTGGGTGATGTCACCATCGGTAGCGGATTGCCGCACCGGTTCAGCCCGCCGTGGGGCAGCGCGGGTGGAGCGGGGCGCCCAGGGGGTGTATCTTCAGGGAAACCGGCTTGAACCGGCGTGGAATTTTGGCCCCGACGGGTGTAACGGATGGCAAGGAAGTATGGGATCCGGGAGGTGTTCGCCACGCTCCAGGGCGAGGGCGCGCAGGCGGGCTCGCCCGCGGTATTCCTGCGTTTCGCGGGGTGCAACCTGGGCTATGACGTGTGCCCCTGGTGCGACACCGACTGGGTGAAGGCGGTCTACAGCGAAGACGTGGACGGCACGCTGGCGCTGGTGCGCGCCGCGGCCCAGGAAGGCTTTGGCGGCGAACGCCCCGGCCTGCTGCTCGTTGCCACCGGCGGCGAGCCCAGCCTGCAACTCGACCGGCCGCTCTCCGACGCGCTGCGGGCGCGCGGCTACCGCATCAGCATGGAATCCAACGGCTCGCGGCCGGTGGACCGCTCGCTGGTGGACTGGCTCACCGTCTCCCCCAAGCAGGAGGCGTTCGCGCAGAAGGAGGGCGACGAGCTGAAGGTCCTGTTCACCGGCCTGAACGCCCCCGGCATCACCCCCACCGTCGACGCCGTCCGCCGCATCGCCGAGGGCACCAGGTTCGGCAACTACTTCCTGCAGCCCATCGACATCCCCGAAACGGGCGGCCCCAACTACACCGAGGCCGTCCAGGCGGTGATGGAGCTGGGGCCGCCCTGGCGACTGTCGGTTCAGACGCACAAGGTCACGGGGATTCCCTGAACCGCGAACGGGTGCGTGAGTGCTGAACGGCGAACAGGTGCGGAAGTGCGCGAGTGCGTGAGTGCGTTGAAGCTTCTCGTCGCACGCAGCCATCGGCGTGAGCACGAGAGCCAAACGCACTGGCGCACTCACGCACTTACGCACCTGTTGAAGCAGTTGCCTTGAAAGCCTTCTACACCGACCGCTTCGTCCTTCCGCTGCCGCCGGGGCACCGCTTCCCCATGGTGAAGTACAGCCGCGTGCGCGAGCGCTGCCTGGCCGAAGGCGTGGTCGCCCCGGGGGAGATGAGCGAGCCGCCCGCCGCCACCTGGGACGAGCTCGCCCTGGCGCACGAGCGCGATTACCTGCAGGCGGTGCGGGATGGGGCGCTGCCGGCGCTGGCCCAGCGGCGCATCGGGTTTCCGTGGAGCGCGGAGATGGTGGAGCGGTCGCGGCGCTCGGCGGGGGCCACCATCGCGGCGTCGCGGGTGGCGCTGGGCGAGGCGGCGGCGCGCGGGTGGGGCGTGGCGGCCAACCTGGCCGGCGGCACGCACCACGCCGGCCCCGAGCATGGCGAGGGCTTCTGCGTGTTCAACGACGCCGCGGTGGCCGCGCGCGTGCTGCAGCGCGAAGGCCGCGTCGCGCGCGTGGCGGTGGTCGATTGCGACGTGCACCAGGGGAACGGCACCGCGGCCATCTTCGCGCGCGATCCGTCCGTCTTCACCTTCTCCATCCACGGCGCGCGCAACTTTCCCTTCCGCAAGGAGCGCAGCTCGCTGGACGTGGAGCTCCCCGACGGCGCGGACGACGACGTCTTTCTCTCCGCGCTGGAACTGCACCTGCCGGACGCGCTGGATGGCTTTCACCCGGACCTCGCCATCTACCTTGCCGGCGCGGACCCGTGGCGCGACGACCGCTTCGGGCGGCTGGGGATGAGCAAGGAGGGGCTGGCCGAGCGCGACCGCTTCGTTTTGCACCTCCTCCGCGACCGCGGCATCCCGACGGCGATCGCGATGGCCGGCGGCTACGCGCGCGACACCGAGGACACCGTGGACATCCACGTCACCACGTTGAGGATCGCCGCGGAGATGTGGGCGGAGGTCCAGGCGTCCGCCGCGAAGACGAATCCCGCGACGAGGTAGAGGCGATTCGCGAAGGACGAGGGAGATCGTCGCGGGCGTCGCGAGATGGTGCGTGGGGGGAATTTGCGAGTGAACTCGCCGCTACAACGGTACGCAGTCCGCCTTCGCGGACATCAACGGCAACAACGCGCGGGCGACCCTCGAGAGAAGGAGCCGCCCCACGCGCGTTGTTCCCCCCTTTTCCCTGCGGAGCGGGGGAGAGGGGCCGGGGGAGAGGGGGCCAGCCGCGGCCGCGAAGATCCCGGTGATCCACGCGATGCCATCCAGCCGAACCAGACGGGGGCGAGATCATCTCGATCTCGCCCCCGTCCGTTCATCATCATCCTCCGCCGCCGTTACTCCCGCGGCGGGTCGCCCCACTGGTAGGGGAGCTGGTTGAAGAAGTAGCGCACCACCACGTCGATCTTGTTGGTGCGCAGGCGGTCGGTGCGGGCCACCACCTGCGTGGACAGGCCGTGGCGGTGCGCCTCCAGCGTCACCGTGCCTTCGGCGCCGCTGTAGGTCACGTGGTGGCCGCCCTCCTCCACCCGCGACAGGTCGGCGCGCTCGGTGAAGATCTCGTGCGCCTTCGCGAACACCTCGCGCGTGGGCAGCACGGTGCTGCGCTCGTAGTCTGACATCCGCTCGTCCCTCCTGGAATCGTTCTGGCGGCGCCACGCGGCCCGCCCGCTCACGCCGTCGTCTTTTCCCGCAGCACCTGGCGCAGCACGTCCAGCGGCTGCGCGCCCAGCAGCAATTCCGCGTCCGGCCCGCCGCCCACCACCAGCGCCGGCACCGCGGTGATCCCCAGCCGCCGCGCCAGCGCCTGGTCGGCGTCCACGGCGGCGGCATGGCGGTCCACGTCCAGCACCACGTGCGTCTCGGTGGGGTCCAGCCCCACGCCCTGCGCCAGCTCCACCAGCACGTCCACGCGGCCGATGTCGCGCCCCTCGCCGAACCAGGCGGCGAAGAGGGCCTCGCGCATGGCCCGGCCGGCGCCCTTCTCCTGGGCCAGCTTCACCGCCTCGTGCGCCTTGCGGGTGCGCGGCACCCGCTGAGGCGGAGAGAGCGGCGCGCCCAGCTCATCCGCCAGCGGCCGCGCGGCCTCCAGATCGTCCGCGGATGGTGACGCGGGGAGCGGCGCGGGCGCGGGGTACAGCTCGTACGCGGCGTAGCGCGGCGCGGCCAGCCCCTCGTCTTCCAGGCGGCGCAGGGCGGCCTCGGTGACGTGGCAGAAGGGGCTCGTGAAGTCGGAGAAGATCAGCACCGGCACGGCCGCCATGCGCCCCATCACTGCACTGGAAACGATCGGGTTGATGCGGCGCCCAATCTGACCCGCCGCGGTTGGGCACGCAAGCATCGGCGCGGCCCCACACTTGCCCCGCGTCCCCTCCTGGCCGGCGGGAACATGCGTGGGAGAGGCGACCATGGCGCAGCAGTGGACGGACCGGTTCGGCACGGTGAACGGCGTGACGCTGCACTGGGTGGAGGCCGGGCAGGGGCCGCTGGTGCTGCTGCTGCACGGCTTCCCCGAGTTCTGGTACGAGTGGCGCCACCAGATCCCCGTGCTGGCGCGCGCCGGCTTTCGCGTGGTGGCGCCGGACCTGCGCGGCTACAACCTCTCCGACAAGCCCAGGGGCGTGCGCCACTACCGCGCCGGCGTGGTGATGGACGACGTGGCCGCGCTGATCGGCCACCTGGGCGCCGAGCGGGCGTTCGTGGTGGGGCACGACTGGGGCGGGGTGATCGCGTGGCGGCTGGCGATCCAGCGGCCGGAGCTGGTGGAGCGGCTGGTGATCCTCAACGCCCCGCACCCGGCGGTGTTCGCGCGCGAGCTGAAGCACCCGCGCCAGCTCCTGCGCTCGTGGTACGCGGGGTTCTTCCAGCTCCCGTTCCTCCCCGAGGCGGCGTTCCGCGCCAACGGCCACGCGCTCTTGGAGCGCGTGTTCCGCACCAGCCCGGTCCGCCCAAACGCCTACACCGACGAGGACATCCGCCAGTACAAGGACGCCGTTTCGCGCCCCGGCGCGCTGACGGCGATGATCAACTACTACCGCGCGTTCGGCATCGGCACGCTGGCGGGCGGGCGCGGCGGCGAGGCGCCGCGCGGCGACGGCATCGTCCGGCGGCCCACGATGGTGATCTGGGGCGAGCAGGACACGGCGCTGAACATCCACAACCTGGACGGGCTGGAGGCGTACGTCCCCGACCTGCGCATCGAGCGCATCGCCGACGCCAGCCACTGGGTGCCGGCCGACGCGCCCGAGAAGGTGAACCGCCTGCTGATCGGCTTCTTCCGCGCCGCCGCGAAGGCGTCCGCGGAGAGCGTGGCGCGGGGAACGGGTGTTGCTCTGGACCGCAGCGCGTGAGGGCCTCGGCGAGAAGCGGGATTCGGGTCTCGTCGACCAGGTCCGTACAGGGGCGATTGGATTCGCGGCAACAACGACACGAAGTCCGCCTTCGCGGACTACTGGCTCTGGGGTGGACGAGGTGATGGGGCGCGGCAGGAAGTTCGTCCGGGGCCGAGAGGCCAAACGCACTGGCGCACTCACGCACTCACGCACCTGTTGAAAGCCGTTGATGCCGATTGAATTCCGCGGGAGCGAACGGATGGATGGAGTAATGGCAGTTCCTACGGTGAAACCGGCGGCGCCGCGAATCCGGCGCGAGCTGGCGCGGAAGACGTTCCACGTGTCGTCGGCGCTGCTGCCGCTGCTGGTGTGGGTGGCGCCGCGCTGGCTGGCGCTGGCCGTGCTGCTCCCCACCGCCGCGGCGGCCGTGGCGGTGGACTGGACGCGGCTGCGCTTTCGCGGGCCGCGCTACCTGTTCCTGCGCTACACCCGCCGCATGCTGCGCCACCACGAGCGCCGCAAGTTCGCCGGGGCCACGTACATGGCGCTGGCCTACGCCACCGCCGTGGTGCTTTTCCCCAAGCGCATCGCCGTGATGGCCATGCTGTTCAACGGCTTCGGCGACGCGGCGGCGGCTTTGGTGGGGAAGCGCTTCGGGCGGCACCGCACCGCGTGGGGGAAGAGCTGGGAAGGCTTCGCGGCCGGCCTGGTGGTGAACCTCGCCGTGGGCCTGACGATCAGCTCGCTCGCCCCCGGCCTCCCCGCGCTCGCCGCCATGGCAGGCGGAACCGCCGCGGCGGTGCTCGAGTTCCTCGACCTGCCGATCGACGACAACGTGCGCGTCACGCTCGGCGGCGGCGGGGTGGCGTGGTTCGTGGCGATGCTGCTGGCGTGATGCGGCGGCGGATCGGTGGGATCTGTATCGGAGGTCCGGCTCGCTCACCGGCGGCTGAAGCCGCAGCAACGACTACGAGAAGCCTCGCAAACTGCGCGAGGCTCCAACAGCCTGGAACCCCGCGACCACTTCATCTTCCGTGGCCGCGCGCTGTGCGGTGGGAGACTCGGCGGCTCTCGATGGAGGGCCGCCCTTCGCTCGTCGTGATCGTCAGGTCCGTCTTCGACAGTAATCCGGACGGACCGCGTGAGGGATGCGCGCCCGGAGGGCCGGGACGGCGCCGCGCGTGCGCCGGGGGGGCGGAATCGCATCGAACGGTTGGCGCGGCGGTGGCCCGGCGCGGTTGGCAACGGCGGTATCGTTGCCTCCCGCGCGCGCAGCCCGGTTTGGCGCCCCGGCGCCAAACACGCCCGAAGCCCGCCGTGCATCCCTCCAGCCTAGCCGTAGATCAGCCGCAGCAGCGTCTGCCCGTTGCCGTGGGCGATGCGCAGGACGGAGTCGCGGCGCAGGGGGTCGAGCTTCAGGTCCACCGAGACAACGTCGGCGATGCTGCGGGTGAGGTGCCCGTCGGCGGTGCCCAGGTCGCCCAGCATGATGGTGACGCTGCGGCCGTGCGGATCGTACGACACGCCGCGCAGCGGGCGCGCGGTCTCTTCCACCTGCGCGCCCACGTCGAGCGAATCCTCTTCGAGCCGCGTGAGGCGGCCCGCGTTGCGATGGGTGAAGCCGCGCAGCAGCCGCGCGCGCACCGCGTCTTCCACCTCGTTGCCGATCAGATCGCCGGGCATCCCGCACCTCCGTTGCAGCCTCTGGTTCCGCCCACCCAGCACCCAGCACCCAGCACCCAGCACCCAGCACCCAGCACCCAGCACCCAGCACCCAGCACTTCCGTCCGCCCCGCTACGGCGCCCGCCGCTCCACCTGCCAGGTGCCGGTGACGGGCGCGCCGCCCGGCTCGCCGCGGGTGGTGAAGGTTCCCTCGATGCGCCCGCCGCGCACCGTGCCCTCGAAGGTGGTGTACAGCGCGCAGGCACACTCGGGGTCGGTGTAGGGGTCCATCTGCCCGCTCACCCGGTCGCCCTCCACCCGCACCAGGCGGATGGTGAGCGTGGTGGGCTGGCGGGCGGGGACCGCCGCGCCGGGCTCGCCCACGATGGCGCGGCGCAGCGGGCCGGGGGCGCCGCGCGGCACCATCACCACGTCGCCCTCGGCGGTGTCGCGCCCCGCGTCCAGGTGAAAGACGATGCTGCCGCCGCGGCCGGTGGCGGGGCTCTGGTACTCGCCCGCCCACTCGCCCACCAGCGCGGGCGCGGCGCCCGGCGCGGCGCTCACCGGCACCCGTCCGGGCGTTCCCCCGCACGCCGCCGCCGCCAGCGCCGCCACGACACCCGCCATCCACGCGATCCGCTTCATGGCCGTTTCCCCCGCTGATGTGGGTCAGCAACCTCTCCACCCGCACGATGATGGTGGATGGGCTACAACGCCAGCACTTCGTGCACGGGGCGGCGCGGCGTGGCGCGCGGGGCGGCGTGCGGATAGCCCAGGCGCAGCACCAGGTGCGGCCACCCGTCGGTGCCCAGCACGTCGCGCAGGCGCAGGCGCAGCAGCGGCACCTCGCACGGCTGGTTCAGGAACGAGGCGCTGACGCCCTCGGCGGCGGCGTGCAGCAGCACGCGGGCGAGGCCCTGCCCGGCGGCCAGCCACGCCCCCGGCCCGTTGCGCGCGGTGCCCAGCACGGCCAGCACCGGCGCGTTCTCCACCGCCTGCCGGCTGCGCCCGCCCCAGATGGCGCCCAGGTTCAGCGCGCCCACCACCGCCGGCGCCAGCGGCGACACCACGTCGGGGATGCCGAAGGCGTAGCCGGGCATCCCGTCGTGCTCGTGCGTGCCGTTGGGGCGGATCCAGCGCGCCAGCTCGCCGCGGAACTCGGGGTCGGCGAACTGCACCTGGTCGCCCTGCCGGGCCAGGTCGGCCACGTGGCCGCGGCGCGCCCGGTCGTCCACCGCCATCAGCCACGCGCCCTCCCGGGCGGCGGCGTCCCGGAGCGCGTTGACGATCTCGGTGGACACCGGCCGCGCAGCGAACTCGCCTCGGTGCGTCCGCCGCCTGGCGATGGCGCTGAACAGCCGCAGCTCCTCCACGCTGGGCTCGCACGCGCCGCCGAGCCCCACCAGCGCCAGCAGGTCATGGTCCTGCCGGTCGGGGAAGAGGGTCACCTCCCCGGCGTGGCCGAAGCGGCGCATGGCCAGGCGCAGGAAGTACAGCGCGCCGCCGCAGCTGATCAGCAGCTCGCGGTCACGCGGGTCCACGATGCGCAGGCTCCGGGTGCGGTCGGCGTACAGCGCCACGGTGTCGCCGCACACGTGGAAGCGCCACGGCTGCGTGTTGTGGCTGCTGGGCGCCAGCACGGCGTAGCCGAGCAGGAATTCAAGCTTCTCCGCGGAGGTGCCCGCCGCGGGATATTCGGCCTCGCTGATGGCCCAGGGGTCTGCGACGGTGAGCATGGGTGCCTCCGCTGGGGATCGTCCGGTTCGCTGCCGCGGAGGCAGGCCGCGCCTCCGCCCGTGCTGAAAGATGCCCGGGCGAGGGTGGGGAGGATGTCGGGGCGGGGATTAGACTCGCGTGGTGGTTGGACGATGGCGCGGTGGGAGGATCTCCCACGAGGGAGCGGGAGTGCGAGAGTGCGAAAGTGCGGAAGTGCGTCGGCGGCGTGGTGGCTGAGGTTGCGGGACCGGCAGGGATCGACGGAACTCCATCCGCTGCTCCGTGGTAACGGGGCTGAACGAGGCGGCGAAAGGGGTGATGGATCGTCTTTCGAACGAACGACCGCTCGCCGACTTGTCAGCGCGCCCGCGGGCGCCGCATAATTCGTGGTCCCCGCGCCAGAAGTGCGTGCCCCGCAGCACCTTCGCACTTTCGGACTTTCGCACTCTCGCACTTTCGCACTCCGTCCATGGCCACCAGAACCGCCACCGCCATCCGCACGCGCAGCACGCCGGTCCCGCTGGCGCCGGTGGAGCGCGACACCATCCTCAAGATCTTCCTGGGCGCGGTGGACCGGTACGGGCGCGCGGACGCCATGCAGTACAAGGCCGGCGGCGCGTGGCACAAGATTTCGCACGCCGAGATGGAGTGCCGCGTGGCCGCGCTGGCGGCGGCGCTCACCGCGGCCGGGGTGCGCGCGGGCGACCGCGTGGCCCTGCTCTCCGAGAACCGCCCCGAGTGGGCGATCACCGACTACGCGGCGCTGGGGCTGGGCGCCATCGACGTGCCGCTGTACCCCACCCTCCCGGCCAACCAGGCGCACTTCATCCTCAAGGACTGCGGCGCCGCGGCCGTGTTCGCCTCCACCCCCGCGCAGCTCGCCAAGATCCTGGAGGTCCGCAACGACCTCCCCGATCTGAAGCTGGTGGTCTGCTTCGACGACCCCGGCGCCGAGCCCAACGTCCGCCGCTTCACGGAGCTGCTGGACGAGGGCCGAAGGCTGGTCGAAACGGGCCAGGCGGAGCGCTTCCGCGCGCGCGCCGCGCAGGTGAGCCGCGACGACGTGGCCACCCTCATCTACACCTCGGGCACCACGGGCACGCCCAAGGGGGTGATGCTCACGCACTGGAACCTGTGCTCCAACGTGGCCGGGTGCCGCCAGCACGAGGTGCTCGACCCGCAACCGGGTGACGTGGCGCTCTCGTTCCTCCCGCTCAGCCACGTGTTCGAGCGGATGGTGGACTACTGGTACACCGACGCGGGGATCGGCATCGCCTACGCCGAGTCGATGGACAAGGTGGCCGACAACCTGGTGGAGGTGCGGCCGACGGTGGCCGTCTCCGTCCCGCGCCTGTTCGAGAAGATCTACGGCAGGGTCACCGGCGCCACGGGGATCAAGAAGCACATCATCACCTGGGCGGGGAAGGTGGGCGCGGCGGTGGTGGACGCGCGCTTCGCGGGGAGACAGCCGGGCGCGGCGCTGGCGCTGCAGTACCGGCTCGCGGACAAGCTGGTGTTCAGCAAGCTCAGGGAGAAGACCGGCGGCCGGCTGCGCACCTTCATCTCCGGCGGCGCGCCGCTCTCGGCGGCGATCGCGCGCTTCTTCTGGGCGGCGGGGCTCCCCGTCTACGAAGGATATGGATTGACGGAGACGTCGCCGGTGATCGCGGTGAACAAGCCGGCGAAGGCGCGGCTGGGCACGGTGGGGCCGATCATCCCCGGCGTGGAGGCGGCCATCAGCGACGAGGGCGAGATCCTGACCCGCGGCCCGCACATCCTGAAGGGATACTGGAACAACCCCGACGCCACCGCCGAGGTGATCGACGACGACGGCTGGTTCCACACCGGCGACATCGGCGAGCTGGAAGACGGATTCCTGCGCATCACCGACCGGCTGAAGAACATCATCGTGACCGCCGGCGGCAAGAACGTGGCGCCCGCGCCGATGGAGAACCTGGCCGCCATGTCGCCCTTCGTGGCGCAGGTGCTGATGATCGGCGACCGCCGCGCCTTCCCCAGCCTGCTGGTGGTCCCCGATTACGAGTCGCTCCTCCCGTGGGCGAAGGAGCAGGGGATCGATACGTCCGACCGCGCCGCGCTGGCGGCCGACGCGCGCGTGCACGCGCTGCTGGAGCGCGAGACGCTGGGCCGCCTCACCGGCTTCGCGCGCTACGAGATGCCCAAGAAGGTGCTGGTGATCCCCGAGGAGTTCACCATCGAGAACGGCATGCTCACCCCCAAGCTCAGCATCAAGCGCCACGTGGTCGAAAAGCGCTACGCAGCCGAGGTCGAGGCGCTGTACGCGGGGCACACCAGCGGGGAGTAGATCGCGCCACGATCCGATGACGAGATCACATCCGGCACCGCCGACCGTCGGCGGAAGCCGCAGCAGCAACCACGAGAAGCCTCGCAAACCACGCGAGGCTTTTTCGTTGCGCGGAGATGCGCATCCCCCCTCCGGCCACACCCCTGCCAGGGCATGGCACCCCGGCCGCAGGCCACACGAGGCCCCTCCCCCAGGCCGTTTTTGGGAAGGGGCGGCGCCGCGAAGCTGGCGCGGGGTGGGGCCTCGCGGCATCGCCGGAGCGTCCCGAGGGTTCCCCGCAATTCGGGTGTTTACCCTCGCACAATCGCGCGTGCCCCCCGCCGCATCATCCTCGTCCGAGGTTGTGCGAAAGCCGCTGGCACGGCGGATGCGCCTTGAACGAGCGTTTCCGCGGCCGGTGCGCCCCCACGCGGCAGCCACCGTTCGTTGACGCAAGGCGCGGCGTGGTTTTGACCAGCCGCCTCGCCGGTGTAGATTCCCCCGCCCACGCCACCCGGCGAGGACGGTTCCGCTCGCCCGCCGTCCTGTCCGGCGCGGGCAACGCGGCTGCCATACAGCACTGAGCCACTGCCCCACATGCTCGCTCGCGCCACGCGCGGGACGTTGACGCTACCGCTCCTTCTCCGCGCCGCGGCCCTGCCGCTGGTGCTCTTCGCGCTTGCCGCCTGCGCGGCCGGCGGCGGACCGTCGGGGCCGTTCCCCGGGCTGCAGCAGTACCAGGGGCGCGAGATCCACGCGGTGGACGTGAGCGGCGACTTCGCCGACGTGCCGCGGGATTCGGTGCGAAGCGTGGTCGCCACGCGCGCCTCGCGCTGCTCGCTGCTGGGCTTCCTCCCCGTGTGCCTGCCGCTGGTGGGCGGGCGGGTGGAGGAGCGGCTCGACACGCAGGTGCTGGCGCGCGACGTGGTGCGCATCCAGCTGGTCTTCCGCGACAACGGCTACTACGGCACCCGCGTGGTCCCCACCGTGGACGACGCGGGCGACGGCAAGATCGACGTGCGCTTCAACGTGATCCCCGGCGAGCGCGTGCTGCTGCGCACGCTCGACGTGAGCGGCGCCGAGGCCATCGTGGCCGACAGCGACCTGGTGCCCAGGCTCCCGCTGAAGGTGAATGAGCCCTTCCGGCGCAACCAGTTCCTGGCGAGCGTCGACACGGTGCGCAACGCGCTGCTGGACCGCGGCTACGCCTACGCCCAGGTGCTGCGCAACTACCAGATCGACACCATCGCCGACGTGGCCGACGTGAACCTGCAGGCCGCGCCGGGGCCGCTGGTGCGCGTGGACAGCATCATCTTCGAGGGGCTGGACCGGGTGAGCGAGCGCATCGCCCGGCAGCAGATCACCTTCCGCGAGGGCTCGCTGCTGCGCTCGCGCGACCTGCTGCGCAGCCAGCGCAACCTGTACGACCTGGAGCTGATCCGCTTCGCCACGGTGGAGGTGGCGCCCGAGAGCCTGCAGGTGACGCGCGACTCGGCCCAGCTGCTGGAGGACAGCATCGGCAGCACCGTGCTGATCCGCGTGGGCGAGGCGCCGCGCTACGCGGTGGACGCGTCGGTGGGGTACGGCACGGTGGACTGCTTCCGCGGGAGCGTGCAGCACACCGACCGCAACTTCCTGGGCGGCGCGCGGCGGCTGCAGCTGACCGGCTCGGTGGGGAAGGTGGGCGTGGCCAACCCGCTCGACGCGGGGCTGGAGAGCTCGCTCTGCCGCGCCTTCCGGATCGACACCACCACCGCCGACAGCGTGGACATCGCCATCGCGCACGCGCTCAACTACCGGCTGGCGGGCGAGCTGGTGCAGCCGCGGCTGTTCGGCACCCGCAACAGCATCACCCTGGGCGCCTTCACCGAGCAGATCTCCGAGCTGGGGCTGTACGTGCGCAAGGACGCGGGCGGCCAGGTGGCGCTGATCCGCGACCTGGGCCCCGGCACCCTGCTCAGCACCACCTACACGGCCGAGCGCGGCTCCACCCGCGCGCACGACCTCTTCTTCTGCGTGGTGTACGAGGTGTGCCGGCGCGAGGAGATCGACATCCTGCAGGAGCCGCGCTGGTCCAACAACCTCTCCGCCGCGCTGATCCGCACCCGCGTGCGGCTGAACCCCTTCCCGACCGGGGGCTACCAGTTCCGCGTGGGGACCGACGTGGCCGGCGGCATCCTGGGGAGCGACGACGAGTACCTGCGCCTGCTGGGCGACGGGAGCGTCTACAAGTCGGTGGGCGGCAACAAGGTGGTGCAGGTGCGCCTGCTGGCGGGCACCTTCCTGAACGGGGTGCTGGGGAGCGGCTTCATCCCCCCGCAGCGGCTGTTCTACGCGGGCGGCGCCACCACCGTGCGCGGCTTCCGCCGCAACGAGCTGGGGCCGGTGATCTACGTGGCCCGGCCGTCGCTCGACAACCCCGAGAAGTCCGACACCATTCCCTCGGCCACGGGCGGCCGGCGCCTGCTGGTGGGGACGGTGGAGGTCACCGCGCCCTCGCCCTTCTTCCGCCAGCGGCTGCGCCTGGCCGCGTTCGTGGACGGAGGCCGGGTCTGGGCGGCCGACAGCGCGCTCACCAGCCCGCCCTTCCGCTTCACCCCTGGCGCGGGGGTGCGCATCGCCACCCCGGTGGGGCCGGGCCGGTTGGACCTGTCGTACAACCCGTACCCCGCGCCCACGGGGCCGCTGTACCAGATCGATTCCAACGGCAACATCGTGGGGGGGGTGGTGAACCCCGACTTCAAGCCCAGCGAGGGCAAGGGCTTCTTCCGTCGGCTGACGGTGCACGTCTCCATCGGGCAGACCTTCTGACATGGCTCGCCGCCGCCGCCGTCTGGGCAGGGTCGGCCTCCTGGTGCTGGGGGCGGTGGCGGGCTTCGTCGTCACCCTCCTGCTGGTCTATTTCTTCATCCAGCGGGCGCGCACGCGCGTGGTGGAGGAGCGGGTGCGCATCGCGCTGGGCCTTCCCCAGCAGGCGTTCTCGCTCGAGGACATCGAGCCCGACGGCACGCTGCGCATCGCGCTGCGCGACGTGGCGTTCCTCGACCGCAACCGCGACACCATCGTCTCGGCCCCGCTGGCCCGCGCGCGGCTGATCACCAGCACCATCAACGGCAGCACCATCGTCTTCGACCAGGGCGAGATCATCCGCCCCTACCTCCGCCTGCAGCGCGACCGCAACGGGCAGTGGAACGCGCTGCAGATCTTCGCGGTCGAAGCGGGCGGCAAGCCCGTGCGCGGCGTGGGAGGCGCGGATGCGCCGAAGGCCCGTACCTTCGACTTCCGCGGGCTGAGGCTGGTGGACGGCCGCGCCCGCATCGTCACCCCCACCACCCCGCCCACCGGCGGCGCCCAGCCGAAGTACATCCCCGGCCGCGCGCCCGAGAAGGTACGCGCCGGCGGCCAGTGGCTGGCGGTGCACACCCTGAGCGGGCTGGACGCCGACCTGGCGCTGGTGCGCGTGAAGGGCGAGGGCGGGTGGCGGATGGAGATCAACAGCGCCAACGCGGCGGTCAGCAACCCCGACACCCGGATCGAGAACCTGGCCGGCTTCGTGGACCAGGACGCCGCGCAGAACCTGCGCTTCGCCATCCGCGAGTTCCGCACGCCCTTCTCGCGCTTCGACGGCGAGGGGACGATGAACCTGGCCGGCGCCACCCCGCGCTACGACCTGCGCGTGCGGGCGCACCCGCTCGACCTGCGCGACCTGGCCGGGATGGGGTTCGCCGTGCCGCGCGAGGGGACGGCGCGCTTCGGGCTGGCCATCGAGACGCTGTCGGGGCAGCGCACCCGCTGGACGGTGACCGACGCGCAGGTGGCCGTGCTCGACTCGCGCGCGGCGGGGCGCGTGACCGTGATCACCCAGCCCGGGCGCGAGCCGGTGTTCAGCGACACCCGGCTGCGGCTGGACCCGCTGCGCATCGTGGACCTGGAGACGCTGGGCTTTGTCGACAAGGCCCCGCTGGGCGGCGAGGTGACCGGCACCGTCACCTCGGTGGACGAGCTGACCACGGCCGGCGGCGGCGCGCTCCGCGTGGACCTCACCGCATCCCTCGTCCCGCGGAGCTCGGTGGACGCGCCGGCCTCCACCCTCGCGGCGCGCGGGCTGGTCCGCGTGGGCGGGCCCGCCGGGTTCCGCATGGACGGGTTGCAGGTGACGGCCGAGCCGCTGAACCTGGCCACGCTGGCACCGCTCTTCCCCACCCAGGCGCAGTACCTCCGCGGCACGGTGCGCGGCGGCGCCACGGTGACGGGGACGATGAAGGAGTTCCGCATCGAGGGCGGCGACCTGGCCTACGCCGTGGGCGCCGCGCCCGAGACGCGGCTGCGCGCCATCAGCGGCACCGTGAACATGGCCGGGCAGACGCCGCGCTTCGACCTGAACGCCCGCGCCGAGCCGCTGGCGCTGGCCACGCTCACGCAGCTCTTCCCGCAGCTCCCCTTCCGCAGCGCCACGCTCACCGGCCCCATCCACGTTTCGGGGACGCCGCAGAACCTGGCCTTCGACGTGGACCTGAACGGGAGCGCGGGCGCCCTGGCCATGCGCGGCACGCTGGGGCTGGGCGGCGCCGTCCCCACCTTCGACGTGAGCGGGCGCGTCTCGGCCTTCCGCGCCGCGGTGCTGGTGCAGGGCGCGCCGTCGGTGGCCGACGAGGTGACCGGCACCTTCGCCGCGCGGGGGAACACGGAGAACTTCCGCTTCAACGTGGACCTGCGGCAGCGCTCCGGGAGCTTCAACCTGGCCGGCACCATCCGCCGCCCCGCCGGGGTGCCGATGGAGTTCGACGTGGCCGGGCGGGTGGACAACTTCCAGCTGGGCGTGCTGCTGGGCCGGCCCGACCTCTTCCCCGCCCCGCTCAGCGGCCCGATCCGCGTTTCCGGCGGCGGGCGGCAGCCGTACCGCTTCGACGTGGACCTGCGCGACGCGCAGAACCGGCAGGCCTTCGCGCTGAACGGGACCTTCGCGCCGGGCGCCGTGCCGCGCTACGCCATCCGCGGCACCGTGACCGGGCTGGACCTGGCGGCGCTCCCCGGGCTCAGCGCCTTCCCGCACACGCGGCTCACCGGCTCGTTCGTGCTGGACGGCCGCGGCACTACCCCCGAGACCTTCGTGGGGCGCGTGGAGTTCACCGCGGTGCCGGGCTCCACCATCGCGGGGATCGCGCTGAACGCGGGGACGCTGCGGGTGAACAGCGACGGCGCCGTGCTGCGGGTGGACACGCTCCTCTTCGCGGGGCGCGGCTTCCGCGCCGAGGCGCGCGGGCAGATCGGCCTCACCCGCAACGCGGGGCCGCTCACCTTCTCGCTGAACGCGCCCAACCTGGCGCAGCTGCGGCCGTTCCTCCCCGGGAGCGACACCCTGCCGGACCTGGCGGGCTCGCTGTCGATGTCGGGGACGATGCAGGGAACGCTGAAGAACCCCTCCGTCGGGCTTTCGGGGCAGGCGCGCGGCTTCCGCTACGGCACCTACGCGGCGGGCGCGCTCACCTTCACCTTCTCCGGCATCAACACCGGCGGCGGGTGGACCGGCGACGCCCGGCTGAACGGCACCGCCCTGCAGGTGGGCGGGATCCGCCTGCAGGCGCTGAACCTGACCACGAACCTGAGCCCCGGGCGCGCCACCTTCTCCTTCAGCGCCCGGCGCGACCCGCAGACCGACCTGACCGCCGCGGGAACGCTGGAGCTGGACGGGCTGAGCCCGCGCGGGGCGATCCTGGACGCGCTGGGGCTGCGCATCGGCGGCACCGAGTGGCGGCTGGCGCAGCGCGCGCGGATCGGGTGGAGCGAGGAGCGCGGGCTGGCGGTGGAGAACCTTCTCCTCCGCCGCACCGGCCCCGGCGCGGGCGGGCTGATCGCGGCCGACGGCGTCCTCCCCCCGCGCGGCAGCGCCGACTTCCGGCTGCAGCTGCAGGGGATCGACCTGGCCGAGGCGCGCCGCATCTTCCCCGCGCTCCCCGACGCCGAAGGGAAGCTCACGCTCGACGCCACCATCCAGGGCGAGGTGACCGACCCGCGGCTGCACATCGACGCGCGGGTGGACTCCCTCGTCTATGGCGGCGTGCGCTCCGACTCGCTGCAGGTGCACGCCGACTACGCGGCCGGGCGGATGACGGTGAACGGCGGGGTGCGCGTGGCCGGGCGCGAGGTGGTGAACGCGGTGGCGAGCGTGCCCATGCGCCTGTCGCTGGGCGGGATCGTCCCCGGGCTGGAGCTGCTGCGCGACCAGCCGCTCTCGGCCACCCTCACCGCCGACTCGGTGCCGCTTGCGCTGATCACGCAGAGCCTTCCCACGTACCTGGAGGACGGCGCCGGGGTGATGCGCGCGCGGGTGGTGGTGGGCGGCACCCCCGCGCACCCCACCGTGAACGGCGACGCGGTGCTGCAGAACGGCGAGCTGACCGTTTCCCGGCTGGGCGCGCACTGGACGCGGATGAACGGCCGCCTGTCGATGCACGGCGACACGGTACGCGTGGACTCGCTCACCGCCTACACCAAGCGCGACGGGCGGGCGCTGGTGAACGGCACCATCCTGCTGGACGACGCCACCCGCCCGCGGGTGGACCTGGCGATCTGGCTGGACGACTTCCAGGTGGCCGACAACCGCGACCTGGCCATCATCCAGTCGCGGGCGCGGGTGCGGCTCTCGGGGCGCTACCCCCAGGTGGTGGCCACGGGCGAGGTGGAGATCGAGGACGGCACCATCTTCATCCCCTCGCTGAACGCCGCCGCCGAGGCCGACATCGTGGACGCCGACGTGGGCGCGCTGGGCGCCGACACGGTGGCCGCGCCCAGCACGGCGCAGGCGGTGCTCGGCGCGCTGATCCCGCGCGACCTGAAGTTCATCGTGGGCGAGAGCGTGTGGCTGCAGTCGCCCGACGCGCGCATCCAGATCCGCGGCGAGCTGACGGTCAACCGCCCGGCCGGGTCGCCGGTGAACCTGGTGTACGGCGAGCTCGACGCGGTGCGCGGCAGCTACACGGTGGTGTTCCCGCTGATCCGGCGGCAGTTCGAGATCGTGCAGGGGGTGGTGCGCTTTTACGGCACCCCCGACCTGAACCCGTCGCTCGACATCACGGCGGCGTACCGGGTGCGCGGCGGCACCACCGACCAGCCGCTGGACGTGCTGGTGCACCTTGCCGGCACGCTGGAGCAGCCCCGGGTGGAGCTCTCCACCAACAACCGGGTGCCGCTGTCGCAGAGCGAGCTGGCCTCGCTCCTCCTGTTCGGCCGCACCAGCGAACAGACGGCGGGGGTGCCCGAGGAACTGCTGAGCACGCTGGTGGTGCAGGAGGCGCTGGCCAACATCCTGGTGGCGCAGATCGAGAGCTTCCTGGTGGGCAACCGCATCGTGGACTACGTGCGGGTGCGCACCACCACGGCCACGGGCTCTTCGGCGGCGGGCGCGGCGCCGCTGGGGCTGAACTTCCTGAGCGCCATCACCATCGAGGCCGGGCGGGAGATCGTCTCCAACGTCTATCTGACCGGCGAGGTGGTGAACGTGCTCTCCCAGCCTCAGCTGGGCGTGGGTGTGGACTGGCAGATCTCGCCCACGCTCAGCCTGCGCGCGGCGTGGGAGCCGGTGCTGCGCGACCCGCTGGTGCGCAACCTGTTCCGCCCCCGGCGGCAGGTGACGGTGGACCTCAGGCGGAGGTGGGAATACGGAAGGCCCAAGGTGCAGCCGCGCGCCCCGCCGCGCCGCGACCCCGATCAGCCGCAGCCGGCGCAGCCCAACACGCCGCCCGGCCAGCCGCCCCCCACCCCGCCCGGCGATGGCGGGGGCGGTGGAGGCGCCGGAAGCGGAGCCGGCACCGGCGGCGGGGGGACCAAGGACAACGACACCGAAGGCTAGCGAACGGCCCGCCCTCTTCACGGGGGCGGGCCGTTTTTCGGGGGTACGGGGGTACGGGGGTACGGGGGTACGGGGGTACGGGGGCATAGGCGTTAACTTAAGGCTTGCAGCCTACGCGAGGGGATCTTATCGTAGGCTGCATGAGATCCGATATCCTCGCTGAGGAGTGGGGTGTGCTCACGCGGTTCCTGCCAGACGGGTGGCGGGAACTCGCCCGCTCCACAG
>DASSJS010000375.1:0-14792 GCA_035691085.1 Longimicrobium sp.
CCGCGATGGCGGCCGACGAGAGCCAGCCGGTGAGCCGGCTGCCGCTCCTTTCCGAGGCCGAGCGCCGGCGGGTGGTGGAGGAGTGGAACGCGACCGGGCGTGCATATCCCACCCAGGGCCTTCGCGTCCACGACCTGTTCCGCGCCCAGGCGGCGCGGACGCCGGAGGCCGTCGCGCTCTCCTGGCGCGGCGAGCGGCTGGCGTACGCGCAGCTGGAGCGGCGGGCGAACCAGCTGGCCAACGCGCTGCGGCGCCGCGGCGTGGGGCCCGAGGTGCGCGTGGGCATCTGCCTGCCGCGCACGCCGGAGCTGGTCGCCGCGATGCTGGGCGTGCTGGGTGCCGGGGGCGCGTACGTGCCGCTGGACCCGGCGTACCCGCGCGAGCGGCTGCGGTGGATGGCCGAGGACGCCGCGGTCACGCTGGTCATCACCGACTCCGCCCTCGCCGGCCGGCTCCCCGAGGGCGCGGCCACGCTCCTGCTCGACCGCGAGCGCGACGCGATCGCGGCGGAATCGGCCGACGCGCCGGAGAGCGGCGCCGCTCCCGAAAACCTGTCGCACGTCATCTTCACCTCCGGGTCCACCGGCCGGCCGAAGGGGGTGATGATCCGCCATTCCTCCGTCGTCGTCCTGCTGCACTGGCTGCGGGAGAACGTGACCGACCAGGAGCGCGCGTCGGTGCTCTTCTCCACGTCGATCAACTTCGACGTCAGCGTCGCCGAGGTCTTCGGCACCCTCGCCTGGGGCGGGAAGCTGGTGCTGGTGGAGAACGCGCTGGAGCTGGCGACGCTCGGGGAAGAGGTCGTCTACGCCAGCATGGTGCCCAGCGCGGCGGCGGAGCTGCTGAAGAGCGGCGGCATCCCGGCGAGCGTGAAGACGCTGAACCTGGGCGGCGAGGCGCTGCCGAACGCGCTGGCGCAGGGGCTGTACGCGCTGGAGACGGTGGAGAAGGTCGGCAACCTCTACGGGCCGACCGAAGACACCACCTATTCGACGTACCAGCTGGTCCCGCGCGGCGCGGAGCAGGTGCGGGTCGGCACGCCGGTGGCGAACACGCAGGCGTACGTGCTGGACGCGTACCTTCAGCCGGTGCCCATCGGCGCCGTGGGAGAGCTCTACCTGGCGGGCGACGGCCTGTCGCGCGGGTACGCGAACCGCCCCGCGATGACGGCGGAGCGCTTCGGCCCCTGTCCGTTCGGCCCGCCGGGGAGCCGGATGTACCGGGTGATGGACCGCGTGCGCCGGCGCGCGGACGGGGTGCTGGAGTACCTGGGCCGCACCGACTTCCAGGTGAAGGTGCGCGGCTACCGGATCGAGCTGGGCGAGATCGAGGCGCGCCTCGCCGAGCACCCGGGCGTGCGCGCCCCGGTCGCCCTGGTCCGCGAGGACGTGCCCGGCGACCGGCGCCTGGCGGCGTACTACCTGGGGGACCGGCCGGTGGCCGTGGAGGCGCTGAAGGCGCATCTCTCCGACCGTCTGCCGGAGTACATGGTGCCGGCGGCCTACGTGTGGATGGAGGCATATCCGCTCACCCCGAACGGGAAGGTGGACCGCAAGGCGCTCCCCGCCCCGGAGGGCGATGCCTACGCGGCCCAGGAGTACGCGGCGCCGGTGGGCGAGGCCGAGGCGGCGCTGGCCGGGATCTGGGCCGAGGTGCTGGGCGTGGAGCGGGTGGGCCGCCACGACAACTTCTTCGAGCTGGGCGGGCACTCGCTCCTGGCGGTGCAGGTGATCTCGCGGATGCGGCAGGTGCTGGGGGTGGAGGCCCCGCTGGCGCACCTGTTCTCGCACCCGACGGTGGAATCGCTTTCCGCGCGCCTGGGCGAGGCGGAGCGCCCGCTCCAGGGCGACGGGGCGATCGCCATCCGCCCGTCCGGCTCGCAGCCCCCGCTCTTCCTGGTGCACGAGGGAGCGGGTTCCATCGCGTACGCGCAGGTGCTCCATCCCCACCTGGGGGCCGACATCCCGGTGTACGCGCTCCCGGCGCCCCCCGCCGGCGCACCCCTGCGTACCGTGGAAGGGATGGCGACCCGCCTGGTGCGGATGATCCGCGAGGTGCAGCCTTCGGGGCCGTACCGGGTGGCGGGGTGGTCGGTGGGCGGGGTGCTGGCCTACGAGGTCGCCTCGCAGCTGATCGGCCGGGACGAGGTCGTGGAGTTCGTGGGGATGTTCGACAGCTACCACCCCGTTCGCGCCGGCGCCGTGCAGCACGACGCGGCGCAGGAGAACGCGCTGCTCCTGCACGTGCTGCGGATGGCCGAAGCCGTGGGGTCGGACGGCCGCGCGGGCCCGGACGAGGCGGGCGTCGCCCCCGGCGACGTGGAGCTGGAGGCCTTCGTCACCCGGTGCCGCGAGCAGGGGCTCCTCCCCGGCCACGTCACCGTGGAGGAGGCGCGGCGGATGCGCGACCGCCTGCGCGGACACGACCGCGCCCTGGGCGAATACTCGCCGCAGCCGCTCCCGGTGGACGTCCACCTCTTTCCCGCCCAGCAGGGCGGCGGCGCGGACCCGTCGCGCGGCTGGCGGGCCACGCTTCCCGCGGCGCGGCTCCGGGTCACCCCCGTGCCGGGGACGCACCTCTCCATGATGCAGGCGCCGAACGCGGCCACCCTCGGCGAGGCGCTGTCGCGCGCGCTGGGCCAGGCGCGGGCGGCGGCGCCCTCCACCGGGGGCGGTTCGCCCGTGGTGACGCTCCAGGGCGGGGCGGCCGGCGCCGCGCCCCTCTTCTGCGTGCCGGGCGCGGGGAGCGGCGTCACCTCCTTCGTGGACCTGATGTCGGCGCTGGACCGGTCGGTGCCGGTCTACGGGCTCCAGCCGCGCGGGCTCGACGGCGACGCGGCGCCCCACGCCACCGTGCAGGCGGCCGCGGAGCACTACCTCCGCGCGCTCCGCGAGGCCTGCCCCGCGGGGCCGGTCCACCTGCTGGGCCACTCCTTCGGCGGGTGGGTGGCGCTCGAGATGGCGCTGCGGCTCCACGAGGCCGGACGCCCGCCCGCGTCGCTCACCATCCTGGACAGCGAGGTGCCCGACGATTCCGAGGCCGTGGCCCGCGAGTACGGCGGCGGGGAGGCCTTCCTGAAGCTGGTGGAGGTCCTGGAGCTGGCCGCGGAGCGGTCCCTCGGGATCGGCCCCGCCGAGGTCGCCGCGCGCGACGAGGCCGGGTGGCTGAAGCTCCTGCACGCGAAGATGACGGGGCTCGGCCTCCTGGGCGCGCGCGCGACGCCCGAGGTGCTGGCCGGGCCGCTGCGGACGTTCGCGCGCTGCCTGCGCACCGTCTACCGCCCCTCGGGCGTCTATCCCGGCCGGCTCCGCCTGGTGCTCGTCGACGATCCCCGGAAGGACGAGGCGGCCAATCGCGCGCTCTTCGCCGAGGTCGAGCGGGGGTGGAGGGCGTGGGCGCCCGGCCTGGTGTTCTCGCCCGGCGCGGGGAACCACGTCACCGCGCTGAAGCCGCCCCACGTGGCCGCGCTGGCCGCGTTCCTCGCCGAGGATCGCGGCGCGCGCGAGGGGTGACGCACCGACGGAGGGTCCGCGGACGAGGGGGGTGCGGGCGCGGTGGAGGAGGCGCCGGCACCCGCGGGCGCGGGCGGTTCGTCGAAAGAGAACGCGAGGGTGACATTTTGACGGGAGAGGGAAATGGCCTGCCGGACGCCGTATGCAGATTCACATGGAGTTAACGGGGTCAACGGAGTCAGCGGAGATGAGCCCTTTGACTCCGTTGATGATCGATCCTGGTGTTTCATTGCTTTGGAGAGCACCTACACTGTATCATCCTTGAAGAAGCTTGGTCGAGTGAAGGATCTATCTGTAATTGACCCCATACGATAGCGGGGGCGACCAGCGATCTTTTGATCAACGGATCAAGCGGATCGAGTATCAACTCATGACTTCGTGGCAGTAATGTTCTGCTGCGAGAGTAGCTGCAGGTCACCATCCTGGGTCAACGTACGAAGTCTCGAAGTGGAAGCCGGTTCAGAACCCGCGCGTCCTGCGCGAACTCGAACGTGAAGTCTGCCGTCTGCCAGCGAAGCGCGTGAAACCACCGGCCCCTGCTGGTGCTCGACGCCCGCGACCCGTTCCACCGCCACGAACCTCCACCGGATTGCCCTGCGGGCCAGCGGCTGCCTCATCGCGCGTTCCAGAGGTACGTACCCCCGCTTGAGCTTGCCTGCCGTGCAGAGATCGTAGTCCTCGATCTCCCCCGGCCGGGACGCGGGCTCCGTCCTGGCCCGGCAGCCGGTGGACAGCACCTCATCCATCCGCGTGCAAGGATGTCCCCGCGCGCCGTGCGTTTGCCCGGCGGCGGGTGGCGTAGAGGCTTTCGAACTTCCGCGCGCGGCAGCTCGAGGCGCGCGCTTCTCCATCACCCCCCTTCCGGACCCCACCCATGCTCGCATCCGCCCCGCCGATCCCCGCTGACACCCGGGCCGCGCACCGCCGGCTTTCCCCCGCCGCCGAGCGCTTCCTGGAGCACCTGCTGGATCACCCCGACCAGGCGGCGCAGCTGGACGGGTTCGAGAACAGGCCGCCGGACTGGATGTTCCGTTGCCACATCACCTGGCCCCTGCTGGCCGACGCGCGGCGGGTGGCCGAGATGGAGCGGGCAACGGTGGGCGTGTGCAAGCTCATCAAGGCCATCCCCCGCGTGGTGTTTGGCGGAGACCTGGGGACCCTCGCCGCGTACTACACCTACGACCCCATCCTGATGTCGGCCATGTTCTCGGTGCGCGACTACATGAACAGCACCGTGGCCCGCTGCGACTTCATCGACACCCCCGGCGGGCTGAAGTGCTGCGAGGTGAACATGGCCGGCAACCTGGGCGGCTGGGAACACGGGTTCTGGCTCGAGCGCTACCTGCGGCACCCCGCCATCATGGACTTCTGCGCGAGCGAGGGCATCAGCCCCGGCGGCCACGACGTGCTGGCCACCTTCTGCCAGCACATGATCGACGACGCCCTGGACAGCGGCGTGATCCAGCCGGGCGGCGAGCTGAACGTGGTGGTGGCCCTCGACGAGCCGCCCACCGAGGGCGCGCGGCGCTACGTAAGCGAAGCGTACGCCGAGCTCCTCGGCCGCACCGGCCGCGGCGTGACCGGCCAGCTGTGGCTGACCGCCACGCCGGCCGAGGAGCTGACGTTCCGGGGGGCGGGCCTGTACATGGGCGAGCGGCGGGTGCACGTCTATTACGCGTTCGACATCCGGGGCTTCCCCATGCAGGTGCTGCGGGCGCAGGTGACGGGCGGGGTACGCGTGTACAACGGCGGGCTCACGCGGATGTGGCACGACAAGCGCAACCTCGCCCTGCTTTCCGAGAACGAGGGGCTGGAGGCGTGGAAGGAGGAGGAGCGCGGGCTGATCCGCGACTACATCCCCTGGACGCGCACGGTGTCCCCCCGCACCACCACCTGGCGCGGCGCCGAGGTGCGGTTCCCCGAATTTCTGCTGGATCAGCGCGACGACCTGGTCCTCAAGCCCAGCATGGGCGCCGGCGGCAAGGACGTGTTCGTGGGGCGGTACCTGGCGCCCGACGACTGGGAGGCGCGGGTGCGCGAGGCGGTGGAGGCGGGAACGTGGATCGTGCAGGAGCGGGTGGATTCCAGACCGTACGTGTACCCGCCCCAGCCCGGCGCCGCCCCCGTTCCCCACTCCGTGATCTGGGGCCTGTTCTGCACCGGGTGGCGGTACGGCGGCGGCTTCCTGCGCATGCTTCCCGAAGGCGCCTGCGAGGGCGTGGTCAACAGCGCCCGCGGTGCCCGTGAAGGCGTGATCCTGGAGATCTGATCGCGTATCCGCGGGGACCGTCGCTGCCCGCCGGGCTCGCAACCACACGCCTCCTGCCCAACCCCGCTGTTCCGTTCCTTTGAAGCGGCCTTTAGGACGCATCCCGAGGGCGCCTGAGCGACTGAAGGATCCATACCGGACTGCACGCTCCGGCCAGGATTGGCGAGCGATTCTTCCATCAACGGATCAGGCGGATTTGTATCACGCGGAGGCGCGGAGGCGCGGAGAGAAACGCCCTTTCTTTTCTCTCTCCGCGCCTCCGCGTTGAGGCAAGTCTTTTTCTCGGACCTGGATGAGGGCGCGCGCCGCACCGGTTACGCCGCCCGACGAATGCCAGCGTTCGAGTTGCCGTACTTTTCAGGTCGTTGTGTAGATTAAAAAACCTTCCGGCGTGGGTTGCGTTTTTCGGCGAGGAACGATTAGCTTTTCCAGACGAACAGGCGACAGTTTATCCTGCCGTGTCGAGCGTTACGCGGCAGGGTGCGTTCGGTTTGCGCCGGAAGGGGATGGCACCCTCTCCATCGAGACCGAAACGGCCGGTGCCCAGGCTCGGGCCCGGAACCGGGCCGCGTCCACGCGCGCGCCGGAAAAGGCGCCACGGCCCGCGGCGCGGGCATCGTCGGACGCCGAGATCCCCTCCCCCTCCTGACCCCGGCCATGCAGCCCGCACTCCTCCTCGACACCCGTGACGCCGCCGCGAACCCCGCGCCGCCAGCCCCGCGCGCCGCGCCGGGCGCGGACGGCTTCCGCGTGGGGCACGGCGAGATCCACGCGCACCACGGCGAGATCGTGCAGGGGATGTTCTACTCCAGCGACGGGACGGTGGAGCACGGGCTGGTCACCCTCCCGTGCACCCTGTTCCGCACCAGCGTCCGCTTCCGCCCCCTGCGCTCGGGGCCGCTCACGGTGGAGCCGGGCGACCGCTCGCGCGCCAAGGCCGCCGCCCGGCTCACGCTCGACGCGCTGGGGCGCACCGGGTGGGGCGGGTCGATCCGGATCGAGAGCAACGTTCCCGTCCAGTGGGGGTGCGGCTCGTCGACCACCGACGTGCTGGCCACCATCCGCGCGGTCGCCGATGCCTTCGGCGCGGTGCTGGATCCGGCGTGGATCGCGGGGCTGGCCGTGGCCGCCGAGACCGCGTCGGACTCGCTGATGTTCGGCCCCGGCCGCGCGGTGCTCTTCGCGCAGCGCCGCGGCCGCGTCCTGCTGGACCTGGGCGGGCCCCTCCCCGCGGTGCGGGTGCTGGGCTTCAACACCGAGGGCGAGCACGGGGTGGCCACGCTCACCCTCCCCCCCGTCCCCTACACCGCGTGGGAGATCGAGGCCTACCGGGCGATCCTGGGGCTGCTGCGCCGGGCGGTGGAGCGGCAGGACGCCGCGCTGCTGGGCCGGGTGGCCACCGCCAGCACCCTGATCATGCAGCGCCACCGCCCCAAGCGGCACATGCCCGAGCTTCTGCGGCTGGCGAAGGAGGTGGGCGCGCTGGGGGTGCAGGTGGCGCACAGCGGCACCGTGGCCGGCTTTCTCTTCGAGCCCGGGGCGGGCGCCGCCGCGCGCGCCCGGAAGGCCAGGGAAGGCCTGCGCCGGCTGGGGATGCACCCCAGCTGGGAGTTCTCCACCGACTTGGCCCGAAATCCGGAGGACGCGTCGTGAGCGGCCCCGTGATCCACGCCAGCTACGTGGACGCCATCGCGCTCCCCCGCGTCGTCTGGCTCCGCCCCAACCTGATCGGGCTGGCCTTCCCGCTGATGAAGCTCCTTCCGGCGCGCTTCATCATCCGCAAGGCGCTGGAAGAGGGCGAGCTGCGCCCGGGCGGCCTCATCGCCGAGACCACCTCGGGGACCTTCGGGCTGGCGCTGGCGATGGTGGCGCGGCTCGGCGGCCACCCGCTGACGCTGGTGAGCGACCCGGCCATCGACGACGCGCTCCGTCGCCGGCTGGAAGACCTGGGCGCCACCGTGCACATCGTGCGCGAGCCGGGGCCCACCGGCGGCTTCCAGCAGGCGCGGCTCGCCGTCCTCGAGCGGGTGCTGGCCGAGAACCCGGGGAGCTTCTGCCCCCGCCAGTACAGCAACCCGCACAACCCGGGGAGCTACGCCCCCTGCGCCGAGCTCCTGGCCCACGCCACTGGGGCGATCGACTCCCTGATCGGCACCGTGGGGTCGGGCGGGAGCGTGTGCGGGATCTCGTCGTACCTGCGGCTGATCTCCCCCGGGCTCGAGGTGATCGGCGTGGACACGCACCGCAGCGTCCTCTTCGGCCAGTCCGACGCCGGGAGCGGGCGGCTGCTGCGCGGCCTGGGCAACTCGCTGATGCCGCCGAACGTGGACCACACGGCGTTCGACCGGGTGCACTGGGTGGGCGCGGCCGAGGCCTTCCTGGCCACCCGCCGCCTCCACCGCGACCACGCGCTCTTCATGGGCCCCACCAGCGGCGCGGCGTACCTGGTGGCCGACGGGTGGGCGCGCGCGAACCCCGACCGGCTGGGCGCCGTGATCTTCCCCGACGAGGGGTACCGCTACCAGGACACCGTCTACGACGACGCCTGGCTGGAGGCGAAGGGGGTGCGCCTCGACGCCCTCCCGCAGGGGCCGGTGGAGTGGGATCACCCCCACGACGGGGATGACCCATGGGCGTTCTTCCGCTGGGGCCGCCGCTCGTACGCCGAGGTGATGGAGCGGCCCGGCGCGGGGCTCAAGCTGGTGCCGGCGTGAGCGCGGGCCCCGCCGGGAAGGCGCTGCTCTTCGTGGAGAGCAACACCAGCGGCACGGGGCGGCTCTTCGCGCGCACCGCGCGGAACATGGGGTTCGTCCCGGTGCTGATCACCGCCCGGCCCGGGAAGTACGCCTATCTCTCGGAAGAGGGCGCGCCCGAGGTCGCCGTCGTCCCGCGCATCGACGAAGACGAGCTGCACGCGCTGATCGCCGGTCGCTGGGATGGCGGCGCCGGGGTGGCCGGGATCACCTCCAGCTCCGAGTACTTCATCGCCACCGCGGCGGCGCTGGCCGCGCGTTTCGGCCTTCCCGGCCCGGACGCGGACTCCGTCCGCGCCGCGCGCGACAAGTCGCGGCAGCGCGAGGTGCTGGCCGCCGGCGGTGTCCCGTCCCCCGCCTTCCGCGCCGTCTCCTCGGCGCCCGCGGCCGCGGCCGCCGCGCGCGAGATCGGCTTCCCCGTGGTCCTGAAACCGGTGGACGGGAGCGGGAGCGTGGGCGTGCGCGCCTGCGCCGATGCGGCGGAAGCCGTCTCCCACGCCGCGCTCCTCTTCGCCTCGGGGGGAGAGGGTGCCCGCGTCCTGGTCGAGTCGCTCGTCGAGGGCGACGAGTTCTCGGTCGAGGTCTTCTCCGGGCGGGTGGTGGGGATCACCCGCAAGCACCTGGGAGATCCGCCCTTCTTCGTGGAGGCGGGGCACGACTACCCGGCCGACGTTTCCGGCCAGGCCGCGGCGGCGCTGGCCGACTCGGTGACGCGCGGGACGGCGCTCCTGGGCCTCGGCTGGGGCCCGCTCCACTGGGAGCTGCGGATCGACCGCGAGGGGCGCGCCGTGCCGATGGAGGTCAACCCGCGGCTGGCCGGCGGCTTCATCCCCGAGCTGGTGCGCCACGCCCAGGGGATCGACCTGATCCGCGAGACGCTGCGCCTGGTGGTGGGGAGGGAGCCGGGGCTCGTCCCCGTGCACCGGCGGCACGCCTCCATCCGCTTCCTCTTCGCGCCCGGCGCGGGGCGGCTCGCGGCGATCGAGGGGATGTCCGACGCGCTCGCCCGCCCCGACGTGGTGGAGGTGAGCGCCTACCGCCGCCCCGGCGACGAGCTTGCCGTGCACGGCGACTTCCGCGACCGCATCGGCCACGTGGTCGCCTGCGCCGGCGAGGCCCGCGCCGCCGCCCGCGCCGCCGAGCGCGCCCGCGACACCATCCGCGTCCGGGCCGGCGCGCCCGCGTCCGCGCGAACGGTCGAGGCGGAGGACGGTGTACCCGCCGCTGGCGGTCGCGCGGAAGGGGCCGCGGTAGCGGCGCGCGCGAGGACGAGGCGATAGCGATTCGTGAGCCGGCGAGTTGTCCTCGAAGGCCGTCAAACGTCAGTCCGGGTAGCCCCGGGAGCCGCGAAGCCGTGTGGCTGCATCGGCTTGCGTTGCCGGACCCATCACCTGCCGCCACCCCCCGGCGCGCCGCGGACACCGCGGGCGCCGCCCACTCCAGGGAGTCAGCGCATGTCGACGATCGAGCGCGAGGCCGTACGGGGCCTGGCCACCCACGAAGCGGCGAACTTGCCGGCCCCGGCCCGGCCGCTGTCCGCCGGCCCGTTTCCCATTTCGGATGTGACCGTGCCTTCTCAACGCCTGAACGCGGTGGTGGTCGGCCTGGGGCGGGCGGGAATGGGCCTGCACATCCCCGTCCTGGAGAAAATCCGCCTTCACAGCGCCGGGGACTCGCCCTTCGGGGGCGTCGTCGGCCTGGTCGACACGGTGGAGGCGGGAACCAGGCGCGCGCTGCATCGTCTCGAATACGACTTTGGATACGACCCACGAGGGATCAGCCGCGCGACCTCGCTCGCGGAGCTGACCGGCGTGGATCCAGAGACTACGGTCGTGCACATCTGCACCCCCGCCGACGATCACGCAGCGACGCTGCGCGCCGCGACCGACGCAGGGTTCCGGCGGATCATCGTGGAGAAGCCCTGCGCCTCCAACGCCGCCGACGTCGACGAGATGCGGCGGATCGCGGATCGCACCGGCGCCGCCATCGGCGTGATCAATCCCTATCTGTACAGCCGCTCGGTCGCCAGCTGCAAGGACAAGATCCGGGAGGTGGGGCAGCAGCCCCACTACCTCGAATTCGAGATGTCGAAGCCGCGGATCACGCCCACACTTGCCGGGCGCTCGCGGCCGGAGTCGGTGATGGACGTCGAGCTCCCCCATCAGATCGCCACGGCGCTGTACCTCACCGAGGCGTCGCGCTACCGGGTCCTTCGCGCCGAAGTGCGGCACATGCACTACCGGGAGATGGACACCGAAGTGTGCCAGGTCGTCCGCAACATGGGAGTCGGCATCCTGGTCCTGGAGCTGGACCACTGCATCGCGGTCCTGGTCTCATCGCTCGATGCGCTGACCCGAACGCGGGTGTTGAAGCTGCGCTTTCCGAACAGCGAGCACATCGAGGCGTTCCTGCCGGTCACGGGAGACGACCATACCAGCGTGGTCATGGAGTACTCCGGCTACAACAGCGATGGGTCGACCGAGCAGACACGGGTCGCGAAGCTCCCCGACGACATGCTCGCGCGGTGCCTGTACGACACCTACTCGCGATTCGCCACCGATTCGCCGCAGCTCAGCGACCTCGCCTTCAATCGGAAGGTGATCGACATGATGGACAAGGCGAAGACGTTCGCGCGGATTCGCAGGTAGCGGGCACGTGGCGGACCGGTCCCGGGGAGAATGGGCCAGCCGCCGCCAGCCGCCGCATCGACCGGCGTTTCGAGTGCGGCAGGCCCGCTTCGCACCCGCGGCGGGCTCACGCTCGCGGGCCTCGGCGCTTCACCTTCCACGCTCGCGGCCGGATGACCGGGCCGGCGAGTTGAACCGGCTTGTCGCCCTTCGCTGAACCACAATGGACGACGCACCAACCACGGATTCCGCCGCGATCGAGAGACGGCTAGAGGCGCTTGCATCCGCGCTGCGCGGCAGTGCGAATCCGTTCCTCCATGATCCGGAGATGCTGGGCCTGCTGTACGGCATCAACGGCTTTGGAATGAACTGGCTGGCCGCCGAGACGGGCGTTCCCGACGTGCGGGAGGTGATTCTCGACCGGCTTTACGACGCGGTGAGCTCGCGGGCGGACGGGTCCGGCATCGTGGTGAATCTCGGCCAGGTCCTGAGGTCGGACATCCATCTCACCTCATGGCTGAATACCGAGAAGCAGCGCTGGCGTCACCGCCTGGTCGACCTGCTCGGGCGTCTCTGCCGTGAGAACGCTGGTACGGCGGTGGGTGAGGCCGCCCTTCGAGAGGCCGTGCGCACGATCGTCTCGGATTCGGGCATGGTCACGCTCGACGTGCGCGGGCAGTGCCTGGACTGCCTCGCCGAGTGCCTTGCCGACCTTCCGTCCCTGGACATCGAGCCGCACCTGGAGGCCGTGGAAGAGGCCGTAGCGCGATTCCGCCCCTGCCAGGAGCGCGCTCTCGCACTGCAGGCGACGGATACGCACGACACGATCGACCCCCACGTCAACTTTCCGGACCGCCCGTTCCTGGAAGTCCTCGGGCGTGCCGCGAGCGCGAAGGCACGAGAGCGGGCCTTCGTTTTCGGAGCCCGGCTGGCGGACGCCGTGCTCGCCGTCCGGCCCAGTGAACGTGCACGGTCGATCGCCGCGCTCGCCCGGGAAGGCCTCGCGGCACTGGCCGCGCTGCGCTCCGGCGTCCTCTCCTCGGCCGAGTTCGAGGCGTTCATCACGGCGCGCCTCCCGAGCCGGGCCGGCGACCTCGGCGACTACGTGGTGAACCGCCACCAGGTGCTCGTGGACGGCCTGACCGTCCAGGAACTGTTCCGGTGGCTGATCGCGGCGCCCGAGAATTCATCCAGCGACCGGCTTTCGCGCCGGACGATCACGGCCTTCTTCCGGCAGGTGCTGGGGATGGGGCAAGCCGCGAACGCGGGGCTGGATGCGAGGCCGTTCTTCATCGACCACGGCCATGGCCCGGATGGGAAGCAGCTCGACTGGCCGAGCTACGTGTTCCTGCCGGCGGGCACCATCTGGGGGAAGGGTGCGGGGGTGGACCTTTCCTGCGGCGTGGCGTTCGGCGGCGGCGTCGATCTCGCCGCTCGCAAGGGCCGCGACGCCGCGTACATCGGGGGAAGCTGGTCGGCCACCCTGTATCATGGCCATTCGCACGTGGGTGGCGGACACGGATCGCAGGGAGCGGAGTCGAGGGACCGCATCCTCCACTTCGGCCTCACGGTGGACGACGGAGCGAGGCTTCCCTGGGGTGTGTACGTGGAAGCGGAACAGCATGTCGGCGGCGGCGTGTACCCGGGCGTGCGCACCTATCCACTGGCGCCGGCGCGTTGATTCTGCTGGCTTTCCAAGGATACGGGGCCGCTTGGCGATTGCTTTGCGTCAGAACGGGATAACAGTCTTAGCGAGAAGGCATTCTTCGGATGGCGAGGGGTCCGGCGCCGGGCAGGAAACGTTGCCGATCAATGTCGTTGACACCGTGACGCGAAAGCGCCATCTTGACAGAGCGTCGGGAAAAGGTTCTACCGCCGCTCTCACCCCTTTCCTTTCTCCGGAGGCCCCCTTGCGACGGATCTTTGCTCTTCTCCTCGTCACACCGCTCCTGGCAAACTGCTCCGAATCCACGACACCGGTGGCCCCTTCGGGTCACGGGCGCACGCTTGTCGAGTCGCCGGCCGACGACGCCGCGACGGTGGCGACGCTCGACGCCGGCTGGGCGGAGTCGCAGGACGACAACTGGACGCTCGATGAATGGCTCGCGCAGCCGCTCGGGGACATGCAGGTGCAGAGCGCGCCCGGGGCGGGAGCGGTGATGTTCTTCGGCGATCCGAAGGTCGGCACGGATTTCCCCCCGGGGGTGCACGACGAGTCGTACCACGGCAGGGACCGGGTCATCCCGGGCACCGTGGTGGTGAACGTGGGTGACAAGGTGACCTTCCGGGTGTTCCCCGGGCACCGGGTGGCGATCTACAAGCCCGGCACGCGCCCCGAGGACCTCGTGGTTGGCCCCGGCCCCTTCGTGCTCGACCCCACCAACCGGCTGGCGCTGCAGGCGGCGCCGGTGCCGCAGCTCTCGATCGCGATCCACAAGCCGGGCCGCTACCTTGTGATCTGCGCCGTCACGCGGCACTTCGTCGACGCCAACATGTACGGCTGGGTGATCGTGCGGTAAGCGGCACCACGACCGTAAACTGACGAGCCCGCCCCGGTGCGCCGGGGCGGGCTCTGCGTTTGGGGGGGCGGCACGGCCGTTCAGCTTGCCTGGCCTGACGAACATCGTACACGGCACTAACCCGTACGGCCCGACCATCGAACGGGTCCGCCACTGGTACTACAACCGGGCAGGGGTGCATCAGACACCCCCCGAAGAAATCGTCTCTGCCCTTCGCCGGTTTGTGGTGACGTTGCCAGAGCCGAACGGAGGCGTGGCGCGTTTGCTTGCGGCCGTGGACGAATCGTATCAGAGCGCGGGTATGTACGTGCCGCAGTGGGTAGAGGCGGTCCGTGCTCTCATCCACGCATGAACAGCTCGCCTGAGGCACTTGCGGAGCTACAGGAGCAACTAGCAGAGACTGCGCGGCTGCTGGTTCAACCCCAGCACGACAGCGCAGACGTGGAGGCTCTGGACCGTCGGGCGGCAGCACTGCGGGGGCGGATTGCTGCGGCACAAACGGAAACGAGAAAAGCGGAACTTGTGGAGTTGCGCCGGAGGTACGGCGGCCCGCTGGTGTCTGGCGGATAAGGAAATTGGCCGCCAGGCCGAAAGAGTTGACAGGTACTCCTTGTGCCGCCCTGTACAGACGCATCTTCAAACACGGCCTCGTTACGCTGTGTAACGAGGCCGCCCGATCCCTTTTATCCGCCCGGCTCCGTGCTCGGTTCTCCGGCCAAGGGCTACCGGTGGCGTGCCGCTGCGGCGTAGTCGGCGGCCGAAACCTCCCGCATTCCCTCTGAGGGATCGGGGGCGGAATCCCCCGGTCGTATCCACCGGTGTCCGCTGGGACCAACGAAGAACCGGCAAGAGGCGATTTCTGCCGCTGCTGCTTCCCACGCCAGCGGGGGACTGGCTCCGCCTGATCCGATCCAGTCTCGGGGCCACCGAGGCGATGCACAGATGAGCCAAGAGCGCTCGTCGTCGTTAAAATGTAGGAGCCGGCAGTAAACTGCCTGTCAGGGGACACCAAGTTTTACGCACTGGAGGAGTTTGAAACTGCCGCAAATCGGCGGCAGACTCCGCGCCGACTCAGGCGCGGAGAGATCCAGTGTCGAAGCTTGGAAAGGAGC
>DASSJS010000376.1:0-5116 GCA_035691085.1 Longimicrobium sp.
GCCGAAGCCCAGGCGCTCACGGAACATCACCGGGTGTGGTACAACAACGTGCGGCCGCACAGCTCGCTCGGCTACAAGACGCCCGCGCAGTTCGCCATCGCCTGCGCTGAACTCAGCGTGGCCTCCGCTGCTCCGCAGCTAAGGCCGTCGTACAACCCACAGGCTTTGGACACTGACAAAACTTTGCAAACTGCAGGTTCACCGGAACTCCCATAACTACTGGATCAAGATTTGGGAGCTTTCCAACGGAGGTACGGAGGTACGGAGGTACGGAGGTACGGAGGTACGGAGGTACGGGCTGCCCGGATCATCCGGTCATCACGAAGCGGCCCCGGAGAGGATCTCTCCGGGGCCGCTTCGCATCCGCGCCGGATCAGGGGCGATCAGCCGCCCTGCGTCCAGGTGCGGGTGATGTCGATGGTCTGGTTGCAGACGGTGCCGCTCACGTGCAGCGTGTGCGTGGCCGGCGTCCAGGTGTGCGTCACGTCGATGTTGCAGGTCCCCGAACCGCCGGTGCTGCGCGTCCAGGTGAAGCTCCCCTTCTTGGTGGCCGTGCGCACGCCGGGGGTGCCGTTGGTCCAGCTCTGGCTCGCCGTCAGCACCGTGTTGGGGTTGCCGTTGATGGTGAGCGTGGCTCCGTTGCGGTTGAGGGCGCAGGCCGTCTCGGTGCGCGTGGCGTTGAACTGGTTGCTGCCGGTGTGCGTGGCCGGGTCGCCAGTGTGCACCATCGTTCCCTCCAGCTTCACGCTGCCGCCGGCCGGGCAGGTGCGCGTGCGGCTGAAGGTGGTCGTGACGGTCGTGGACGCGAACTCGGGCGCCGCGGGGGCGCGGTCGAAGCTGCCGCCCGGCACCCCGTCCAGCAGCGCGCCGTCCAGGTCGCCGGCGTCGCCCGCCACCTGGCGTGCCTCGGCGGCGCTCAACTGCGTGTCGGGAGTGCTGCCGGTGGTGCTCTGGTCGCACGCCGCCAGGGCCAGCGCGGTGGCAAGGGTGGCGGTGAGAAGCAGCGAGCGTTGCATGGCGTCCGTTCCGTGGGGAGGGTGCATCGCCCGGCACGGCCCCCTGCCGTGCCCGAGCTTGCGAAAGGATACAGCGCCCGCCCCGCTCGCGTTGGGGGGCATCATCAGCCTCGGGGGCGGGATCCGAGGATCATAACCCGTAACCCACTGCCGGGGGAACAGGATGAAGCGGGGAGCGGAGGAAGGATCGCTCCCCCCGCCGCTCGCCGTGCGATGCCCCGGCCGGTCTCGTGCCCGCGGTCAGTGGACGTGGACGGTGCCCGTCATCCCCACGTGCACGTTGCAGTGGTACGGATAGTCTCCGGCCGTGGCGAAGGTGTGGTCGAAGGTGCCGCCCGTGGTGCTCAGCGTGGCCGAGCTCCAGGCGCCGGCCTGCGCGGCGTTGTCGGGGGTCACCGTGTGACCGGTGTTGGTGTCGGCCACCCAGCGCACCGTGTTCCCCGGCGACACGTTCAGGTCGCTGGGCGAGAAGCTGTTCGACGCGGTCAGGTGGACGGTGGCGTTCACCACGCCTCCGCCACCCCCGCCGCCTCCACCACCACCGCCTCCTCCCCCACCGCCCACGGACCCGGTGCTGTTGCCTCCGCAGCCGCTGGACACCGTCACGGCGGCGAGCGTAACCAGGGTGGCGCGAACGTGGTTGTTCATGGTGAACCTCTTTCGTTGTGCGGGAAGGGCGCCGCGGCGAGCGGGCGGCGCCGGACGTGCCCGCGGGGCGGGCGAAAGACACGCGTTGAGCCCTGCGGGGCAATGTGTTAGATTCAATGCGCGCAAACCGGCCCCCGCACCGCGCACCTGGCGCGGCGGCGGCGGCCGGAGGCTCACCGCGAACCGATGCAACGACTGGAACCCGAGGTCCGCCGCCGGCGGACCTTCGCCATTATCAGCCACCCCGACGCGGGGAAAACCACGCTCACGGAAAAGCTCCTCCTGTACGGCGGAGCCATCCACCTGGCCGGGAGCGTGAAGGCGCGCCGTGCGGCACGGCACGCCACCAGCGACTGGATGAAGATGGAGCAGGAGCGTGGCATCAGCGTGACCAGCTCGGTGCTGCAGTTCGAGTACGGCGGCTACGCCGTAAACCTGCTCGACACCCCCGGCCACCAGGACTTCTCCGAAGACACCTACCGCACCCTGATGGCGGCCGACAGCGCGGTGATGCTGCTGGACAACCGCAAGGGCGTGGAGGAGCAGACGCGCAAGCTGTTCGAAGTGTGCCGGCTGCGGAAAACGCCGGTGGTCACCTTCGTGAACAAGTGCGACCGCCCCGGCGCCGACCCCATCCAGCTGCTCGACGACGTGGAGCGCGAGCTGGGGATGAAGTGCTACGCCATGACCTGGCCGGTTCACGCGGGCGACCGCTTCCTGGGCGTGTACGACCGCACCGACGAGCGCATCCACCTGTTCGAGCGCGGCGAGGACCACGGCCAGAAGCGCGCGGAAGAGCACACCGTCTCGCTCGAAGACGAGCGCATCCACGACATCGTCCCCGAGAACGCGCTGGAAAAGCTGCTCGACGACCTGTCGCTGCTGGAGCTGGCGGGGGCGGAGTTCTCGCGCGAGGCGTTCCTGGCGGGCGAGGTGAGCCCCACCTACTTCGGCAGCGCGCTGACCAACTTCGGGGTGGAGCCTTTCCTGGTGCAGTTCCTGGAGCTGGCGCCGCCGCCCACCCCGCGCCAGGCGAACACCGGCCCGGTGCAGCCGCTGGACCCGCACTTCACCGGCTTCGTGTTCAAGATCCAGGCGAACATGGACCCCAAGCACCGCGACCGCATCGCCTTCGTGCGCGTGTGCTCGGGGCGCTTCGAGGCGGGGATGCAGGTGAAGCACGTGCGCCTGGGCCGCGAGGTGCGCCTGGCGCAGCCCACGCAGTTCATGGCGCGCGAGCGCACGCAGATCGAGGAGGCGTGGCCCGGCGACGTGATCGGCGTGCACGACCGCGGCACCCTGCGCATCGGCGACACGCTTTCGGCCAACGGCGACCTGGAGTTCAGCGGCATTCCCCGCTTCAGCCCCGAGCACTTCGCCCGCGTGCACGTGGGCGACCCCATGCGCCGCAAGCAGCTCGACGTGGGCCTTCAGCAGCTCTCCGAGGAAGGCGCCGCGCAGGTCTTCTACGCCGAGAGCATCACCGGCCCCGCGCCCATCGTGGGCGCCGTGGGCAAGCTTCAGTTCGACGTGCTGCTGCACCGTCTGGAGCACGAGTACGGCGTGAAGGCGCGGCTCGAGGGGATGAGCTACCGCTTCGCCCGCTGGGTGGAGGGGCCCCTGCCCGAGATCGAGCGCGTGGCCAACGGCGGCTACGGCCGCGCGCTGGTGTACGACAGCAAGGAGAAGCCGCTGATCCTGTTCGACAGCGAGTGGACGATGAAGACCACCATCGACCGCGAGAAGGATCTGCGCTTCTTCGACGTGGCGCCCTGAGGCGGCGCGGAGTCTCGTGTTCACGCCGCGCCATGGCCGCAACCGCCGCTCCCGCGGCCCGGCCGACGCGCGGCTGGCACGAACTGTATCCGTTGCAACGACTTGTGTGAAAACGCCTGTATGGACGAACGAAGGCGGGGTGTTCCGATCCGGAACACCCCGCCTTCGTTTGAGCCACTGCGGTGGTTCGCGTCAGGCCGCCACGCGAATGCGCCCGCGCTCCGCGCCGCTGGCCGGGTTGGCGCGCACCACGATCTCCACGTCCTGCCCCAGCGCATTCAGGAAGGCGATCAGCCGCTCGAGCGAAAAGCGCGAGAGCTTGCCGCGCACCAAGTCGCTGATGGTGGGCTGGGTGGTGCCCAGGAGTTCGGCGGCGGCGGCCTGGGTGAGCCCGCGCGCGCGGATGCTTTCGCTGATGCGGCGCATGAGCTCGGCACGCGCCAGCGCCTCGTCGGCGTCGGGGCGGCCGATGTCGGCCCACAGGTTGCCGCTGCTTTCCTCGATCAGGATGCGGTTTTCGTCGCTCATTGGGCGCCCCCCTCTGGTTGGTTCAGATCTCACCCCGCTCGCGGGCGTCGCAAACCGCCGCCTCGTAACGCTGCCGGATCAGGTCGGTTTCGTGCCTCGGCGTGGCGATGCCGTGCTTGCTCTTCTTCTTGAACGCGTCGAGCACGTACACCGCGCGCCCCAGCCGGGCCGTGTAGACGGTGCGGAAGGTGTCACCGTCGTGGTCGTCGCACAGCTCGATGATGCCGAGCCCCTTGAGCGTTCCCTTGCCCAGCGGCTTGGCCCCGGGCACCACATGGACGCCTGATTGCACCAGGTGCAGCGCGTAGCCGAAATCGTCCTGCACCTCGGGCGGGAACGCGCAGTAGTCCTTCTTCGCGCTCCCCACCCATCTCAGCACCCTCTCCGGCGTCGTCCTCATGATTATATCAGTTTTCATATGGCCCGTCAACCCCCTCACCGGCGCCAAGTATACAAAGGAGGAGGCATCGCGTCCATGTTGTGCTTTTGTCCTTCTGCTGGCGCAAGCGGGACTGTCCAATCTCCTTCTACCACAACAGGTTGCACGGCTGGCAATAAGTCCCCAGTCCTCTCGGTACCGCTCCAGCGGAACGTTGTGATCAGCGCCGTCGATCGCGGATGATTGTTGGACAGATCCGCGGTGCCAGGAGCCGTCCTCTGGCCGCATCGCGCGCTCAGCCCGATCTTGCCGGGATGAACGATCAGACTGCCTCCGCGCCCGAGACCGACGCCGACGCCTTGCTGCGCTTCATCCATCTGGCGGGGCGGCTGAAGGAGACGCCGCGCGCGGGGTGGGCGCTGCGGGGCATCGCGTCGCCCGAGTCGGTGGCGGAGCACTCGCACCGGGTGGCGCTGCTGGCGCTGGTGCTGGCCCCGCGCGCGGAGCCGGCGCTGGACGTTGCCCGTTGCGTGGCGCTGGCGCTGGTGCACGACCTGGCCGAGGCGCTGGTGGGCGACATCACCCCGTACGACGGCGTGAGCGCCAGCGAGAAGCACCGCCGCGAGGAAGAGGCGATGCGCCACCTGGCCGGCCTCGCGGGCGACGAGTCGCTGCTGGCGCTGTGGCGCGAGTACGACGCGGCCCAATCTCCCGAGGCCCGGTTTGTAAAGGAGTTGGACAAGCTCGAAACCGTCCTCCAGGCCACGGA
>DASSJS010000377.1:0-4770 GCA_035691085.1 Longimicrobium sp.
CCTTGTAGATTGGCGGGCTTTCCCAGACCCGCGTGGCACCCAGAACCCGACACGGAGCAATGGCGGACACGTTCAAGAACTTCATCGGCGGCGAGTGGGTGGAGCCGTCTACAGGCCAGTACTTCGAGAACCGCAACCCGGCGCGCAACAGCGACCTGATCGGCATGTGGCCGCGCTCGGGGAAGGAAGACGTGGACCGCGCGGCCGCGGCCGCCAAGGCCGCGTTCAACGGCTGGCGGCTTCTTCCCGCGCCCGCGCGCGGCGACATCCTGCGCCGCGTGGGCGAGATCCTGGTGGCGCGCAAGGACGAGATCGCCCGCGCCGCCACGCGCGAGATGGGGAAGGTGTGGGCCGAGACCAAGGGTGACGTGCAGGAAGGGATCGACACCGCCTTCTACGCCGCCACCATGGGCCGCCAGCTGTGGGGGAAGACGGTGCCCAGCGAGCTGGCCAGCAAGTGGGCGATGTCGGTGCGCCGCCCCATCGGCGTGGCGGGGCTGATCACGCCGTTCAACTTCCCGCTCGCCATCCCCACCTGGAAGATGTTCCCCGCCCTGGTGTGCGGGAACACCGTGGTGATCAAGCCGGGTGAAGACGTGCCGCACACCGTGCAGCTCCTGGTGGAGGTGCTGGAGGAGGCCGGGATCCCGAAGGGCGTGGTCAACCTCGTCCATGGCTACGGCGCCGAGGTGGGCGCGCACATCGTCAGCCATCCCGACATCCCGGTGATCTCGTTCACCGGCAGCACCGCCACGGGAAGCGAGATCGGCCGTGTGTGCGGCGAGCTGCACAAGCGGCTGAGCCTGGAGATGGGCGGCAAGAACGCCCAGATCGTAATGGCCGACGCCGACCTGGACCTGGCGCTCGACGGCGTGCTGTGGGGCGCCTTCGGCACCACCGGCCAGCGCTGCACCGCCACCAGCCGGCTGATCCTGCACGACCAGGTGCACGACACCTTCGTGGAGCGCCTGGTGGAGCGGGCGAAGGAGCTGAAGCTGGGCTACGGCAATGACGACGGCGTGGACGTGGGGCCGCTGATCAACCAGCGCGCGCTGGAGAAGGTCCAGTCGTACGTCGAGGTCGGGAAGCAGGAAGGGACGCTCGTGCTGGGCGGCGAGCGCGCCACGGGCGCCGGGCTCGACGACGGCTACTTCTTCCAGCCGACCATCTTCACCGGGATCAAGCCGGGGTCGCGGATGGCCACCGAGGAGATCTTCGGGCCGGTGCTCTCGGTGATCCGCTTCAGCGAGGCCGAGGAGGCGTTCCGGATCAACAACGAGGTGAAGTACGGGCTGTCCAGCTCGATCTACACGCGCGACGTGAACCTGTCGTTCCGCGCCTTCCAGGACCTGGACAACGGGATCACCTACGTCAACGCGCCCACCATCGGCGCCGAGGCGCACCTCCCCTTCGGCGGCGTGAAGCAGACGGGGAACGGCCACCGCGAGGGCGGCTGGGAGGTGTACGAGTTCTACAGCGAGACCAAGGTCTGCTACGCCGACTACAGCGGCAAGCTGCAGCGCGCGCAGATCGATAATTACCAAGCCTCGCCGTACTGAACGGCAACAGGTGCGTGAGTGCGTGAGTGCGCGAGTGCGTTCTGCATTCGCGCACTCGCGCGTTCTTGATCTTGGCGGCCACCGCGACGACCGGCAGGGTGCCGCTCCGCGCAGTCCGCGAAGGCGGACTTCCCGCAGTTCCAGCGGCGGGTTTCAACCCGCCGTTAATGGCAGACGACGCGATCCTGGCCGGATTCGCGGGGAGCATCGTTGCCCGCCGATCCCACGGCGACCCCATCGCGCCGGTCTCCGGTTGGCCGACCCGCCTCGGCGGCTGGGGCGATCACGAATCGTAGGGCAGCCGCCGGCCGGCGCGATCCGCCGTTCACCCCGCGCAACCCGCCGCTGGCCGGGTGGGGCTTGGCGGATGCGCGGGGGCTTCGTTACCGTTCATGCGCGGGATCGGCGGGCCGGGCGTGGCGGCCGGAACGGGCATCCGTTTCGCGTGTACGCGTCAGGGCTGGGCGTAAACCCGTGTAGCGCAACGCAGTACCTTTGCCCCAGAGCCATCCCGATGGACGACCGCCGCGCCGAATACTCCACCGTGCTCCTCCCCGAGCCGCGCCGCCTCCGCCTTTCGGCCGAGCGCGTGGACGAGGAGCGCCGCAAGACCGCCGGCGAGGCGCGGGGCTCCATCAGCACCGGCCGCTGGATGTGGGAGTGGACCAAGGCCATCTCCACGGCCATCGTCCTGTTCCTGGTGATCCGCACCTTCCTGTTCGAGGCGTTCAAGATCCCCACCGGCAGCATGGAGGGCACCCTGCTGGTGGGCGACTTCCTGCTGGTGAACAAGGCGGTGTACGGCGCCGAGATCCCGGGCACCCACTCGCACCTCCCCGCGTTCAGCGCCCCCAAGCGCGGCGACGTGATCGTGTTCCTGCCGCCGCACGACCCGCACCGGAACTACGTCAAGCGCATCGTGGGCGTGGGCGGCGACACGCTGGAGATGCGCGACAAGGTGCTGTACCTGGACGGGCGCCCGCAGGTGGAGCCCTTCGCGCGCCACACCGACCCGCTCACCGACCCGTCGAGCGACGACATGCTGTGGCAGCTGTCGTTCCTGGCGCGCCGCCCCGCGCACTGGAGCGACTACCGCCCCACGCGTGACAACTGGGGCCCGGTGGTGGTCCCCCAGGGCAAGTTCTTCGCGCTGGGCGACAACCGGGACAACAGCGAGGACTCGCGCTTCTGGGGCTTCCTCGACGGCACCGCCATCAAGGGCCGCCCGGTGTTCGTGTACTACTCGTACGAAAAGGACAGCCTGTCGCCCTTCTCGTGGCTCAGCGGCGTCCGCTGGGGCCGCATCGGCGAGCTGGTGCACTGAGCTCCAGCATCTCTCGAGTATCGACGATCGCCCGGCTCCGCATCCACGCGGCGCCGGGCGATTTTTCTTCGCGGCCCACCACGGGAGCGGCGTCGGCTTCCGTACGCCTTCCCCTCGGGGCCATGCAGTGGCCGAATCCAAAGCAGCGGCAAGGCCGAACACCGTACGGCAGGCCGGAAGTGAGCGGTAGATGGGCATTTGCGCGCTGTGGCGGGCCGGTTTGGGGCGGGGTGGAGAAAACGCATGGTGGGGGGCTTGACACCCCGTAGGAGCCCTGTCATACTCCAGCCGTGGCCCGTGATGAACGATCCACGCCCCTCCCAAGCGTCTTGCGCGAATCCAGAGGCTGGCCTTGCCGTAATGGCGCAGCCCTCTTGCAGTTCTGAAAGCCCCTCCATCTGGCCGCCAACCGGCGGAAAAAATCTCGTTCCGCTGAACCGGAGCCCGCCATGTCGTTCAGCACCGCCAAGAAGATCGCCTCCGAATCCGAGTCGCTGGATCAGTATCTCCGCGAAATCAGCGCCTATCCGCTGATCGACCGCGACGAGGAGGCACGGCTCGCGCGGCGCATCCGCGCGGGCGAGACCGAGGCGCTGGAAACGCTGGTGAGATCGAACCTGCGTTTCGTGGTGGCGGTGGCCAAGAAGTACCAGAACCAGGGCGTGTCGCTGGCCGACCTGATCAACGAGGGGAACATCGGCCTGATCCGGGCGGCGCGGAAGTTCGACGAGACCAAGGGAATCAAGTTCATCTCCTACGCGGTGTGGTGGATCCGGCAGGCGATCCTGCAGGCGCTGGCCGAGCAGAGCCGCATCGTGCGAGTGCCGCTGTCACGCGCGGGCGCGGTGCACCGCATCGGCCGCCGGTCGAGCGCGATGACGCAGGAGCTGGGGCGCGAGCCCACCCTGCAGGAGATCGCGGTGGAGCTGGAGGTGCCCGAGGACGAGATCAGCCACGCGCTGGCCATGAGCCAGGTGTACCTCTCCCTCGACGCGCCGCTGGTCCCTGGAGAAGACGGCCAGCTGCTGGACTACCTGCACGACCAGCTCTCCCCCGGCCCCGACGACGAGGTGTACGAGGGGGCGCTCAAGCGGTCGATCGAGGAAGCGCTGAGCACCCTCACCGAGCGCGAGGCCAAGGTGCTGCGCCTGTACTTCGGCCTGGGCGACACCGAGCCGCTCACGCTGGAGCAGATCGGCGAGAGCTTCGGCATCACCCGCGAACGGGTACGCCAGATCAAGGAGAAAGCGCTCCTCCGCCTGCGCCACCAGTCCCGCGCCCGGTTCCTGGAGACGTTTCTCCAGTAGAGATGGGATTGAGGTGCGAGGTGCGAGGTGCGAGGTGCGAGGTGCTGAGTGCTGAGTGCTGAGTGCTGAGTGCTGAAGTCAGGATCGAACCGCGGTTCCGGCGATGATCGGAGCCGCGGTTCTGCGTTTGTCTCAACCGGGAGGCTGCGGGTGGGCACGACGGCGGGTTCGTGACGACGACCGGTCGTCGATGGTGAGGGGTTGAGAATGCGTTCCAGATAGCGGTGATTGATGGCGGATACGGATGCGCGGCCGCCATCCACGGAGGGTTGAAACCCACCGCTGAAACGTCGGAAAGTCCGCCTTCGCGGACTGCACGCAATCGCCCGCGCCATCATCCGGCCTCGCGACACGTGACGTACGCAGTTCCGCCGCCGCGCGTTGAAACCCCGCACCCTCACCCCGCACCCTCACCCCGCACCCAGCACCCAGCACCCAGCACCCAGCACCCCGCACCCCGCACCCCGCACCCCGCACCCAGCACCCAGCACCCAGCACCCAGCACCCAGCACCCAGCACCCAGCACCCAGCACTCAGCACTTTCGTACTCTCCCCTCGCACCGTCCTTGCGTTCGGACCC
>DASSJS010000378.1:0-10740 GCA_035691085.1 Longimicrobium sp.
GCACGTCGTCGCGCGCCGGGGCGTTCGCCAGCGCCAGCGCGTTCTCCGCCACGATCACCCGTCCGCCGAGCGAGAGCGGGAGGAAGATCTCGTAGATCGAGAGGTCGAAGGAGATCGACGTCGCGGCGAGGACGCCGGACATCTCCTCGGCCGTGTAGACGCCCGCGGCCCACGAGAGCAGCGCGA
Organism: Longimicrobium sp.; assembly: GCA_035691085.1. Taxonomy (GTDB): domain Bacteria; phylum Gemmatimonadota; class Gemmatimonadetes; order Longimicrobiales; family Longimicrobiaceae; genus Longimicrobium. The sequence goes on from DASSJS010000378.1 coordinate 187, forward strand.
CCGCGCTCTGGTGCTCGATCGCGACGCCCTTGGGGACGCCGGTCGATCCGGAGGTGTAGATCAGGTACGCCAGGCTCCGCGGCGCCGCCCGGCCGGCGAGGTTCGCCGCATCCTCCGCCGCGATGCGATCGGCGTCACCATCCACGCTGACGACGCGGACGCCGGCGTGCAGCGGGAGCTTCTCGCGCACCGCCTGCTGCGTGACCACCACGGCCACGCTCGAATCCTTCACCGTGAAGGCGAGTCGGTCCGCCGGGTACGCCGGGTCGAGCGGAACGTAAGCGCCGCCCGCCTTCAGCACAGCGAGCATCGCCGCCACCATCTCCAGCCCCCGCTCCATCCCGATCCCCACGCGGACCTCCGGCCCGACGCCGAGGCCGGCCAGGTGGTGCGCCAGCCGGTTCGCGCGCTCGTTCAGCTCGGTGTACGTCAGGCTGTCATCGCCCGCGGTCACCGCGACCGCGTCCGGCGTGCGCGCCGCCTGCGCCTCGAACAGCGTGTGGATGCAGGCGTCGGCGGGATAGGCCTCGTCGGTCGCGTTCCACTCCAGCAGCACCCGCCGCCGCTCGTCGGCGCCGAACAGCTCCAGCGCGTCGAGCAGCACATCGACGTCGTTCGCGATCTGCTCCAGAACGCGGGCGAAGTGGCCGATCATCCGCTGGATGGTGCTCGCGTCGAACAGGTCGGTGCTGTACTCCAGCGCGCCGGTGATGGCGCCGGAGCGCGTGCCGAGCGACAGCGTCAGGTCGAACTTGCTGGTCGCCGTCTCGGCGCCCACGCCGCGCAGCTGCAGGCCGGGCAGGCCCGCCGAGGGGCGATCCGCTTCCTGGAGGACGAACATCACCTGGAAGAGCGGCGAGTGGCTGAGGCTGCGCTCCGGCTGCAGCTCTTCCACCAGCCGTTCGAACGGCACGTCCTGGTTCTCGTACGCGCCCAGCGTGGCCTCGCGCACCTGCTTCAGCACGTCGCGGAAGCTCGGGTTGGCCGACAGGTCGGCTCGCAGCGCGAGGGTGTTGAGGAAGAAGCCGATCAGGTTCTCCACCTCGCCACGGGTGCGGCCCGCGATGGGGCTGCCGACCACGATGTCGTTGCTGCCGCTGTACTTGACCAGCAGCACCTGGAAGGCGCCCAGCACCACCATGAACAGCGTGGCACCCTCGCCGTGCGCCACGTTCTGCAGCCGCTCCAGCAGCCCGGCCGGCAGCTCCACCCGCTCGTAGGCGCCACGGTAGCTCTGCATCGCGGGACGCGGACGGTCGGTCGGCAGCTCCAGCAGCGCGGGGGCGCCGGCCAGGCGGCCCTTCCACCACGCCAGCTGACGGTCCAGCACCGCGCCCTGCAGCACGTTTCGCTGCCACGCCGCGTAATCCGCGTACTGCACCGGCAGGTCCGGGAGCGCCGCTTCCGCGCCGTCGCGGTACGCCGCGTACAGCGCCGACAGCTCGCGGAAGAGCACGCCCAGGCTCCACGCGTCGGCCACGATGTGGTGCATGCACAGCAGCAGCACGTGCTCGTCCGCGCCCAGCCGCAACAGGTTCGCGCGGAAGAGCGGGCCAGCGGAGAGGTCGAACGGACGCGCCGCCTCTTCCGCCGCGCGCGCCTGCACCGCGGCTTCGCGGGCCGATTCATCCAGGGCGGACAGATCCTCCACCGGCAGCGCGAACCCGGCGAACGGCGCGATCACCTGCACCGCCCCGTCGCCCGCCTCGCGGAACACCGTGCGCAGCGCCTCGTGGCGATGGACGATCTCGCCCAGCGCGCGCTCCATCGCGGCCGCGTCGAGCGCGCCGGCCAGCCGCAGCGCGGCGGGGATGTTGTACGAGGCGCTCCCCGGCTCCAGGCGATCGAGGAACCAGAGCCGCTCCTGCGCGAACGACAGCGGCAGCGGCCGCGAGCGCTCCACCGGCACGATCGGCGGCAGCATCCGCGCGCCGTCCTGCCGCAGCGACTCCACCACCACGGCCAGATCGCCGATGGTGGGCGCCTCGAACAGCGCGCGCAGCGGCAACTCCACGCTCAGCGCCTCGCGGATGCGGCTGACCACGCGGATCACCAGCAGCGAGTGGCCGCCGCGCTCGAAGAAGTTCTCGCGAACACCCACGCGCTCCAGCCGCAGCACCTCGGCCCAGATGGCGGCGAGCGCTTCCTCCACCGGCGTCTGCGGCGCCACGTACTCGTCGTCCGCGGCGGTATACTCCGGCGCGGGGAGGGCGCGGCGGTCCAGCTTGCCGTTCGACGTGAGCGGCAGCCCGTCCATCGCCACGAAGGCGGCGGGGACCATGTACTCCGGCAGGCTCTGCCGCAGATGCCCGCGCAAGCTCTCCGCGTCCGCCGCACCGACGACGTAGGCGACGAGACGCGTGTCGCCCGGCACGTCCTCGCGCACGATCACGGCGCAGTCGCGCACGGACGTGTGCGAGCGGAGGACGGCTTCGATCTCGCCCAGCTCGATGCGGAAGCCGCGGATCTTCACCTGCTCGTCCAGGCGGCCCAGGTACTCCAGCTCACCGGACGCCAGCCAGCGCGCCTTGTCACCGCTGCGGTACAAGCGCGCACCGGGCTTGTCCGAGAACGGATCGGGGACGAAGCGCTGCGCCGTCAGGGCGGGACGGCCGAGATAGCCGCGAGCGACGCCAGCACCGGCGACGTACATCTCACCGGGGACGCCCACCGGCAGCGCGTTCCCGCGCGGATCGAGGACGTACACGCCCAGGTCCGGGATCGCCCGGCCGATCGGGCTCGCGGAGCCGTGCTCCACATCCTCCGGCGTCAGCGGGCGGTAGGTGACGTGCACGGTGGTCTCGGTGATCCCGTACATGTTCACCAGCCGCGGGCTCTCGATCCCGTGACGGGCGACCCATCCGCGCAGCGCCCCCGGCTCCAGCGCCTCGCCCCCGAAGACGACATACCGAAGCGCCAGCTCCGGAGACGCGCCCAGCGCCTCCTCCGCCGCGATCAGCTGGCGGAAGGCGGACGGCGTCTGGTTGAGCACCGTCACGCCCTCGCGCACCAGCAGCGCATGGAACTCTTCGGGGCTGCGGGTGACGAGATGGGGGACGATGACAAGACGTCCGCCGTACAGCAGCGCCCCCCAGATCTCCCACACCGAGAAGTCGAACGCGTACGAGTGGAACAGCGTCCACACGTCGTCCGCGCCGAACCCGAAATCAGCGTCCGTTGAGGTGAAGAGGCGCGCGACGTTGCCGTGCGTCACCTGCACGCCCTTCGGCTTGCCCGTCGATCCGGAGGTGTAGATGACGTACGCCAGCGACTCGGGCACCGCGCTCTCGGGGAGCGCGGAATCATCCTCACCGGCGATCCGCTCCCACTCCGCGTCCAGCGCCACGATCTCGGCCTCGCCCGTCAGTCGATCCGCGACCGACGAGTGCGAGAGGACGACGCGGATTCCCGCATCTTCCAGCGTGTACGCCAGTCGATCGGCGGGATAGGCGGGATCGAGCGGCACGTAGGCGCCGCCGGCCTTCAGCACGCCCAGGATGCAGACGATCATCTCCGGGCCGCGCTCCAGGCACAGCCCCACGCGGACCTCCGGCCCAACTCCCCGACCACGCAGCCAGTGCGCGAGCTGATTCGAGCGGCGATCCAGCTCCGCGTAGCTCAGCGTCTCGCCATCGAACGTGACCGCGGCGCGACCGGGCGTGAGCGCCGCCTGCCGCGCGAAGCGCCCGTGCAGCGTCTCGTCCGCGGCGAAGGTGGCGGCGGGGGAGCCCAGCGTCTGCAGCACGTGCGAGCGCTCGGCATCATCCAGCAGGTCCAGCTCGGAGAGGCGGCGCTCGGGCGCGGCGGCGATCTGCTCGAGGACGCGGCCGAAGTGCGCGAGCATCCGCTGGATGGCGGCGGCGTCGAACAGGTCGGTGCTGTACTCCAGCGTGCCCGAAAGGCCGCCGGGGCGCGCGGCGAGCGCAAACGTCAGGTCGAACTTGCTGGTGGCCGTGTCGGCGCTCACGCCGCGCATCTCCAGCCCGGGCAGCGTGCCTCCGCTCTCCCCGTCGCTGTCCTGCAACACGAACAGCACCTGGAAGAGCGGCGAGTAGCTCAGGCTGCGCTCGGGCTGCAGCTCTTCCACCAGGCGCTCGAAGGGCACTTCCTGGTGCTCGTAGGCGCCCAGCGTGGCCGCGCGCACGCGCCGCAGCACGTCACGGAACGCGGGGTCGCCCGACAGGCCGGTGCGCAGCGCCAGCGTATTGACGAAGAAGCCGATCAGCCCCTCCACCTCGCCGCGGTTGCGCCCCGCCACGGGGCTCCCCACCACGACGTCATCGCCGCCGCTGTACTTGCCCAGCAGCACCTGGAAGGCCGCCAGCAGCACCATGTACAGCGTGGCGCCCTCGCCGCGCGCCAGCGCGTGCAGGCCCTCCAGCACGTCGCCCGAGAAGCGGGTGCTCTCGTAGGCGCCGCGGTAGCTCTGCACGGCCGGGCGCGGCCGGTCGGTCGGTAGCTCCAGCAGCGCGGGCGCGCCGGAGAGCCGCTCCTTCCACCACGCCACCTGCCGGTCCAGCACCTCGCCCCGCAGCACCTGCCGCTGCCACGCCGCGTAATCCGCGTACTGCACCGGGAGATCGGCCAGCGGCGATTCCGCGCCCTCCGCATACGCCGCGTACAGCGCACCCAGCTCGCGGAAGAGCACGCGCAGGCTCCACCCGTCGCTGACGATGTGGTGCATGGCCAGCAGCAGCACGTGCTCGTCATCCTCCAGCCGCAGCAGCGTGGCGCGGAAGAGCGGCCCGCGCGCCAGGTCGAACGGCCGCGCCGACTCTTCCCCGCTCCGCCGCGCAACCGCGGCCTCGCGCTCCGCATCCGCCAGCGCGGACAGGTCTTCCACCGCGAGCGTGAACCCGCCGAACGGCGCGATCACCTGCCCCGCCGTGCCGCCCATCTCCCGGAACGTGGTCCGCAGCACCTCGTGGCGGCGGACGATCTCGCCCAGCGCGCGTTCCAGCGCGGCGACGTTTAGATCGCCACGGAGCCGCGCGGCCGCGGGGAGGTTGTAGATCGCGCCGCCGGGCTGCAGCCGGTCCAGGAACCAGAGCCGCTCCTGCGCGAACGACAGCGGCATCGCATCCGTCCGCTCCACCGGCACCACCGGCGGCAGCAGCGTGGCGCCCTCGCCGCGCAGCGCCTCGACGGCGGCGGCCAGCTCGGCCACCGTGGGCGATTCGAAGAGCGTGCGCAGCGGCAGCTCCACGTTCAGCGCCGCGCGGACGCGCGAGACCACGCGCACCGCCAGCAGCGAGTGCCCGCCCAGCTCGAAGAAGCTTTCCCGCACGCCCACGCGATCGACGCGCAGCACCTCGGCCCAGATCGCCGCCAGCACCTCTTCCACCGGCGTGCCCGGCGCCACGTAGCGATCTTCCGCCGCCGCGTACTCCGGCGCGGGAAGGGCGCGGCGCGCCACCTTGCCGCTGGGCGTCAGCGGCAGCGCGTCGAGCACCACGAAGGCGCTGGGCACCATGTACTCGGGGAGGCGCCCCTTCAGGTGCGCCCGCAGCTCCGCCGCATCCGCCGCTTCGTCCGCGACCACGTAGGCGACCAGGCGACGGTCGCCCGGCACGTCCTCGCGGGCGATGACGACGGCCTTGCGGACGCGCGGATACGTGGCGAGGACGGCTTCGACCTCGCCGGGCTCGATGCGGAAGCCGCGGATCTTCACCTGCTCGTCCGCGCGGCCCAGGAACTCGAGCGTGCCGTTGGCCAGCCAGCGCGCGCGGTCGCCGGTCCGGTAGACGCGCGCGCCGGGCGTGGTTGAGAACGGGTCGGGGACGAAGCGCTCGGCGGTCAGGGCAGGACGGTCGAGATACCCACGCGCCAGCCCGGCGCCGCCCAGGAACAGCTCGCCGGGCACGCCCACGGGGGATGGATTCGCCGCCGCGTCCAGCACGTACGTCTGCGTCCGCGCGATCGGCGCTCCGATGGAGGGGAGGAGCGGCCAGGCCGGCGCATCGCCATCCAGCGCCAGGCTGGTGACCACGTGCGTCTCGGACGGGCCGTAGTGGTTGTACAGCGGCGCACCGAGCGCAGCGAACCACCGGCGCATCGGCTCGGTCACGCGCAGCTGCTCGCCGGCGGTGATCACCTCGCGCAGCGACTTCGGGGCGATGCCGCGCGCGTCCCCCGCCTCGGCCAGCTGATGCAGCGCCACGGCGGGCATGAAGATGCGCTCCACGCCCTCGCGCTCCGCGACCTCCAGCAGCGCCGCCGGATCGTACCGCTGCTCCTCATCGATCAGCACCAGCCGTCCGCCGCCCGCCCAGCACGAGAAGATCTCCTGGAACGAGACGTCGAAGCTGATGGAGGTGAACTGCAGCGTCACCGCGGGCGCCGCCGTGCGCCAGTCGTCCTCCTGCCAATCGAGAAGGTTGGCGAGCGCGCCGTGCGTCATCGCCACGCCCTTGGGGCGGCCGGTGCTGCCGGACGTGTAGATCACGTACGCCAGGTTCTCCGCCGCCACCGGCAGACGCGGACGCTCCGCGCTTCGGCCTGCGATCTCCGCCGCGTCCGCATCCACGCGAACGACCGTCACGTCCCCCGCCGGCAGCTTCTCCGCCACGCCCTCCTGCGTGACGATCACCGGCGCGGCCGAGTTCTGGAGCATGTACGCCAGGCGATCGGCCGGATACGCCGGGTCCAGCGGCACGTACGCGGCGCCCGCCTTCAGGATGCCGAGCACGGCCACCATCATCTCCGCCCCGCGCTCCAGCGACAGGCCGACGCGGTCGTCCACGCGCACGCCCAGACCGATGAGGTGGTTCGCGAGCCGGTTCGCCCGCTCGTCCAGCTCGCGGTACGACAGCGAGACGTCGCCGTGCGTGACCGCGACCGCGTCCGGCGTGCGATCCGCCCGCGCTTCCACCAGTTGATGCGCGCAGGGCTGCGCGGCGTCCGCCGGATCCGCGCGGTTCCACTCCTCCAGCATCAGGCGCCGCTCACCATCCCCCAGCAGTTCCAGCTGTGAGACGGGGGTCTCGGGGGCGCGGGCGATGTGGCGGAGGAGGCGCTCGAGGTGCGCCAGCATGCGCTGGATGGTGGCGCGGTCGAACAGGTCGGTGCTGTACTCCAGCGTTCCGGCCAGCCCGCCCTCGTTGGCGGCCAGCGCCAGCGTCAGGTCGAACTTGGCCGTCCCGCTCTCGGTGGCGATGCCGCGCACCTGCATCCCCGGCAGGCCGGCGCGCTGCCGGTCGGCCTCCTGGAGGACGAACATCACCTGGAAGAGCGGCGAATGGCTCAGACTGCGCTCGGGCTGCAGCGCCTCCACCAGCCGCTCGAAGGGGATCTCCTGGTGCTCGTAGGCGCCCAGCGTGGCCTCGCGCACGCGCTTCAGCACGTCGCGGAAGGTGGGGTCGCCGCCCAGCTCCGTCCGCACCGCCAGGGTGTTGAGGAAGAAGCCGATCACCTCTTCCACCTCACGCCGCGCGCGCCCGGCGATGGGCGTGCCCACCACGATGTCGTCGCTGCCGCTGTAGCGGGAGAGCAGGATCTGCCAGGCGCCGAGCAGGACCATGAACAGCGTGGCGCCCTCGCCGCGCCCCAGCGCCTGCAGCTGGCCCAGCAGTTCGCCGGGCATCCGGATGACTTCGTAGGCGCCGTGGTACGTCTGCACCGCGGGGCGCGGGCGGTCCGTGGGCAGCTCCAGCAGCGCGGGGGCGCCGGCCAGCCGTTCCTGCCACCACGCCAGCTGCCCTTCCAGCGCCTCGCCGCGCAGCGCGTTCCGCTGCCACGCCGCGAAATCGGCGAACTGCACCGGCAGATCGGCCAGCGGCGAATCGGCCCCCTCCATGAACGCCGCGTACAGCGCACTCAGCTCGCGGAAGAGCACGCCCAGGCTCCACGCGTCGCTCACGATGTGATGGATCGTGAGCAGCAGCACGTGGTCGTCCGCGCGGATGCGCAGCAGCGCGGCGCGGAAGAGCGGGCCCGTGGCCAGGCCGAAGGGCCGCGCGGCTTCCTCCGTGGCGCGGCGCTGGATGGCGGCCTCGCGATCCCCATCATCCAGCCACGACAGGTCCTCCACCGGGAGCGTGAAGCCGGCGAACGGCACCACCACCTGCACGGGTGCCCCGTTCACCTCGGCGAACACGGTGCGCAGCGCCTCGTGGCGGCGGATGATCTCGCCCAGCGCGCGCTCCAGCACCGCCGCGTCCAGCGCGCCGGTGATGCGCAGCGGCGTGGGGACGTTGTACGAGGCGCTCCCCGGCTCCAGGCGGTCCAGGAACCAGAGCCGCTCCTGCGCGAACGACAGCGGCAGCGGCCGCGTGCGCTCCACGGGGACGATCGCGGGGAGCACGGCCATCCCGGCGCGGCGCAGCGCTTCCACGCGCCCGGCCAGCTCGGCCACCGTGGGCGCCTCGAACAGCGCGCGCAGCGGCAGCTCCACCCCCAGCGCCTCGCGGATGCGGCTCACCACGCGCGTGGCCAGCAGCGAGTGGCCGCCCAGGTCGAAGAAGCCGTCGCCGGCGCCCACGCGCTCCACGCGCAGCACCTCGGCCCAGATCTCGGCCAGCACCTCTTCCACCGGCGTGCGCGGGGCGACGTAGCCGTCTTCCGCCTGCGCGTGCTCGGGCGCGGGGAGCGCCTTGCGATCCACCTTCCCGTTCGGCGTCAGCGGCAGCCCGGCCAGCATCACGAACGCGCTGGGGACCATGTACTCCGGCACGCTGCGGCGCAGGTGGTGGCGCAGGGTGTCCGCGTCCACGTTGCCGACGACGTAGGCCACGAGCCGCTTGTCGCCCGGCACGTCCTCGCGCACCAGCGTCACGCAGTCGGCCACGGCGGAGTGCACGCGCAGGACGGATTCGATCTCGCCCAGCTCGATGCGGTAGCCGCGGACCTTCACCTGCGCGTCCAGGCGGCCCAGGTACTCCAGCGTGCCGTCCGCCAGCCAGCGCACCTTGTCGCCGGTGCGGTACAGCCGCCCGCCCGCCTCGTTGCCCAGGTGGTTGGGGATGAACTTCTCCGCCGTCAGCCCTGGCCGGCCCAGGTAGCCGCGCGCCAGGCCTCGCCCGGCCAGGTAGAGCTCGCCGATGACGCCCGTGGGCACCGGCCGCAGCCCGGCATCCAGCACGTATGCGCGGGTGTTGGAGATCGGCCGGCCAATGGTCTCGGGGCCGCCCGCCGTACGCAGTGTGTACGTGGAGTAAGTCGTGTCCTCGGAAGGACCGTAGAGGTCGTAGACGCGCTCAACCCCGCCGCGGGCGTAGATCGCGTCCACCAGCTCGGCGCGCAGCGGCTCGCCGGCGAGGTTGACGGTCTTCACCCCCGCCGGGATCGCGTCGTTCTTCAGCAGCGCCGCGATGGCGGACGGCACGGTGTTGATCAGCCGCACCTCGTCGCGCGCCGGGATCGACGCGAGCGCCAGCGCGTTCTCGGCGACGATCACGCGCCCGCCGAGCGAGAGCGGGAGGAAGATCTCGTAGATCGACAGGTCGAAGGAGATGGACGTCGCGGCCAGGACGCCCGACATCTCATCTGCCGTGTAGACGCCTGCCGCCCACGACAGCAGCGCGACCGCGCTCTGGTGCTCGATCGCGACGCCCTTGGGGACGCCGGTGGATCCAGAGGTGTAGATCAGGTACGCCAGACTCCGCGGCGCCGCCCGGCCGACGAGGTTCGCCGCATCCTCCGCCGCGATGCGATCCGCCGCGTCACCGTCGATGCTGACCACGCGGACGCCCGGCTGCACGGGCAGCTTGCCGCGCACCGTCTCCTGCGTAATGAGGACGGCGACGCTGGAATCTCGGGCCGTGAAGGCGAGGCGGTCCGCCGGGTACGCGGGATCGAGCGGGACGTACGCGCCGCCGGCCTTCAGCACGGCGAGCATCGCCGCCACCATCTCCACCCCGCGCTCCATCCCGATGCCGACGCGGACCTCCGGCCCGACGCCGAGGCCGGCCAGGTGGTGCGCCAGCCGGTTCGCGCGCTGGTTCAGCTGCGCGTAGGCCAGGCTTTCATCGCCCGCGGTCACCGCGACCGCGTCCGGCGTGCGCGCCGCCTGCGCCTCGAACAGCGTGTGGATGCAGGCGCCGGCGGGGTACGCCTCGTCCGTCGCGTTCCAATCCAGCAGCACCCGCCGCCGCTCGTCGGCGCCGAACAGCTCCAGCGCGGAGAGCGGCACGTCGGCGTCATCCGCGATCTGCTCCAGCACGCGGGCGAAGTGGCCCAGCATCCGCTGGATGGTGGCGGCGTCGAACAGGTCGGTGCTGTAATCCAGCGCACCCACCAGCCCCTCGGGGCGCGCGGAGAGGGCGAGCGTCAGGTCGAACTTGCTGGTCGCGCTGGCGGTGCTCAGCCGCTGCACCTCCAGACCCGGAAGCGCACTCCCCGGCCGATCCGGGTCGTGCAGCACGAACATCACCTGGAAGAGCGGCGAGTGGCTCAGCGAGCGCTCCGGCTGCAGCGCTTCCACCAGGCGCTCGAACGGCACGTCCTGGTGCTCGTAGGCGCCCAGCGTGGCCTCGCGCACGCGGCGCAGCACCTCGCGGAAGCCGGGGTCGCCGCCCAGCCGGGTGCGCAGCGCCAGCGTGTTCAGGAAGAAGCCGA
>DASSJS010000379.1:0-7817 GCA_035691085.1 Longimicrobium sp.
GCTGAGCTGGGACGAGGGCCCCTTCCACCAGGCCGACGGCTTCCCCCGCCACAAGGCCGACGCCGAGCGGCTGCTGGCCCAGGGGAAGGCGTACCGCTGCTTCTGCACGCAGGAGGAGCTGGCCGCCAGGCGCGAGGCCGCGGGCGTGGAGTACCGCTACGACCGCACCTGCTACCACATCCCGGCCGGCGAGAGCGAGCGGCGAGCCGCCAGCGAGCCGTTCACCGTGCGCTTCCGCGTTCCCGAGGGCACCACCGAGTGGGACGACGTGGTGCACGGCGTGACCACGTTCGACAACGGGAGCATCGAGGACTTCATCATCCTGCGCACCGACGGCACGCCCATCTACAACATGGCCGTGGTCTCGGACGACATCGAGATGCGCATCACCCACGTGATCCGCGGCGACGACCACGTGCCCAACACGCCCAAGCAGATCCTGCTCTACCAGGCGCTGGGCGCGGCCGTGCCCGCCTTCGCCCATCTCCCGATGATCCTGGGGCCTGACGGGAAGAAGATGAGCAAGCGCCACGGCGCCACCGCCGTGGGCGACTACGCCGAGATGGGGATCCTCCCCGAGGCGCTCTTCAACTTCCTCGCCCTGCTGGGCTGGAACCCCGGCGACGAGCGCGAGGTGATGAGCAAGGAGGAGCTGACCGACGCCTTCACCCTTGAGCGCATCAACAGGAAGGCGGCGATCTTCGACACCGAGAAGCTGGAGTGGATGAACGGGCAGTACCTGGCCCACGTCCCCGCCGATCGCCTTCTCCCCACCGTGGGCCCGCAGCTGGTATCGCTGGGCTTGGTGACGCAGGCCGAGGCCGACGCCGCGCCGGAGTGGCTGCTGACGCTGATCGACCTGCTGAAGGTGCGCTCGCGCACGGTGCTGGAGATCGCGCCGAAGGCCGTGCCGCTGCTGGCGGAAACGATCGAGTACGACGAGGCGGCGACGGCCAAGCACTGGAAGGACCCGCAGACGGCCGAGCGGCTGTCGGCGCTGCGCCCGGTGTTCCAGGCGCTGGAGCCGTGGGCGCCCGAGGCGGTGGAGGCGGCGCTGCGCGAGCAGGCCGAGCGCATGGGCGTGGGGCTGGGGAAGATCGCGCAGCCGCTGCGGGTGGCGCTCACCGGGAGCGCGGCCAGCCCGGGGATCGACCAGGTGGTGTGGGTGATGGGGCGCGAGCGGGTGACCGCGCGGCTGAACGCGGCGCTGGCGCGGCTGGCGGCAACCGTGTGAGAAGCGGGCGCGGTGCAAACGGATTGTAACGAAAACGGAATCGTTGACAACGTTTGTACCGCCCCCTAAGTTGCGTTCCTGAGCCGAATAGCACGGAAACAAACTGTGTTCACGGCACACTCGCCGCCACCTGGCGCACGCACCGCGCCGTTCTCAATCGGGTGGATGGCACGGAAGGGAAGGCTCCACGGCGCGGCCGTGCCTTCCCTTCGCTCTTCGAAGCATCTCCCCACGGCACAATCGGAGGCCGGGCAGGCTCTGCCGGTTCCGCAGCTCGTACGCACATACACCAGCGGTCACAGGAGGCAGCCATGCCGGAGCCGTTGACCAAGATCGAGCGCAGGATCCTCAACTACCTGGTCGACTACCTGAAGGAAAACACCTACCAGCCGAGCATCCGGGAGATCGGAAAGCGGTTCGGGATCAAGTCCACCAAGACCGTGTCGGAGCACCTGCAGGCGCTGGCCGACAAGGGGCACATCGAGCGCGACGCCAGCCGGTCGCGCGGGGTGCGCATCGTGGGGATGAACCTGTACCCGGCCGTGCTCTCGGCGCCGCTGTACGGCAAGATCGCCGCGGGCGAGCCGGCGCTGCTGCGCGAGCACGTGCGCGAGGTGTACGAGCTGGACCGCAAGCTGGCCCCCAGCGCCGACTCGTTCCTGCTGGAGGTGAAGGGCGACAGCATGACCGGCGCCGGGATCGAGAACGGCGACCTGGTGGTGGTGGAGCCCGTGGACGACGACGACGTGCGCAACGGCGACATCGTGGCCGCGCGCATCGATGGCGACGCCGCCGTCAAGCGCTACTTCGCGCGCGACGGGAAGGTGGTGCTGGAGCCCGCCAACCCCAACTATGCGCCGATCCTGGTGCACGAGCACGAAGACTTCTACGTGCTGGGCCGCGTGTCCGGCCTCTTCCGCCGCTTCGCCCGCGACTCCGCCGCCAAGGCCCCGCAGGAAGCCAGGGAGCTGGCGCACGCCTGAGCCGGTGGACGTGGGACAACAACGAGCAGACCCCCTCTCCCGCATCGGGAGTGGGGGTCTGCGTTTGTGGTGACGCCGCCGGGGCCTGGTGCCGGCGATTCGTCGTTGGCCAAACCGGCGCCCGATTCCAGCACCCAGCGGACTGGAGGGGATCGATGGATCCAGAGATCACGGACGAGGCCGTCGCGTTTACCTGGGCGAAAGCGCTACGCACCTTGCGCGTTTCACGGCGTGAGTCCTTGCGGGGGGAGCCGGCCTTCATACTGGCCTACCAGGCCGCATTGCAGAAGCACGCTGGCGGTGCTGCGCGCGGCTGGACACCGGGTGATGGGGCGAAACCAGCTCCAGGACCCCTTCTCGCGGGTGACCGCGATGGACGCCGTGAGCTGTGGAGCGCCGCGCGAGCCGTTGACGGGATGAGCAAGCTCCACCGTGAGGTGTTTTCCGGCCCCCTGATGGTCGATTCCGAGCAACTCGCCAGGATGCACGCGCTCGCCGGGCGGCTCTTCGCGGCCGCGTATGCGTAGCTGCGCGAGGCGAAGCCGGGGCTGGCATTGGCGCCGCCGCGGTCGGTCGATTGACGCGCACGACAAAGGCCCGCCGACCACGAAGGTCGGCGGGCCCGTGCGTTTCGGCGCGGTTGCGCTTACGCGGCCAGCTTGCCGATGAAGGCGCTCAGGCGCGACTTGGCGCGGGCGGCCTTGTTCGGGTGGATGATCCGCTTCTGGGCGGCGCGGTCGAGCAGCGAGGTGGCCTCGCGCAGCGCGGAGGTGGCCGTGCCCTGATCGCCCGCGGAACGCACCCGCTTGAGGGCGGAGCGGAGCTTGGAGCGGAAAGCGCGGTTGCGCGCGGCGCGGATCTCGTTGGTCCGCATCCGCTTTTCGGCGGACTTGACGTTCGGCAAGGGTTGGCCTCCGGAAATCAACCCGGCGCGGATCTCCGCGCCGGCTCAGGTTGCGTTGGGACGGTGCTTCAAGCCCGGGAAAACGGGAAGCCGAATTATACCCGAACTGGCACGGGCTGTCAACCCCGCCCGCGAGCCCGTTTTGACAGGAAACGGCGCCATCCCTAACTTGCGCGGTATGGAGATCAGCCACGACGCAATCGCCCGGTTCATCCTCGCCCTTCCCGTCCTGCTGCTTGCATTTTCCGTCCACGAGTTCATGCACGCGTGGGTGGCGCTGAAGCAGGGCGACGACACGGCGTACAAGGCGGGCCGCGTTACGCTGGACCCGCGCTCGCACATCGACCCCGTCGGCAGCCTGCTGTTCCCCGCCATCGGCGCGCTCACCGGCGCGCCCATCATCGGCTGGGCGCGGCCCACCCCCACCGACCCGCGCAAGTACCGCAAGTACAAGCAGGGCGACATCCTGGTGTCGCTGGCCGGGGTGGTGGGGAACCTGGGGCTGGCGGTGATGTTCGCGCTGCTGCACGTGGGCGCCGTGGCGCTGGCCCGCTCGGCGGGCGTCAACGGCTTCCTCCACACGGCCGACCAGCTGTTCGTGACGGGCGTGGTGCTGAACGTGTTCCTGATCTTCTTCAACCTCCTCCCGGTGCCGCCGCTGGACGGTTCGCACGTGCTGTATCACCTCCTGCCGGTGAACATGGCGCACGCCTACCGCCAGCTCTATCCGTACGGGTTCATCATCCTGTACATGCTCCTGATCCTGAAGGCGCTGGACAAGGTGGCGATCCCCGCGGGCGCGGTGGCGCGCTTCCTCCTCTGGCCGGCCACGCTGGTGTGAGCAACCTCCTGGAGCTGGACGCCCCGGCGGCGCGCGACCCGTTCGAGATCGACCTGGACCGGTTCCACGGGCCGCTGGACCTGCTGCTGCACCTGATCCGCAACCAGGACATCGACATCTTCGACATCCCCATCTCGAAGATCACGCAGCAGTTCCTGGCCGCCATCCGCAACGTGGAGCGGCTGGAGCTGGAGCGGGCGGGCGAGTTCCTGGAGATGGCGGCCACGCTGGTGCGCATCAAGGCGCAGATGCTGTTCCCGCGCCCCGCCGGCGAGGACGACGGCGACGACCCGCGCGCCGACCTGGTGCGGCGGCTGCTGGAGTACGAGCACTTCCGCGAGGCGGCGCGGCTGCTGGAGAAGGCCGAGCGCGAGCGCAGCCGCCTGTTCCGCCGCGGCTACGTGGAGGTGCGTCCCGCGCCGCGCCTGGCCGACCTGCCGCTGGAGACGGCGTGGGCCGAGGTGTGGGAGGCGGCCGTGCGGATGGCCGAGCGGCTGGACGAGGTGCAGGCGGTGCACACCGTGCATGGACGCCCGGTGAAGATCGAGGAGAAGATGAACGAGGTGGTGGACGCGCTGGTGGAGCGCCCGCGCATCGAGTTCAACGTGCTGGTGGAGAAGTGGGGCACGCGCATCCACGCCGTGGCCACCCTGCTGGCCTGCCTGGAGCTGGGGAAGCGCTCGGTGGTGCGCCTGCGCCAGGCGCAGCCCTTCACCTCGCTCTGGATCTACCGCGCCCGCGAGCGCACGCGGCAGGACGAGGGCGGCGCGTGAGGCTCGATCCTCCACTTCCGCGCCCGGGCCGCCGCCGCGGGCCCCCCGCCCTGGCGCCCGAGGGCGCCTGTCCCTCCCCCCAAAACAACCTGGGCGGAGGGACGTGGGCTCGCTTCGCTCGCGGCTGCGTCGATGGCACGCCGACGCTTTTTCCGCGCGACATCATCCCGGCCGCGCCGGGGCCGGTAGGCCGCGAAGGCGGGCTTCGCGTGGTTGTTGCGTCGGCTGAACCCGCGAGCGGCGCATGAAGCCCAGCCGCATGATCGAGGCGCTGCTGTTTGCCAGCGAGGCGCCGCTGAGCGCCGCCGAGCTGGCCCGCGCCGACGAGGCGCTGGACGAGGAGAGCGTGGAGCTGGCCATCGCCGAGCTGCGGGCGGATTACGACCGTGACGAGCGCGCCTTCGGCATCTACGAGGTGGGGGGCGGGTACCAGATCCTCACGCGGCCCGAGTTCGCGCCGGTGCTGGAGCGCTTCGACACCGTCCCTACGTCGCATCGCCTGTCAGGACCCGCGTTGGAGGCGCTGGCCATCATCGCCTACCGCCAGCCGGTGGGGCGCGCGGAGCTCGAAGACATCCGCGGAGTCGGCGCTGGTGCGGTGCTCAAGACGCTGCAGGAGCGCGGCCTGATCGAAGTCGTCGGACGTGGCGAAGGCCTGGGGCGGCCGCTGCTGTACGGGACGACGCAGTTCTTCTTGCAACATTTCGGCTTCCGGGCGCTGGACGACCTGCCGCGCCCCGAAGACCTGCCCGTGGTGCTCGCGCGCCGCGAGCCCAGCCAGGACCCACAGCTTTCGCTCGGTGATGCCGCGGTCTGAAAAGAAGAAGCAACAGCACGCAGAGGAGGTGCGCCTCCAGGCGTTCCTCGCCCACGCCGGGATCGCCAGCCGCCGCGCGGCCGAGGAGCTGATCGCCAGCGGACGCGTGTTCGTGAACGGCGAGAGCGTGACGGCGCCGGGGATCAAGGTGCGCCCGGGCGTGGACGAGATCCAGGTGGAGGGGCAGACGGTGGAGGTGCAGCCCATCACCTGGATCGCGCTGCACAAGCCCAAGGGCTACGTGTCCACGCGCGACGACCAGTACGGCCGCAAGACGGTGTACGACCTCCTCCCCGAGCGCTACCACGGGCTGTTCCACGTGGGCCGGCTGGACCGCGACAGCGAGGGGATCATCCTGCTGACCAACGACGGCACGCTGGCCAACCGGATGCTGCACCCGTCGTTCGGCGTGACCAAGGAGTACTGGGCCGACGTGGAGGGGAAGCCCACCGCCGAGGAGATGCACCGCCTGACCGAGGGCGTGGACGACGAGGGCGAGATCCTGAAGGCCGAGAGCGTGCGGCGCCTGCACCAGACCGGCGAGCACGAGCACCGGCTCTCCATCGTGCTGGTGGAGGGGAAGAACCGCGAGGTGCGGCGGATGCTGGACGCGGTGGGACACCCCGTGAACCGCCTGATCCGCCGCCGCTTCGGCCCCGTGGCGCTGGGCGAGCTGAAGCCGGGGAAGTGGCGCGTGGTCACCGATGCCGAGCTCGCCGGCCTGCGCAGGAAGCCGAAGGCCGCCTCGTCCGCCGAGCACGGCGACTCGGCCGATTCCGTGGAATCGCCCGGCGGAGAGCGCCCGCCGCGCCGCGCCACGCACGGCGCGTACAGCGAGCCGCCCCCCGCGAAGAAGCCGGCGCGCGCCGCCGCGGACAAGAAGCCCGCGCGCTCCACCGCGGGTTCGGACAAGACGCGGCGCAACGCGAGCGAGAAGGGCGCGCGTCCCTACGCCAAGACCGCGCGCGGCAAGCCCGGCAGGGATGCGAAGCCCGGCCGTCCCCAGCGCGGGGATGACGCGCAGGATTCCGGACCGCGCCGGGCCACCGGTGCGTCCGCCACGCGTGGCCCCAAGCGTGGCGCGGGTGACCGCGAGCGCCCCGCCGCGCGCGGTGCCGGGAAGCCGACGCGCCGCGACGCGGACGATGCACCGCGCACCACCGCCGCACGCGGCCCCGTCCGTCGAGACGCGGATGCGCCGCGCGGCGCCCCTGTCCGCCGGGATGATGATGCCCCGCGCCGCGCCCCCGTGCGGCGCGGTGACGAGGATGCGCCGCGGGGTGCACAGCGTGGCGGCCGTCCCGGTGCTCCCGTCCGCCGCTCGTCCGGCGGCGAGGATGCGCCCGCTCGTCGCCCGTCCGCGGGGCGCGCGGGAGGGGCGGGACGTTCCACGCGGCGGGATGAGGAGACTGAGACGCGCCGTCCATCCGGCCCCGGTCGTGATGCTCCGTCCGGCCGTTTCACCCGGCGGGATGAGGAGACGGAAACGCGCCGTCCGCCCACTGCGGGCCGCGGTGCTCCGTCCGGCCGTCCGACGCACCGCGACGAGGGAGCGGCGGAGACTCGGCGTCCATCGGGTGCTGGTCGCGGTGCTCCGTCTGGTCGTCCGGCCCGGCGTGACGAGGGGGACGCGGAGACGCGTCGTCCGTCCAGCGCCGGACGTGGCGCCCCGTCCGGCCGCCCGACGCGGCGCGACGAAGGGGAGGGGGAGACGCGCCGTCCGTCCAGCGCCGGACGTGGTGCTCCGTCCGGCCGCCCGACGTGGCGCGACGAAGGGGAGGGGGAGGCGCGCCGTCCATCCGGCGCCGGCCGTGGAGCCCCGTCCGGCCGCCCGACGCGGCGCGACGAAGGGGAAGCGGAGACGCGCCGTCCATCCGGCGCGGGCCGTGGCGGTCCGTCCGGTCGTCCGACGCGGCGTGATGAAGGGGACGGAGAGCGACGCCCATCATCCCCCACGCGCGGCGGCGGGCCGAAGCGCGGGCGGCGGGATGAAGAGGAGAGGCCGGCGTCCGCCGGCCGCCGCACGGGGCAGGGCGGCCGCGAGATGACGTCGCAGTGGCCCCAGACCGGGCGCCCGGATCGCACCGCTCCGGCGGACGAGGGCGATGCACCGCGCGGGGGACGCGCGGGCGGGCAGGGCCGCCGTCCGGGCGGCGACTCGCCGCGTGGCGGGAAGACGGGCGGCGGGAAGACGGGCGGCGGGAAGACGGGCGGGCCGCGCGGGACCGGCGGCGCACCCGGCCGCGGCGGGCGCGATGGCGATCG
>DASSJS010000380.1:0-32860 GCA_035691085.1 Longimicrobium sp.
CTCAGCACTCAGCACTCAGCACTCAGCACTCAGCACTCAGCACTCAGCACTCAGCACTCAGCACTCAGCACTCAGCACTCAGCACTCAGCACTCAGCACTCAGCACTCAGCACTCCCAACCATCATCGCTCCAGCTTGAAGTCCGCGTCCACCCCCGGCCTCCCGCCCATCGTCGCCAGCGTCCACCCGGTGGCGTACATCCAGCGCGTCATCCGGGCCAGCTTGGGGAAGTCGATGCGCAGCGTCTCGTCGCGCGGGGTGTGGTAGTCGGGGTGCAGGAGCGTGGTGAAGAAGATGGCCGGGATGCCGGCGCGCGCGTAGGGAAGGTGGTCGCTGCGGAAGTACCACCCCTCGGGGTGCGTGGGGCGGTCCCAGGTGGTGTCCACGGCAAAGCGGCTCACCTGGCGGTTGGCGTCGAGCGCGATCTGCGCCAGCTCGCGGCTGTTGCGGTGCGGCGGCTGCACGCCCAGCAGCGCGGCGCTGTCGGGGTGGTTGCGGCCCATCATGTCGCCGTTCAGCACCGCCACGATCGCCGCTTTCGGAACCGTGGGGTGCTCCGCGAACCAGCGCGAGCCGATCAGCCCGCGCTCCTCGGCGCCGTGCCACACGAACAGCGCCGTCCGCCGCCCCGGCTGCCGCACGAACGCCCGCCCGATGGCCAGCAGCGCCACGCTCACCGTGCCGTTGTCATCCGCCCCGTTCCAGATGCTGTCGCCGTTGATGGGCGTGCGCACGCCGTCGTGGTCCTGGTGCCCGCTGAACAGCACGTAGTCGTTGCGCAGCAGCGTGCTGGTGCCCGGCACCTGGGCCACCACGTTCACCGACGGGTAGAGGAAGCTCTCGCTGCTGATGCGCGCGGTGAGGCGCGGCCCCTGCCCCTGCGTCTGCGCCTGCGCGGCGCCCAGCGCGGACCGGCGCAGCCACAGCACCGGCGTGCGCGGCACCCGCGGCGCCTCCACCCCCGCGCTGTCGAGACCGTAGGTGCCGCGCGAGTAGTACGACGCCAGCACCTCGAACACCGAGTCGGCCACGCTGTCGCTCACCAGCACCACGGCCGCGGCGCCGCGGGCCTGCAGCGCCAGCGTCCGGTCGCGCAGCGCCGCGCGGGCGTAGCGCCACGCCCACAGGCTCACCTCGCGCGGCGGCACCTCGCGCGGGGCCACCAGCTGCGCGGCCACCGCCTTGCCGCGCAGGTCCATCGCCGCCAGCTGCGCGCTGTCGGCCGTGCCCACCCACACCAGCGGCGCGTCCACCGTGGCGTCCGTCGGCGTCAGCACGATGGCGTCGCGCCACAGGGCCAGCGCGCGGCCGCCCATCTCCACGCGGCTGGTGCTGGCCACCCGCACGCGCCGCATGGGGAACCACTGGAAGAAGGTGCCGTCCTCGCCCGCGGGCTGCAGCCCGGCCTGCCGCGCGCGCTCGGCCAGCCAGACCGAGGCGCGCAGCTCGTCCAGCGTGCCCGCCTCGCGCCCGCGGAGGGTGTCGGCGGCCAGCGCCTCCAGGTCGCGCCGCAGGTCGTCCTCGCGGATCAGGCCCAGCGCGCGGGGCGGCAGGGCGACGGCGGGCGCGGGGACGGCCACCACCTCGGTCTGCGCGCGCAGCGGCGCCGCGAACAGCAGGGCGATGGCGGCCAACGCGGGCGCGCGGAGCATCTTCATCAGGAGAGGATCGGGTGGATGGGCGGGAGACGATTCGGATGCCTACTGAGATAACAGAATCCCCGCCGTTCCGCATCCACCCGCCGCGTCCTCCCCCGGCCGATTCCGCATCCCCGGGCTGATCCGCCGCCCGATTCGTGCCGATGGCCGGGACGGAGAACGAACGCGGGCCACGGAGAACGGCGTGACCGTTCCCTCGCGGCCTTCGTCAATCATCCGCCACCTCGGATCCCCACACGGGCGCCGCCGTCGCACGTGTCACGGGATCACGGGCGACGTTCCGGGATACGGCTGACAGCGGGAGAGCGGACGCGCGGATCAGATCCCGGCGTCGCAGAAGAGGGCGAAGCGGAGGAGGGTGCGGTCGTGCACGCGCTCGGGCGGCCAGGCGGGGGCGGTGGCGGCCACGCGCTGGGCCAGGGTGTTCAGCACGGCGTTGCGCGAGCAGTGCCCGCGCGCCACCTGCGAGATCCACCAACCCGGCACGGCGTCGGCCAGCGCGAACAGGTCGGCCACGCGCTCGGAGGGCTGGTCGAAGCCATCGCCGGCCAGGCACACGGTGCCCAGCGTGTCACCGGCCAGCACGTGCGCCACCTGGTGGCGCAGCGTGAGCCAGCGGTCCACGCCGGGCGAATCGCCGTTCACCAGCACCGGGTGCACGCCCTCGCAAACGGGAAGCGTCATCCCCAGCGCGTCGGAGCGAAAGGGAAAGATCTCCACGTGGCAGCCGCTGGCGGCCAGCAGCACGCCCAGCTGGTCGGGCGAAACGGGCGCGCCCGGCCCCCCGTAGTCGTCCGCCAGACCGCGCGCCGCCGCCACCAGGCGTGCCGCGGACGCGATCACGGCTCCATCATTCTGCATCGAGCGCCTCCGGTCGCACCGTTGCACCCCGGCCCACCCAACGCCCACTCCCGTTCAACCCCACTCAGATCCTCCTGTTCCGCCTCTTTATCAATCCGCCCCAAAACACTTGATTTTGTTCGGAACCCATAGTTTCACAATGCATTAACCAACGTCATACAAGAACAGTTCACCTTATCCAAAGGTGCCACAACATTTCTTTCGAGACATTAGAAGTACCAATCTTCAAATCCGGATGCAGTTGTGCTACGCGTCCCCCGACACGGATGGTGACGACATGCACACCATCCATCCGAAATTGATCCGGATGGAGCGCAGCCCAGCGTGCGTCCCTTGTTCGCAACTCCGACGTCATTCCCTCCATTACCTCTATTTGACAACAAAAATCCCACCCGGCAGCTTCAGCCGGGCAGGACTTGAGTGCATCCGCGTTTTGCTCATAATTTGAGCGTGAAAGGTATGTGACTGCTTTTCGCCTGTCAACCGCCCCCCCTCTTTCCTTCCACATCTCCCCAATGACCACGCCCGCGCCAGCCGGCTTGGAGCGTTCCACTCCGTAGAGATCGCACGACGATGATCGTGCGATGGAGCGGAGTCGTGCGCACGACACTCTCCACGCACCTCGCGCCACGCATCCGGAATCCCCCTACAACGCACCCGCCTCGACCCGCTCGAGCACGCCGTACCACCACCCGGGCAGCGCGCCGCGCGCGGTGAGCATCCGGCGCAGGCCCTCGAGCGCGTCGAGCTTGCGCAGCGTTTCGTGGCCGGGCGGGGCGATGCCGGCCAGGAATCCCGTGACCACCTCGTACGATGCGAATGGATCGGCGGGGGGCTCGCGCGGAGCCGCGTCGGCGACGGCCTCGGGCGCGGGCGGGGCGTGGTCGTGCCCGGTGTGCAGCCACTGGGCGGTGGTGCCGCCCACCTGGGCGATGCGGGCCAGGGTGTAGCCGTGCGGCACCGCGCCGCCGCTCTCCCACCGCGCGACCGACCCCGCGTGCACGCCCAGCCGCCGCGCCAGCTCGCCGCGGTCCCATCCCTGGCGCTCGCGCACCACGCGGATGCGGTGCCCCACCGCCCGCCGTTCATCCCTGGTCATTTGCGCAATCTGTTTCCGGGAGCTGTTGACAAACCTCTCACAGGGCGTGAGATTTGTTATAAGTGTTATAATCGTTATGCGCGGTTGTCAATGCGCATGTGCGGGGACGATGCTCCGTCGCCCCTTCCCACCACGGAGGTGAAGAGATGCAGAGCAGTGACGTTCCAAACGGGGGCGATGCGCCCCGCGTGCCGGCGGTGCGCCGCGTGCTGCGCCCGGTGCCGCGCGCCCCGGAGCCGGCGGGCGAGCCGCCGGCCGGCGAGGCCGAGGGCCGGCTGCTGCGGCCGGCGGCCGCGTGCCCGCGGTGCGGCGCGCGCCCGGCCATGCGGGTGACCGCGGCCCTGGTCCGCGCGCTCGACGGGCAGGCGGCCACCGTGCGGGTGGCCACGTACCAGTGCCAGCGCCGCGGCTGCGGCGCCATCTATGACATCAGCGCCGGCGCGTACCTGCGCGCGAGCTGAGCCCCTTTCTGCCGCGGCGGCCTCCCTCCCCGCCGCGCCACAACCCATACATCCAAGCGGCAGCCGGCAAGGGCCGGCCCACGACCGTGACCGGTGCGGCCCTTACGGCGGCAGCCCCGGAGCCCCGTGTGCGCGGCGTTCAGGCACGCGGAGAGTGTAGCGCGCGGGAGGAGAGATGGAACCTGTTTACCGTGACGTGGCGTCGCTGGCGCTGGGCGCGGTGCTGCTGCAGCGCGCCGATACCGCCTCCGCGCTCCAGCCGCACACCGACCAGCCGGGTGCGCTCCCCGGCAGCCAGCCGGGTGGCCCGATGGACCCGCTGGGCACCGTGGGGCTGGCGCTGCTGGCCTACGGCCTGGTGCAGCTGCTGTCGAAGGTGGTGGACAAGCTTCCCGCGTGGCGCGCGGGAGCCGAGCCGGCCGGGCACGGGGGTGGTGGCGGCGGGAGCGGGGGTGGCGGGGGTGGGGCCGCGGGCGGCTTCAACATCGAAGACCGCAAGCGGCTGGAGCGCGTGTACGAGCAGGCCGTGGCCGACCGCCAGCGCCTGGAGCGGCTGGAAGAGGCCGTGCGGGAGCAGCTGTCCGTGCACCAGCGCCTGATCGGCCAGGCGCTCGACGACCTGCGCGAGGCGCACGGCAAGCTCGACAATCTCACCCGCAAGCTCCGCGCGCTGTGGATGCGCGTGGGGCGGCGGAAGAAGGACCGGGGGTGAGGGAGGTGCGAGGTGCGAGGTGCGAGGTGCGAGGTGCTGAGTGCTGAGTGCTGAGTGCTGAGTGCTGAGTGCTGAGTGCTGAGTGCTGAGTGCGGCCTTAACCCTGGCTTGTGAAGGCGTGCCCAACCCCTCCTCCAAGCTGCCGAAAGTGGCTTGGGGGAGGGGTTGCCTGCTGATGTCGGCGGGGGAGATGAAATCGTGCGTTTCCTCCGCATCGTGGCCCCCTCCCCGGCCCTCCCCCCGTAAACTGCACGGGGGAGGGTGGCGTGAGGACGGGGTTGTCTCGCTTCGACATCTACGCGGTCAACCAGATTCTGTTCTCCCCCTCCCCCGCGGAGCGGGGGAGGGGGCCAGCCGCGGCATGCGCGGACGGTTGCCGCTTGCGCGGGTGCTTGCGCGGGAGCGGCCGGGGCCCGTTTTTGCAGCGGCGGGGCGCCCGGGCGGGGGTTGCAGGCTGTTCCCTGTTCCCTGTTCCCTGTTCCCTGCGGTTCACATCCACTCACCCCTGCTCATCACACGAAAAACATGGCCAGACAAGGCGAGGCGCTGGCGGGGCGGATCTCGCTGGACGAGCTGGAGCGCGCCATCCGCGGCGGCGAGATCGACACCGTGGTGAACGCCATCACCGACATGCAGGGGCGGCTGATGGGCAAGCGCATCACCGGCGACTTCTTCCTGGAGAGCGGGCGCCACGGCACGCACTTCTGCACCTACCTGCTGGCCACCGACATGGAGATGGCCACCCCCGGCGGCTACAACCTGGCCAACTGGGAAACCGGCTACGGCGACTGGCTGGCCGACCCCGACTGGAGCACCCTGCGCGCCATCCCCTGGCTGGAGAAGACCGCGCTGGTGATGAGCGACGCGCGCGACGAGGCCACGGGCGAGATGATCCCCATCGCGCCGCGCGGCATCCTGCGCCGGCAGGTGGAGCGCGCGGCCGAGATGGGGTTCGTGCCCAAGATGGCGAGCGAGCTGGAGTTCTACGTGCTGAAGGAGACGTACGAGCAGGCGGCGGAGAAGGGGTTCCAGGGGCTCACGCCCTTCGGCTGGTACAACGAGGACTATCACCTCCTGCAGGCCACCAAGGCCGAGCCGCTCTACCGCCGCTTCCGCAACGAGATGACGGCGGCGGGCGTGCCCATCGAGTTCAGCAAGGGCGAGGCGGCGCCGGGGCAGCACGAGGTGAACATCCACTACTCCGACGCGCTGGAGGGCGCCGACCGCCACGCGCTGTTCAAGCACGGGGTGAAGGAGATGGCGTGGCAGAGCGGGAACGCCGTCACCTTCATGGCCAAGCCCGACCACCGCTGGACCGGCAACAGCGCCCACGTGCACCTCAGCCTGTGGGACACGCGCGGCGAGAACAACGTCTTCCTCCAGGAAGGCGCGCAGCCGTACGGGATGTCGGAGACGATGCGGCACTTCCTGGGCGGGATGATGCACTGCGCGCGCGAGCTGGCGTTCTTCATCGCGCCGTTCGTGAACAGCTACAAGCGCTACGCGGTGGCCAGTTGGGCGCCGGTGAACATCGTGTGGGGCCGCGACAACCGCACCTGCGGCTTCCGCGTGGTGGGGAGCGGCAAGGCGCTGCGGGTGGAGAACCGCCTTCCCGGCGGCGACGCCAACCCGTACCTGACCTACGCCGCCATCATCGGCGCCGGCCTGTACGGCATCGAGCACCAGATCGAGCCCGGCGACGAGTTCCGCGGCAACGCATACACCACGACCGGGCATCCGAAAGTCCCCCGCGCGCTCTGGGAAGCCGCCGCGCTGCTGGAGAACAGCACCATCGCCCGCGAGATCTTCGGCGACGACGTGGTGCACCACTACGCCAACGCCGCACGGGTCGAGCAGGAGACGTACGACGCGGTGGTGACGAGCTGGGAGCGGGAGCGGTATCTGGAGCGGGGGTGACTCGGGCCTGGTGTGGGGGATGGACTGCTGACAGGTGCGTGAGTGCGCTAGTGCGCGAGTGCGTTTTGCCTTTCACACCCTCGGGAGGTTCGAGGCGGGGAAGAAGCGCTGGCCGAGCCCCGTCTGGCCCCCTCCCCCCGCCCCCCTCCCCGCGCTCCGCGGGGGAGGGGGAGAATAAAGCTCCGGTTCGCTTCGACCGTTACGAAGCGCGATGAAATCGCGTACGCGTCACCCTCCCCCCGCGGAGCGCGGGGGAGGGCCGGGGAGGGGGGCCGCGTGCCGAGGGAATGCCCCCCTGCCTCTCCCCACACTGAAGCCAGCGCACTCACGCACTCACGCACTCACGCACTGGCGCACCTGTTGACGATCTCTGCCCTCGAACCGAAACCCCCATGCGCGTAGCAGTCCTCTTCGGCGGCACCAGCGCGGAGCGCGACGTCTCCATCGCCAGCGGCGGGCAGGTGGTGAAGGCGCTGCGCGAGGCCGGCCACGACGTGATCCCCATCGACACCGCGCGCGGCGCACTGAGCGCGGCCGAGGAGCAGCGGCTGCTCACCGCCGGCGTGGCGCCCGCTCCGCCCAGCGAGGATGCGCTCGCCGTGATGCGCGGCTCCGGCGGGTCGCTCCTCCCCGGCGCGGCGCTGAACGACGTGGACGTGGTGTTCCTCACCCTGCACGGCGGCACGGGGGAGGACGGGACCATCCAGGCGCTGCTCGACATGGCCGGCGTGCCGTACGTGGGGAGCGGCCACGCGGCGAGCGCCGTGGCCATCGACAAGGACCTCTCCAAGCGCCTCTTCCGCGCCGCCGGCATCCCCACGGCCGACTGGCTGATGGCGCCGGTGGACGCGGCGCGCGTGGCGGCGGAGCTCGGCTTTCCCGTGGTGGTGAAGCCCAACCGGCAGGGCTCCACCGTGGGCCTCACGGTGGTGAAGCGCGTGGAGGAGCTGGACGCGGCCGTGCGCGAGGGCTTCCGCTACGATCACGAGGTGATGCTGGAGCGCTTCGTTCCCGGCCGCGAGCTGACCTGCGGCGTCTTGGGCGACCAGGCGCTGGCGGTGGGCGAGATCATCCCGCGCGGCGAGATCTTCGACTACGAGAGCAAGTACCAGCACGGCGGCGCCGACGAAGTCTTTCCCGCCGACCTCTCGCCCGAGCTGACGGAGGCGGTGCGCGACTACTCGCTGCGCGCGCACCAGACGCTCAAGCTTGAGGGGTTCAGCCGCGCCGACTTCCGGCTGGATGCGGAGGGGAACCTGTGGATCCTGGAGGTCAACACGCTCCCGGGGATGACCGAGACCAGCCTTCTCCCCCAGT
Organism: Longimicrobium sp.; assembly: GCA_035691085.1. Lineage (GTDB taxonomy): Bacteria > Gemmatimonadota > Gemmatimonadetes > Longimicrobiales > Longimicrobiaceae > Longimicrobium. Next base: position 8,026 of record DASSJS010000380.1, read on the forward strand.
CCGCCGCCGCGGCGGGGATCCCGTTCCCGGAGCTGTGCGACCGGATCTGCCGCTTCGCGCTGGAGAGACGCCGCGCCGGTGCCTGAAGCCGGGCACCGGCGCGGACGCGGCTGGCCCTCTCCCCCCGCCCCCCTCCCCCAAAAGACTACCTTGGGGGAGGGGGAGTGTTTTGGTGCGGGTGAGCAGCTGTGGATCGCCTCGGAGGTTGCGCGGGCACCCTGCCACGGCGCCGCCGGCGCGCAAGCACTCCTCACAGCACCCCATGAAATCTCGTTGACAGCGCTGGCATTTCCCACCGCGCCGGACCCAAACGCACTCGCGCACTCACGCACTAGCGCACCTGTTGCATCTGCCACGCGCACGGCACCCAACGTCATCCCAAAACCCGAGCGACGGAACCGACATGCGCCTTCGTGACAAAGTGATCTTCGTAACCGGCGGCGGCAGCGGGATGGGGCGCGTGGCCGCCGAGATGTTCTGCCGCGAGGGCGCGCGCGTGGCCGTGGCCGACGTGACCGAGGAAGCCGGCCAGGCCGCCGCCGACGCCGCGAAGGCCGCGGGCGGCGACGCCTTCTTCGTGCGCTGCGACGTATCGAAGGAGGCGCAGGTGAAGGCGGCCATCGAGGAAACGGTGCGGCGCTACGGGCGGCTGGACGTGCTCTACAACAACGCCGGGATCATGATGGAGGCCGATCATTCCGTCATCGACACCGACGAGGAGGCGTGGGACCGCACGCTGGGCGTGAACGTGAAGGGGATCTACTTCTGCTGCAAATACGGCGTTCCCGAGATGGTGAAGAACGGCGGCGGGAGCGTGATCAACATCGCCAGCTTCGTGGCCCTCGTCGGCTGCAGCGTGCCGCAGGATGCGTACACGGCCAGCAAGGGCGCGGTGATCGCACTCACCAAGAGCCTCGCGGTGCAGTTCGGGCCGCAGGGGGTGCGGACCAACGCCGTGTGCCCCGGCCCCATCGAAACGCCGCTGATGACCGAGTGGCTGCTGAAGGACCCCGAGGCCAAGGAGATCCGCCTGGCCCGCAACCCCACCGGCCGCTTCGGGAAACCGGAAGACATCGTGAACTGCGGGATCTACCTGGCCAGCGACGAGAGCACCTGGACCAACGGCGCCGTGATCGTGATCGACGGCGGCATCAGCAGCAACTACTTCTGAGGCGGGATGATGCAGGCCTCCGTGGTGTCCGGGTTTGCGAGTAAGCTCGCCGCTACAACGGCACACGGTCCGCCTTCGCGGACTTCAACCGCGCCCACTCCGAAGTTGCAGTGCTCCCCCTCCCCAGCGAAGCCGGGCGAGGGGGCCGGGGGGAGGGGGCCAGCCGCGGGGCCGTGCCGGAGCCAGCCGTCACGCGCCTCAGCCTCGTTCTCGTCACCTTCCCCCAAGGCAGTTTTTGGGGGAGGGCCGGGGTGGGGGGCCAGCCGCGGCCGCGGAAGCGCATGTCGTCTCGCGCGGGGTAGCTGACTCATGAGCCGCCCGCGCATCGGCCTGGCGCCGTGCTTTTTCCATGCGGACCCGCAGCGCCCCATCTTCAAGGGGAAGACGCTGTTGTACCTGGAGGAATCGCTCTCGCACTGGCTGCAGCGGGCGGGGGCGCTGCCGTACATGCTCCCCACGCCGGCGGGCGAGGTGACGGTGGATGAGCTGCTGGCGCAGGTGGACGGGCTGGTGCTGCAGGGCGGGTCCGACGTGTGCCCGGGCAGCTACGGCGAAGAGCCGCTGCGCCCCGAGTGGTGCGGCGACTCGGTCCGCGACGCGTACGAGATCGAGCTGGTGCGCGCGTGCATGGCCGCGGACAAGCCCGTCCTTGGCGTATGCCGGGGGATGCAGGTGCTGAACGTGGCGCTGGGCGGCACGCTCTGGCAGGACCTGGCCACGCAGAACCCCGCCTGCCGCACGCACCGCGACTGGGACGTGTACGACGCGCTCAGCCACGACATCCGCATCGATCCCCATTCGTGGCTCGCCGGGTGGACCGGCGGCGGCGACCGGGCGCACGTGAACAGCGTGCACCACCAGGGCGTACGCGCGCTGGGCGAGGGTCTCGTGGCCGAAGCGGTGAGCGTGGAAGACGGGATCGTGGAGGCGGTGCGCTACGATCCGCGGGGCGGCGCGAGCCCGGAGGGTGCCGCGCCCTTCGCATACGGCGTGCAGTGGCACCCCGAGTTCCAGCGAGAGTCCGACACGTCGCAGCTGGACGGCCGCCCCGTGCTGGCCGCCTTCCTGCGCGCGGTGGACGCCCGCCGCGCCCCGGCCTGAGCGCGCCAACGCACTCGCGCACTCACGCACTCGCGCACCTGTTCAAGACAACCAGATCCAGCCGAGAGAGAAACCCGCGTGCTCCAGATCATCAACCCCGCCACCGGCCGCCCGATGGAGGAGCTGGACGAAGACACGCCCGAGACGCTGCGGCGGAAGGCCGAGATGGCGCGCCGGCACCAGCCGGCGTGGGCGGAGCGCCCCGTGGCCGAGCGCGTGGAGTGCGGCCGCCGCTTCGGCGAGCTGCTGGCGGCGGAGAAGGATGGGCTGGCGGCCACCCTCACCAGCGAGATGGGGAAGCCGCTGCAGCAGTCCATCAACGAGCTGAACGCCATGGCGGCGCGCATCGGCTTCTTCGTCGACAATACCGAGGCGGCGGTGCGCGACGAGGTGGTGCAGCGCGGCGACGACGGCGCCGAGGAGCGCATCCGCTGGGAGCCGCTGGGCGTGGTGGCCAACATCAGCGCCTGGAACTATCCCTACTTCGTGGGGAGCAACGTCTTCCTCCCCGCGCTGCTCACCGGCAACGCGGTGCTGTACAAGCCCAGCGAGTTCGCGACCCTCACCGGCCTGGCCATCGCCGATCTCCTCTACCGCGCCGGCGTTCCGCGCGAGGTGTTCGCCACCGTCGTGGGAGGTGGCCCCGTCGGCGCGGCGTTGCTGGAGCAAAAGATCGACGGGGTGTTCTTCACCGGCAGCTACGGCACGGGGCGGAAGATCGCCGAGGCCGTGGCGGGGCGGCTGATCCGCGTGCAGCTGGAACTGGGCGGCAAGGACCCGGCCTACATCTGCGACGACGTGGACCCCGTGGGCGCGGCGGCCGCGGCGGCGGAGGGCGCCTTCTACAACGCCGGGCAGAGCTGCTGCGCGGTGGAGCGCGTGTACGTGCACCGCGCCATCGTCCGCGAGTTCACCGATGCGTTCGCCGATGCGGTGCGCGGCTACAGGGTGGGCGACCCGATGGAGGAGGGAACGTTCGTCGGCCCCCTGGCGCGCAAGCAGCAGATCGCCGTCCTCCAGGAGCAGGTGGACGACGCGGTGCGCCGCGGCGCCACCCTCCTTTGCGGCGGCAAGCCGATCGATGGCGACGGCTACTACTACCAGCCCACGGTGCTGGCCAACGTCACGCACGAGATGAAGATCATGCGCGACGAGAGCTTCGGGCCGGTGATCGGCATCATGGAGGCGGGGGACGACGACGAGGCGGTGCGGCTGATGAACGACACCGAATACGGCCTCACCGCCGCCGTCTACACGCCTGATCGGGAGCGCGCCGAGCGCGTGCTGAAGCGGCTGGACGCGGGAACCGTCTACTGGAACTGCTGCGACCGGGTGTCGCCGCGCATGCCGTGGACGGGCCGGCGGCATTCGGGGATCGGGTCGACGCTGGGGACCATCGGGATCCGCGCCTTCGTGCAGCCCAAGTCGTGGCACTTCAACCCGGCCTGTCCCGTGTAAGGCGGGCCTGCGCACGGAGCGTGAGGAGAAATCTCGCGGAGGATGCGACTGAAGTCGCGGCTACAACGGCGCGAAGTCCGCCTGCGCGGACTGCTGGTCGGCATCCGGGCGAGAAGAGAAACCCTCCTGGATGCCCTTGGATGCGCGGATTTCTCCCCCTCCTCCAAGGTAGTTTTTGGGGAGAGGGGGCCGCGGGAGAAGGCTCTCGACGGGGCTCGGCCGGCGCCTCTTCCTCAGCTTCTGCCGTGCCGGCGCTGCCTCACCGCCCCGTCAGCAGCGGGTACGGGTTCAGGTCGCGCCCGTGCCACCAGCGGTTCGGGTCGGCCACGGTGTAGACGCCGAAGTGCAGGTGTGGGGCGGATGCCTGCGCGTTGCCGGTGTGGCCCACGTAGGCGATCACGTCGCCCTGGCGCACCAGGTCGCCCTCCTTGATCCCCGGCTTGTAACGGCTCAGGTGGGCGTAGAAGTAGATGGTGGCGCCGTCCAGGTCGCGCTGGTAGAGCGAGATCCCGCCCAGGCCGCTGGAATCGCGCTTGACGATGGTGCCCGTGGCCGCCGCCAGCACGGGCGTCCCGTCGCGCGCCATGATGTCGATCCCCAGGTGCGAGCGCCCGCCCGACCGCGCCGCGCCGAACGAATCGCGCAGCTCCTGCCGCCGCACGCCGGCCACGGGCACCATCAGCCGCGGCGATTCGGCCACCGCCGGCGCGCCGCGCTCCCGGAACGCGATCACCATCTCCCGCCCGGTCACGGCCAGGTAGACCGACAGCGCCAGCCCCGCCGCCGCCTCGATGAGCGCCGCCGCGATCAACGCCCCGCGCCAGGTGATCCGGATGCGCATCGCATCTCCCGATGTCTGTTGGATGCGCACCTGAAAAGCACGAAGCGAGCCGACGCGTCGTCTCGCGCCCGCTCGCCCCCGTTCGATCAGGATGCAGGACCCGCTCTACGTCATCCGCTCATCCCCGTTGACGCCCCGACGCCGACGAGCAATCCGCGCAGGCGGACTTCGTGCCGTTGTAGCCGCGGAGCCGCGGATTCATTCGCCTGCTTCCCCGTTCTTCGCGCCCGCTTCGACTCTCGGCGCGCAACGATCCCATTCATCCGCGGTTGAATCACCCTCGCCCGCGGTCGAATCACCCCGCCCGCCCCTCGCGCCGCGCCCAGCGGACCAGCATCCACACGCCGAAGATGCCGAAGCCCACCACCCCTGTCTCGATCGGCACGCCGATGATGGCGAGCGACTTTCCCCACACGCACGCCTCGGAATGGGGGCGGCGGCAGCTCCACGCCAGGTGCGCGAACGCCGCGGCCAGGCCCAGCAGCATCGCCAGCGTGAAGCGGAGGACGATGGGAAGGGCGCGCTCGCCCGGCGGACGCTCGCCCGGCGCCGTCACTCGCCGCAGTCGAAGGGGATGGTGGCCGTGACGGGCGTGGACGGCGTCTGGCCCTGGATGCGCGCCGAGAGGCGGACGCGGCGGCAGCCGGTGCCGTACAGCCAGAACGCCACGTAGTTGTGCCCGCTGGTGTTGAGGATGCCGGTCTCTTCCGCGCGCTGGAAGGTGGTGCGGCCGTTCTCGGTCACCGTCAGCTGCACCTTGCGGGCGGGCACGTAGCTCCCGCCCTCGCCGCGCACGTCGGCCACCACCAGCATCTCGTCCGACGCGCCGCCGGCTCCCCCCTCGCCGATCGGGGTGTTCCACAGCGTCACCGGCCGCGCGATGATGTCGCGCGAGAAGGTGCCCTGGTCGCCATAGAACAGCATGGCCTTGAGCGTAAGGCGATACGGCGGCGGGTCCTGGGCGGGGCGGGCGTACAGCGCGCTCGCGGCGGCCAGCGCCAGCGCCGGTACGGCGGCGAACAGGATGCGGCGGTCGATCTTCATGCGGCAGGCGGGGTGAAGGGTGTGCGGGAAGATGGGCTTACGACGCGATGGATGCCACGGCGCCCGTGGCCAGCCGCTCGATGGCGGCCAGCGCGGCGGCGAAGTGGGCGCGGCGCTCCTGGCGGGCGGCGGCGCTGGGGAGGTGCTCCTGGTGGAAGGCGACGGTGGCGCGGCCATCGACCGTGGCGATCACCCGCACCTGGATGGTGGACGGGCGCGGCCACCCGGCCGGAAGCCAGGTCAGCCGCAGGTGACTTTCCGGTTCCACCACGCGCACCATCCCGGTGGAGCCATCCGCCAGTGCGTACTCGTGCCCGGGTGCAAGCTCCACGCGCGCCCCGTCGCCCAGCCACGCGCGCATCCCCTCGGCCGAAGTCACCAGCCGCCACGCCTCGGCCACGTCCACCGGCAGCGTGCGCCGGATGCCCACCTGGTAGCCAGCGTCCCGCGTCTTTCCCACCTCGCGCCCGCCGCGTTCGTCCGCCATCGCCACCTCCCGGAATGTGGAGCCGGTCACACCGTGCACAACCGTCCAGTGTGGTGGCGAACCAGTGGCGTGCGCAAGCGACCGCGTGTAACGACCGCGGGAGCTAGCGGCCGTCCCCGGCCAGCCGCCAGCCGCCGTCCAGCAGCGGCACGGTGGCGCACGCCGGGCCGCCGTCGCGCCCGACGCCGTGGATGCGCGCCTCCAGCACCCCGCCGGCGTCGAGGGCCGCATCCACCATCTCGCGGGTGAGGGTGCCGAGCTTCACCTTGGCGCGGCGGCTCCACGGCGAGCCCATCTGCCCGGCGCCCGTACCGGAGTTGACGTAGACGAAGCGGTCCGCGGGCGTCCCCTGCGCATACTCCCCCACGAAGTTCGGCCGCCCGTCGCGGTCGCCCACGCGGACGGAGAAGTCGAACGCGATCTCGTCCGCCGTCCGGCGCGTGGGCGGCAGCAGGCCGTGCCGCCCCTTCTGCACCGCGAAGGTGACGCCCGGCGGTGGGCGATTGACGATGATGCGCAGCGGCAGCTCGGCTTCCATCTCCATCCTCTAAATCAGAGTGTCGGAGTTTCGCTGCCGCTTTGCGGCCGCGCCTCTACAGCTCCCCCGCGTACCGCATCTCGTTGGTCGCCACGAAGCCGAGGTGCTCGTACAGCGGCCGGCCCTCGGCCGATGCGTGCAGCACCACGCCGCCCACGCCCTGCTCGCGCGCCCAGGCCAGCACGTGCTCCATCAGCAGCGCGGCAAGGCCGCGGCGGCGCCACGCGGGCTCGGTGTACACGTTCACCACCAGCGCCTGCGGCCGGCTCTCGACCCGCGCGCCGTCCGCCGTGGGCCGCGGGATTTGCCTGCGCATCTGCACCCCCGCCCCCGCCACGATCTCGTCCGGCGCGCCGTCCGCAAGGGCGACGAACGCGATGTATTCGCCCGCGGGGATCGCCTCCGCGAACCACGGGCGCGCGGCGTTTCGGAGCGCATCGTACAGCTTCGGGCGCAGCGAGCCCATGTCGCGGAACATGGCCGCGCGGTGATGCGCCAGCACCTCCGCGTCCGCTTCCGTCGCGCGGCGGACGGCGAAGGCAGCGGCGGGGGATTCGGTTTGGGTCATCGGTTTGTCACGTTGATTTGCAAGACCTCGTGCCGCTCGATCCATCTCTCCCAAGCCCGCAACATCTCCCCGGGCGGCTGAAGCCACGGCTACGACTACGGGAAGCCTCGCAAACCGCCGCGAGGCTGTGGGCGCGGTTGCCGTGGCGATGCGTGGAATTTCGCCCGGCCTTCGCCACACGTGCGAAGATCTCCGTGAATCGAACGATGCCGGCGTAAACAGCCTCGCGCGGTTTGCGAGGCTTCCTGTCGGTGTAGCCCGCGGCTTCAGCCGCCTGGGCGAAAGTGCGGCCGGAGCGATTCCGAGCCTATTCCTTCTTCCTCGTCCCCGTGCGGTCGAGCCCCGCGATGGGGCGGGCGTGGGCGCTGTCGTCGATCAGCGTGGCCAGGCGCTTCTCGCGCGTCTCCTCCTTCTTGCCACTGATGACCCAGTGCGTGGAGGTGCGGCGGTACCAGGGCGCCTGCGCCTGGAAGTAGTCCCACGCCTCGGCGTTCTGGCGGAAGCGCGCCTCGTACTCGGGCGGCAGCTGGGCCGATTTGCGCTGCTCGTAGGAGTAGATGGCGGACCTGTCGTCGCGGCGGCGGGCGAACGCGGCTTCGCCGGCGGGGAGCACCCGCCCCTCGGCGTGCAGCTCGCCCATCCGCCTGATGTTGACGGCGCTCCAGTTGCTCCCGGGTTTCCGTGGCGTGAAGCGGATCACGTAGCCGTGCTCGCCCAGGCTCTTCCGGATGCCGTCGATCCACCCCACGCACAGCGCCTCGTCCACCGACTGAGGCCAGGTGATGCTCGGCCGCCCCGAGCCCACCTTGTGGAACCCCACCCACAGCTCGTTCGCCGTGGCGTGGTTGGCGTGCAGCCACGCGCGGAACTCTTCGGGCGTGGCGAAAAAGGTCGGTTCCATCATCTCTCCCTGTCGCCGCGCGGCATGAACGCGCGGCGGATGAAATCGCGTCCCGGAAACCCCGATGCGCGGGGTGGCGGGGCGGTGCTCACAGCGTGCGCGTCTGCCCGCCGTCCACGTCCACGATGGCGCCGTGGAGATACGCGGCGTGCGGCGACGCCAGGAACGCCACCACGCTGGCGATCTCGGCCGGCTCGCCGAAGCGCGCCACCTTCAGCCCGCGCGCCAGCTCGTCCGCGGCGGCGGCGGGGGTGATGCCGCGCTGCGTGGCCAGCGTGCGCAGCCGCCCTTGCAGCCGTTCGGTGGCGATGGAGCCGGGGTTGATGGCGTTCACCCGCACCCCATCGCGGATGCCGCGGTCGGCCAGTGCCTTGGTGAGGTTCAGCAGCGCCGCGTTCACCGACCCGCCGATGGTGAACTCCGCCGTCCCCGTCCGCCCGCCCACGCCCACGATGTTGACGATCGATCCGCCCGCCGCCACCAGCTGCGGCCACGCCGCGCGGCAGCACCGCATCGCGCCGAAGAACTTGAGCGCGAACCCGTCGGCCCATGCGTCGTCGGACAGCGCCAGGAAGTCTCCCCGCTTCGTCGCCCCCGCGTTGTTCACCAGCAGGTCCAGCCGCCCGAACCTGGCCACCGCCGCGTCCACCAGCGCCGCGGGCACGTCCGGCAGCCGCAGGTCCGCCGCGTGCACCAGCGATGCCGTCGGCAGCGACGCCGCGGCCTCGTCCAGCGCCTCGCGGGTGCGGGCGGCCAGCACCACGTGCATCCCCTCGCCCGCGAGCGCCCCCGCGATCGCCCGCCCGATCCCGCGGCTGGCGCCCGTGACGATCGCGACCTTGCCTTCAAGCTGCAGATCCATTCACACCAGCGGGTTGGGATGGTTCGTGCCGGATGCGGAGAGTCGTCGTTCCATCTCGCGCCGAACGATCTGAAACCGCGTCCACTCGATCGTCCGCCCAAACGATCCACTTCCTGGCCCGGCGCGTTGCGATCTGCCGTCACCGCGCGCGGAAGCGGGCGAGGAGCGCGGAGGCGTGCGCGCGGTCCACCGCCGTCCACCCCGCGTGCTCGCGGCGTGGCGAGGTGCGCCAGCGGCGGCGAACGGCCTCGGGCGTCTGGAGATACGGCGCCAGCCAGCGCGGCGGGTGCCGGGCGATGATCCGCTCGGTGCGCGCGTACCCGTCGCCGTCGCCCATCCCGAACGGGGCGCCGAGGGCGAAGCGCAGCAGCACGCGTACGGAATCGCCCGCCCACTCGGCCTCCATGTCGCGCAGGCCGGGGTCGTCCACGCCGTCGGGGTCGCCCCAGTCGGTGGCGGCCATGGTGTCGAGCGCGGCGGCGCTGTCGCGGGCGGTGTAGCGGACCGTGTCGGTATCCAGCAGCCGCTGCCGCTCCAGGTCCACCAGCTGGTGCCCGAAACCCTCGCCGCCGTGCGCGCCGCATCCATCCCACGCCAGCCAGTACGAGGCGAAGAGGTACCGCCCCGCGCCCGCTTCGGGCCAGCCGCGCTGCTTGGGCGGCCGCACCAGCCGCGACGTGTCGAGGATCTCCAGCACGGGCACGCGCGCCGGGCCGCCCACCTCCGCCAGGTCCGCCACGCCCACCGGCTCCGTGACCGAGCACTCCGTGACCGAGTGCTCGTCGGTGCAGTCGCAGCGGATCCCCTGCGACGGCTTCGTGCCATCCACCCACCGCCAGAGGCGCCCGCCTGCCGCCAGGTACACGCCCCGCCGCCGCGCCACCTCGCGCCCCGTGCTGTCGATCCACGCCGTCACCGCCGGGTGCGCCGAATCCGCCGTCCACACCAGGTAGGCGGGCGCGGGCGGCAGCGGCGCCACCGGCGGCTCGGCGCCGGCCACGGAGTCGGGGATCACCCGCGGCTCCGGCTTCCGCAACACGACGATCGTGTCGACCGTCTCGGGCGCGGGCGTGGCGGACGCCGTGCGCGTCGTCTGGTCGGGCCCGCACGCGGCGGCGAACAGCAGGGTGGGGAGGATGAGGATGCGGAGGCGGAACACGGCCAAGTCCCACGGAGGCGGGCGTCAGCGGAGATGGGACCCGAATTCTACCGGAATCCGCCCCTCCGCGCACCGGCGGGAGCACGCGATTTGTCCATGCAGGCCCGCCGGATCCGCTCGCGATCCAGATCGGGATGGGAGTGAACACGGAGCAGCGGAGACGAGCGGAGTCAAACGGAGGAACGGCCGCGCGGTTCTCCGTTTGACTCCCTTCTCTCCGCTGCTCCGTGTTCACTCATTTGGCGGTGCCGCGGACCGAGAGGGAGACCGTCTGGCGCGCGGCCTTCACCGCGGCTTGCACGCCGACAGCACCCGCGCGAACATCGGGATGCGCAGCGGACGGTCGCCATACTCGTCGGCGAGCGCCTGGGCCACGGCGCGCACCACCTCCCGCGTGTCCACGCCGCGCTCGCGCAGGGCCAGCGCTCCCGGGTTGCCGCACACGAACCCGTATGCGGCGTCCTCGGCCGACGGCGCCTCGGCCGTCTTCTCCACGATGCACACGTCCACGTCCTCGAACCCGGCATCGTCCGCCAGCGTCATCAGGGCCAGCGGATCGGAGAAGGAGAAGGGAACGCGGAAGAACGCCGGCGGATCGGGGACCATCCCGGCGACCACGTGGTTGACGATGCGGCCCATCGGGTTCTCGTCCAGCGAGCCCATCACGTTGACCAGCCACTGCCCGCCGGGCCGCAGCACGCGCAGCGCCTCGCTCGCCGCCCGGGGCTTGTCGGGGAAGAACATGATCCCCAGCTGGCAGGCCACCGCGTGGAACTCGCCGTCGCCGAACGGCAGGCTCTGCGCATCGACCCCCGCCCGCCACTCCAGCGACGAGCCGTTGGGCGGCGCCGGCACCCGCCGCCTCCCCAGCTCCAGCATCGGCGCGTTCAGGTCCGTGGCGACCACGGTGCTGGCGGGGAACCGCGCCAGCAGGTGCTCGGTGAGCCGCCCCGTCCCCGCCGCCAGCTCCAGGACGCGCGGATGGTCCGTGTCCGCGTCGTTCACGCGGCCGGCCAGGTCGGCGGCGAGCGGGGAGAAGAGAAACGGCCCCAGGTGCCGGTCGTACAGCTCCGGGACGGAGTCGATGAAGCGCGCGTCGAGCGCGGTGGGCTGCAGGTCCGTCACTCCTCACCTCCGGCAGATGTGAGATGCCATGCCGCGCCCACGCACCGCCGCACGAACCCGGCCGACGCGGCGAGAACGGCATCGGGATGCTCGCGATGCGGCGAGTGCCCGCACTCCGGCAGCCCCAGCACCTCCACGGGCGCGCCGGACTGCCGCTGGATCGCCTCCACCTGCGCCCAGGTGCCGTACTCGTCATCGTGCCCCTGCACCACCAGCACGGGCACGCGGATGCCGGGGAGGTACGCCTCGATGTTCCACGCGCGGAACCCGGGATGGAGCCACACGTCGTTCCATCCCCGGAAGGCGATGTCCACGTTGCCGCCATGGTGCCGCGCCAGCTTCTCGCGCAGGTCGGTCTCGCGGTACACGTCCGCCATCCGGGCGATGCTGGCCAGCCCGTGCGGCTCGGCGAACACGTGCGGCGCCTCGGCGATCACGCCGCTCAACCCCGGACGCGGCTGGCTCCCCGCGTGGATCAGCGAGATGGACGCGCCGTCGCTGTGCCCGAACAGCACGTGCTCGCGGATGCCGAGCGCGTCCAGCACCTCGCCCAGCACCACCGCCTCGTCGTGCATGAAGCGGATGGGCCGCGGCAGCTCCGCCGCCTGCGACGCGCCGTACCCCGCGCGCGAGTAGACCAGCGCGCCGCACCCGGCCGCCTCCGCCAGCCGCGCCGGAAAGTCGCGCCAGAGCCCCGCGCTCCCCAGCCCCTCGTGGAGGAAGACGATCGTCGGCGCGTCGCCCGGCGCCGGGCCGATCCACAGGTATTCCAGCCGCTTCCCGCCCGCCAAAACGAACCGCGCGTCCAAATCCAGCTCTCCAGGGTTGGGCGATGACCCGAGTTCGGAACGTCCCCCAACCTCATGTGCGCGGGGCCGCGCCGCCAGCCCTCTCCCTGGCGCCTGAGCTGTCTCTTCCCCGAACCGCAGGGAGGGACGGTCGGCATACCCTGCAACCGGCTGCGCATGGAACGATTCCGCGTGGCCGGATGGCGCGCCAGGGTGCGGCGGATGTATCCCATATTCATCGAATCGGAGGCGAGCGTGACGCGGCATCGGTTCAACCCCGCGGCGTTGTCGTTGCATCCCGGCGGTTGAAGTCCGCGAAGGCGGACTGCGTGCCGTTGTAGCCGCGACTTCAGTCGCATTCCTCCACAACGACGATCGGTTCTGGAACGGACGGAGACACCATGGACCTCACCGGCATCCATCACCTCACCGCCATCTCGGCGAAGATCCGCGACAACTACCGCTTCTACACGCAGGTGATGGGGATGCGGCTGGTGAAGCGCAGCGTCAACCAGGACGACGTGAGCGCCTATCACCTCTTCTATTCCGACGCGGTGGGGAGCCCGGGGAACGACCTCACCTTCTTCGACTGGCCGGTGCCGCCCGAGCGCCGCGGCACGCACGCCATCACCCGCACCCACCTGCGCGTGAACGGCCGTGCCTCGCTCGACTGGTGGGCGGGCCGTCTGTCCGAGCACGGGGTGACGCACGCCGGCGTGCGCGAGCGGGACGGGCGCGCCGTGCTCGACTTCGAGGACCCCGAGGGGCAGCGGCTGGCGCTGATCGACGACGGCGGCGCGGGCGACCCGCCGGTGCCGTGGGACCGCAGCCCCGTGCCCGCCGAGCACCAGGTCCGCGGGCTGGGCCCCATCGTGATGAGCGTGCCCAGCATCTCGCAGACCGACCGCGTGCTCACGAAGGTGCTGAACATGCGCCACGCGCGCAGCTACGCGCACGACAGCGCGCAGCCCAACGTGCACGTGTACGAGATGGCCGCGGGCGGCCCGCATGCCGAGTTGCACGTGGCGGTGCAGCCCGACCTGCCGGTGGCGCGGCAGGGCGCGGGCGCCGTGCACCACGTGGCCTTCCGCACCCCCGACGAGGCGGGCTACCACGCCTGGGCCGCGCGGCTGAACGAGATGCGCGTCCCCAACAGCGGCGAGATCGACCGCTATTACTTCCGCAGCCTGTACTTCCGCGAGCCCAACGGCATCCTCTTCGAGATCGCCACCGACGGACCCGGCTTCGCGGTCGATGAAGACATGGAGACGCTGGGCGAAAAGGTCGTCCTCCCGCCCTTCCTGGAGCCCGAGCGCGCCCGGATCATCGCCAACCTCAAGCCGATCGACTGATGCCGGGTCCGGGTGATCAGTTGCCTTTCCGACCACGCCCGGTGACTGTCATCCTGAGGCCGAGCACGCAGTAACTAGTTGCCACGTAATATTTTACAGGCCGAAGGATCTAGAGCCGCGGCTGAACGTGAGTCCGTGCCTCACATCAACCCTTCAGCCGGATCGGGCATGAGGCACCCGGCCGTCGCGCGGCTTCGTCCCACGCGGCGGTTCCGTTCGGCGGCGGCGTTCCGCTAGTCGTGCGGGGGCACCGACATGCCGGCCGCCCAGTACGACCGCGGCGGCTCGGCGGCGCCGTGGTCGTGGCGGAGGCATCGCCTGCCGGGCCCGAGCGCGTTCAGCGTCGCCTCGTCCACGCCCCGCCCCTGGCGCACGAGGCCGGCGGCCTCCGCCGCCGTCACCGGCAGCCAGGCCCGGTATTGCGGGTCCTCCCCGTTCGCCCAATCGATCGTCTCCGCGAACACCGACAGGAACTGCTGCGCGCACGCCGGGCACCTGCGGATCACGACGCGGAAGTGCGACTCGTCGATGAGCTCGACTTCAGGCTCCAGCGTGAGGCTCACCTCGCGCGCGGCGTCGGCCGAGCCGGGCCAGCAGCGCCCGCAGCCGAATTCATCTCGTGGCATCGTCCGCCCTACGGCCGTTGGAGGCCCGGCCAGGGGATGAGATCGAGACCGCGGTCCCGCGAGCGTTCGTCCATCGGTCAGCGCCGTGGGTGGAGGCAGGGGGTGCGGACGACTCCAGGAACCGTCGTTTCGATGGAGGAGCCCGGAATCCATTCAGGGACCGTCGAACAGCCTGGCCGCCAGTTGCATCAATGGCCGCGGGAGGCGGTCCACGTCCAGGCGTTCAACCAGATGCCGTGCAGACCGGATCTTGCGCGTAGCTCGCGTACCCAGGAACCGGCGCAGCTGTTGGCCCACCGGCGTAAGACGGTGATGCGGCATCGCCTGGAACCGCCGGAACGAGGCGAGCTCGTCCTGTGCCTCGATCACCTGCTGCACGGCTTCGGCTCCCAGGGCACGGATGAGCTCGTCCTCGAGGTCGGCCACGCACGCGAAGAATCCGAATGACTCGAGAGGTTCGTGGGCGGCGCTCGGAACGGCGGCCCTGGTGAGCGCACGGCGAACGTGCCGCTCCTCGGCGATGTCGTACAGGCCGCAGAAGCTTGCACGCGGATGTGCGCGAACAAACTCGGAGAGCACCTGCGAGAAGTTCGTCACGCCACCAGCCGCGCAAATCCGGATGGAACCTGGATCCAGATCGCGACCGAAGAGGCTGGCTAGCGCACGCACGGCGGCAGCATCGCTATCCCCCTCCACCAGCACGAGCGTGTGGATGTCAGACATGGTGCCCGGTTGCACGGTTGCGCCTGTTCACCCGCACAACGCCGCCAGGCGCGGTTATCGCCCCGCCCGCGTGACGAGGATGTTCCGCCACACAACCCCCGCGGCGTTCGTGAGGGTGCCCCGCACGCTGGCTCCCTGCACCCGGAACGTCCACGTCCACTCGCGCATGGGGCAGGCCACCCCGCCATCCGGCGCGGCGTGGCAAAGGAGCACGCCCATCTCCTCTTCCTTGCCACCCACCACCTTGTTCATGATCCACTCGAGGCGCTCTGGCGCGCCCCGCGCGGGCGTTCCGGCCCGGCGGACGTGGTAGACGACCACCTCATCGTGGCACGCGGGCCGCCCGGCGGCCGTGCACAGCGACGTGCCTCGCCAGGTGCCCGCGAGCGCGGGGAGCGCCTGATGCGTGGTGGACTGTGCCTTCGCGGCGGAGGGGAGGGTCAGGAGAGCCGCGAGCAACGGCAAGAGGAGAGCGCGCATCGGTGCGAAGGACAGGTGAGTGCTCAAGGCAGTCGAGGGTATCCGAACGGCCGATTTCAGCCGCCGTGTGGAGCGCGGCGCCGGCCGATCATCCGGCCGTGCGCGGAAAACGGAGAACCGCGCGCGGGCACAGTTCTCCGTTCCTCCGCGTCTTCGCGTGAATTGCGGTGGTTGCTACCGCCCCGCCCGGCTGTGGCCGGGCGGGGCGTTCGAATCACGCCTTACAGCCGGCGCCGCACGTCTGGACACCGCCGCACTGCGTGGCCCCGCCGGCCGAGACCTGGCAGCCTTCGCCGCACGTCTGCACGCCGCCGCACTGCGTGGCACCGCCGCCCGAGACCTGGCAGCCGGCGCCGCACGTCTGAACGCCGCCGCACTGGGTGGCGCCGCCACCCGAGACCTTGTCCTGCTCGCCGTGTACGGTGCCTTCCCAGCTGTCCAGCCAAGACGTCTGGAAGGAGTCCACCTCCAGCGCGTCCAGTTCCAGCCGCAGCTTTCTCATGATCTTTCCTCCAAAAGATGGGTGAAAGTGGCACCGCCGGTCGAGATGACCGGCCGCGGAACATGCTCAGCCCTCATCCGAAACGCAAGGAAACCGTGGGGGCAAAGAGGCTGAGAGGAAACCGGAGGCGGATACAGGAGAGACCTGCAAGTGGCGCCGTCACGCGGGGATTGACCTCGGCACGATGTCGGCGCGACCGCCCCAGGACCCATGTTCGGACAGAGGCCGGAAACGGAGGGTGGTGAACTGGTGGTGAAAGTCCCTGCGATTCCGCTCCACCATGGCAGCAGCGTGGCGATGGGCACCCGGGACGGAGTCCAGGCCTCGGACCATGTCGGTCATCTCCCCTAGCGAGCGCCATACGGAGAACGTGCTGACGGTACGAGGAGGCCGCATCGCCGCAAGCGCCAACGTGGTGGCGGGGTGGTCACGCACGAACTCCTCCACCGGCTTGCCCCACCGGATGAAGCGAGGGACCTCCGGGAGTTTCAGCCGCGCGAGCGTTACGGCAACGACCGGCGCGGCCGCGTCCTCGTGGCCGACGTTTGCGGGTAAGTCGTCGAAGCCGGAGACGCGGCCCCATCGGCGCAGGAACTCCATCCGCACGTGCCATCCAGTGGCAAGGGTGCGCCCCAAGGGGTGATCGATCAGGAATCGGTCGATTGCCTGCTCGTTATCCCAGGATGCGAAGACGGCGAGTTTCCGCGACTGGAAACGCGCTGATGAAACGATGGATGACCCGAGCACCATCACCATCATGCACTCCACCCGGCGCAGGCCCGTCACACGGTTCGTGGCGGGCGGCCGAAGCAGGGCCGTGGCCGCTGTCGCGATGGTCGCCTTCGCCAAATGGAAGCTGAAGATCGGCACGTCGAGCCTCCATCAAGAACGTGTGATGAGCAGCACCTTGCCGAGGAAAGTGCGGGCCGGCGCGCAAACCTTTCGTCCGCCGAAAGCATGGACGGCGCCGCATCCGCCGCGGCACACTGTCAGGCGCGGCGCGCGCCCGGCTCAGCCGCTGGATGGAGGCGGCTGCAGGTACTCCGCGGCCGCGGCGCCGCTCAGGCGGGTCAGCTCCTGCTCCTCCTCGCTGCCGCCATAGAGGAATTCGTGCGCCTCGCGGAGCAGATAATACGTCGAGCAGTCCGGGCACTGGAGGAGCTGCAGCGTGCCGCCGGAGCCGGGCGCGAGATCGCGCACCACGCGCAGCTGCGAGACGGACGGCGGGAGGTGGGTCGCCTCCTCTTCACGGCCGATCTTCTGGAAGCCGTGCTCCCGCTCACCCAGCATCCCGCAGGTGCTGCAGCCTTCGTGCGGCGCGTGACCGGCGGCGGGCTCGGGGGCCACGATCCAGACGTCGTCGCGCAGGGATTCGTCCTGGGTGCGCTCGTGCCGGTGCTCCGCCTCGCGGGCGGCGGCCTCCGCCAGCGCCCGCGAGGGGAACTCGCCGATGAGGTACTCCTCCCGCGCGAAGCGGTCATAGCCAAGGACGCGCCAGGAGTTGTCGGGCATCTGCGGCTCAGGGAAAGGCACTGGGCGCCTGGGGCGTGAACCACGCCGCATCGTGGGTGAATTCGGGGACGAACACCTCGAAATCATCCGCCACGATGTAGTCCTCGCCGTCCATCAGGAAGACCGACGCACGAGGGACGGTGCCACGCGGCTCCGGGGCGAACACCTGAACGCCAAGACGTTCGAACGCCTCGATGAACGGCCGGTGCAACTGAGTGGGGACCGAGACCGCGCGTGGGACCGGGGTGGCCCTGGAATCCACGTAGGGCAACAGGTCTTTCCGGGAGACGAACGGCAGTCGCATCCCCAGGAGCTGGTCCAGCAGCCGCTCGGGGTCGAATGCTTCGTTTACGTAGATCGTGGTCGGGAATCCGGAGTCCCGTAGGATTGGATGCGAGTCGGTGAAGCCCAATGCAGTCACGCTCTGGCGTTGCGAGACACGGACGACACTCGGCTGGATCGCCCGCACCGTCACGTCGCGGACACCTTCGCCGCGGGAGGAGAACCCCCATGGCTCGCCACGCTCCCGTGCGGCGAGATAGAGGGGGTGTTCCCACCATGGATAGAAGCGAACGACCACCTCGGCGGTTCCACCCTCCGGGGTGAGGGCCGTGGAGGCGCGTACGAACTCAGCGTCGATGTGGCCGAACCGCCCCAGGATTTTCCGATAGTTGACCCAGGCCATGGTCTCCTTAGCCGTCGAACGACACGAATGGAAATCCGCTCCGGAACGATCGGCCAGGACACGAACCGGCGCAACCGCGGGGAAGGGTAGCCCGCGGCTCGCCGCGATGTTCGTCCAGTGGTCTGACGATACGGGAGGCCCGCGCCTCAGCCGGGGGGTGCCGGCGGCGCGAGGGCATCCGGGAAGTTGCGGCCCAGCGTGGACATGCGGTCGCGCACCCGGCTGATGCGCCCGTTGCGAGGCATCTCGTTGTACCACTCCCAGATGGTGACCTCCCCGCCGGCGGCGCGCACCCGCAGATAGGCGCGGCTCTCGTCCGGGACGGGCATGCGCGGCGGGGTCACCTGGCGCCACACTTCGGCCTCGGCCAGGAGCGCCGCCAACGCACGGACATCCGCCTCCGGAACGCGCCCGCGGAGCGACCGGTGCTGGCGGGCGGACGGGTTCATCTCGTCCAGCCGGTAGTCCCCGTTGCCGGAGAGCGTGATGGTCGTGCCGCCCCACAGCCCATGCATGTCGTCGTAGGTAACGACCAGATCCGCCGGAATCTCGCCCCCGGCGGCCACGGCGGTGAGCGCGGCCGCCACGGGCGTGGCGGCGGGAGAGGGGCGACGGCTCGCTTGGCGAGCGCAGCCGACGCCCGCCAGGAGGAGCGCGGCGAGGCCGGTCGCGGCACCGCAGAGCACGTAAAAAGGTAAACGCATCAGGAACTCAATCGGTGAGTAACGCGGCTTCGAACCCAACATCAGCGTAACCTCTTGCCGCCCGGGAGGAGCGGTCGCTCCGGCGTACGGTCGCACCCGCGCTGCCGCGGCCTCTGCCCAACGTCCAAACGCACCACGTCGGAGCAGAACCCCTATCTGAGCTTCTTCCTGATCGCCGCGCCAACCAGCTGCGTGAGCACCTCGAGGTCGACATCGGCCAGCCGCCGAACGTACAGGCACCCCTTCCCGCGCTTGTGCTTACCCAATGCATCGAGCAGCGCCGGGTCGGCTTCCGGCCCGGCAACACCGTAGACGGAGATGTCGCCCTTCCTCGACGAAAACCCGACGGCGCAGATCTCACCCTCTTTCCCGCCGGCGAGCGCGTATCGATGCGTTCCGAAGCCGACGATCGACGGCCCCCACATCCTGGCTGCCTGTCCCGAGGCCTCCGCCATCAGCCGGGCCAACGCCGCGCAGTCCTGGCGGCGATCAGGATCCGCGATCGCCGCGATGTACGCATCGGGGCTGACCGATGTCGGCTTCGTCTTGGTCTCCGCCATGGCTCGAACGGGTGTGAGGGTGAGAGCCGCCCTGACGCACCAGGGATCAGGGGTGGCGCGTCCTACGCGGCCAGGAGATAGAACACATCCGTCCGGGGCTGCGCCTCACCGGGATTCCAGTGCCCATAAACCTCCCAGCGCGGGCCCGCGAGCGTGTGCCCGTGCGCGCGGCACCACGTGATTACCGCCGCGTGTGTCTCGCCGAGGCGGCCATAGTCGCCCCCGTGCGTCGCCGTCGCGACCGGTCCTGTGGGGAGTTCGACGTATCGCACCGGGCCAGCCGTCCGGAACGGGGCGGCAACTCCAACGCCGAACTCGACCTCCACCTCACCGTCCGCCCCGTCGCGGTACAGGAAGATGTTCTGGCCATCCACGGCGACCGCGCCATCGCGCGCCGCCGCATAGACCTGATCCAGGAACGCCGCGAACGCCGTGGGGACGCGCTCCGCCGCGAGCCGGGCGTGGACGGCCGCGATGCCCCGCGCCCGGGCCGTGTGCACCGAAACCGTATCACTCGGATCCACTGCCATGGTGCCTCCCGGATCAGATCACCCCGCGGCTACCGCGATGCTTTCAGCGGCCCAACGACACAACGGGCGGGGGTGCAGGCGGGCGCGCAAGATTCTCGTCCCGCCCGAAATCATGGACGGCCCCGCATCCGCTTCAGCCGATTGTCAGGCGGCGTGAGTTGATCACGTCCATCCGAGATCGGCTTTCGTAGACTGGATGGCGTCCTTGAGTCTTCCAGTTGACGGATCAATGATCTCCGAAACGAAACGAACCCCCTCGCCTGAACGGGCCGAAGCTGCGCGATACTCGCGCGCGATTAGTCGAATCAGCGCGCAGAGCTCCACACAGAGAAGCTCCGTCGCGTCGCCCAAGATGCGGAGGGTCCGCTCGACATGCTCGTCGGACGGGTCCGGGCGCAGCAGGAACAGACATGACGGGCCGCTGGGCACGTACACTGAGTTCGCCAACTGTGCCGGTGAGCCACCGTGAATAGTGTAGGCACTCAGAAGCCGATATAGCTGCGAGGCGGGGCTCGCGAGATAACAATGCTCGAAGCGCTTCTGGATCCCAGTTGCCTTCAACTCATCGGCTCGTCTGGCATCAGTCTCTCTTACGAACGCATTCTTGAACGCACCGGACTCAGGGTCCTTGAGGAAGGCCGCCTTTGCCGGGACGGTCCAAAGGTGCGCGAGTACTCCGGAATGCTCAAGGCTCCGCCGCACCACCAGTCCTGCGTCGCTACCCACCCCTCTGATGGCGAGGTAGGGTACAAGCGAGATATCTCGGTGAATGGAGGCCGTCAGCGCTGTTGTCCAAAAGCCCGCATCATGAGTGGTGCCTTCTGGAAAGTGAGCCTTGACTGCGCCAAGCAGATCCTCCTGCATGGTCGTCGCAAAGGCCGCTGCCCATCGTCGATAGACAAGCAGACGACCTAATCCGTCTCCGTGCGTAGTGGCTAACGCATCACAGAATTGTCGGTCTGCGGAAAACGTTCCCGTGAGGCGGTCGAGTCCGTCTGAAAGCATGAGGAATACGGGAAGGGAGGTCTGCCGACATATCCGCCCAGCCGCCTAACGCATGTTGAGAGCACGCCCCCTGCTGCGAGCCCGCGGTCGCGAACCAAGCGTGAACCGCAGCAGGGAGCGGCCTTGATGAGAAGCTCGACCAAGTATGTAGGTCTCGACGTGCGCCAGGCAACCACGGTGGCGACGGTGCGGGATTCGGGCGGGAAGATCATCGCGCGCAGCGTGCTGCCGACCGCGGAAGGGGCGCTGCTGGAGTTCTTCGCCGGGATGCGCGGCGCGGTGCACGTCGCCTTCGAGGGAGGCACGCAGGCGCAGTGGCTGCACGATCTCCTCTCGCGGCGGGTGGCGCGCGTGGTGGTCTGCGACCGGCGGGGCGCGCCGCGGCAGGGGAACAAGGGCGACCCGGTGGACTCCGCTCAGCTGGCGGAGCTCCTGGTTCGGCGGCGCGGGAGCCGGGAGTACCGCGCTTGCCCCCGCGCAGATGTCCGCTACGCGAGCCTTGCGCCGGAAGGGTGCCGCGCGGTGGGACGGAGCGGAAGCCTGCTGCGCGCCGTACGCACGGATGCCCGGCGCGAGCCATGCGACGGAGTTAGCCGCCGGACACCAGGTTCATTCGCTGCCGCCTACTGTTCCGCGAGGAAGGTGGCGCCATCCAGGCTTACGCCCGTGCCGTTCACCAGTCCGTCGGCTTTGACGCTGCCGTCGGCGTAAATGAGCAGGTAGCCGTAGCCGCTCGCCGCGGGCACGGAGAGCGTGAGCGTACCCGAGGGGCGGTAGCCGGCGGGGAGCACGAAGAGGGTGATCCCGGATCCGCCCGTCCCGGTGTAGCGCATCCGGCCCGTCAGGTGCACCACGCCCGCTGGGTCGAGGTAGTACCGGGCCGGGGCCCAGCCTCCCCCCTGATTCGCCCAGCCGGCCGAGAAGGTCACGGCCACCGGGGTGATCCGCATGCTCTCCACCTTGCTGCCGTCCGGGAAGCGGACCCGTCCGAGCGTCGCGGAATCGGCCCTGACCCCGCCCTTCACCGTGAGGCGCTGGCTCGGGCTGCTCTCGCCGATGCCGACGTTGCCGTCGACGTTCACGCGGAAAAGGCTGGTACCCGCACGGGTGACGGCCAACGCGGAGTCCGCCTGTGCGCACACGGGGCTGGCGCCCGCGACGAGCGCAGCCGCCGCGAGGAGGCCGACGCAGAACTTGGTCATGGGAGGGGGACAGAGGGAAGGTAAGGAATACGCGGGTAAACTACAGTTTTCATCCCACCTTCGTCAACCAGGCCGGCCATCGCAGGCCCTCGCGGGTAGCAGGCGTCCCGCGGCCCCGGGACCGCGGATGCCGCTTCCGTGCGGACACGCTCGCCGCCGAGCTCGACCTGCTGCGCGAGCTCCGGCGCCGGGCGAAGGGGGCCATGATCGCCACGGCGCGCAAGGATCCCGCGTACGAGCTGCTGTGCACGATCCCCTTCCTGGGTCCGGTGCGGGTGGCGCAGCTGCTGGCGACGATGCAGACGCCCTGGCGCTTCCGCACCAAGCGGAACCTGTGGGCCTACGCGGGGCTGGCGGTGGTGACGCACTCGAGCGGAGACTACACGATCGTGGAGGGCCGGCCCGTGCGACGGCGGCGCCAGCCGATGACGCGTGGGCTGAACCGCAACCACAACCGCGTGCTGAAGAACGTGTTCAAGGGTGCGGCGAACGCCGCCATCGCACGTCCCGGCCCGCTGAAGGACTTCTACGACGGGATGGTCGCGCGCGGCATGCGCGAGGAGCTGGCACGCGTCACCCTGGCGCGCAAGCTCGCGGCGGTCGTGCTGAGGCTGTGGAAGAAGGGAGAACCGTACGATGCGAGGAAGCTGACGATGCAGGCGGCATAGCGCCCGGCGGAGCGAGCAGGCGGTGCGGGTCACGTGACCTCCGCCCGAGGCTCCAAACGTCCGGGGCAAGGGACTCGCGAGGGGCAGTCTCATTTGAGTCGTTCGCCCGGCCAAGTCTGCCGAGGCACTCGCCTAACTCCAGGCCCCCTCGCAGGACCCGAAAAAGCGTCAGGCCGGCTCTACGGCAGCCGAGTCTCAGATAGAACCGTGGTCCGCCCCCGTGCGGCCCGAGCGCTTGCCGAATGCCCACGTCGGACCAGGAGCCCAAGCTGGAGGTGACGAATGCGGAGGAAGACTGCTCCGAAGGACTCGGTGCACCCCAAAGTCTCGCGCGCTTCGGCGAGTGAGGTGGGGCTGATTGCAAAGGAAGAAAGCGCGCAATCAGCAATGGGGGAGTGCGTCCTTGACAATCGCTCTCATAGAACGACACAAGGGTCAGGGGTGCGGGGCCGGCGCGCAATTCTCTGATCGCGCCGAATGCATGCACGGCCCCGCATCCGCTGCAGCCGATTGTTAGGCCGCGTTCGAGAGCGAGTTGATCACCACCAGTATGTTAACACACCTCAGTGACTGTCGCGTGCGCTTTTCATCCATTTTACCCTACGGTCCCGTGAAAAGACGCCCCCACAAAATTCAGTCCAGCCTTCCTCCTGCTGGAAGAACCGTGTCTCCATGTCAGCCCAAGACTCTATATTGTCGTCCGTGGCTTGAGCATTCAGTTCATCAAGGTGTGCTCCGTAGAAATCCCCTATCCGGCCAGAGCACACGTTCCGCGCCATTAGCACAAACCACCTTTGAAGGTTCGGGCAAATTGCTGCTCTGCCGAGAGATCCCGCCGGTGCAGTACAGGCGAGACGCCGAGCCATGTCACGTTGTCCTTCTTGTGCAGCACGTCCCGGTGAGGGTAGGGATGGAGTTCCCGCGCTGAAGCTCGGAAGGCCGTCCGCCGTGGGATTGCGCGGGATCGTCCAAGGGCAGCTGTTCCGACCGCTGGGAAGGGCCGGAACGCGGCAATACAGCGAATATGCCGAGCCATTCCACCGCCAAACGGGCGTTTCGCTCCCTGCCATGGCAACCATTACGTCTACAAAGCCGCCCGATCGTGACGGAAGCGCGACCAACCCGCCGGTGAATCCGAAATTCTCCCGCCACGCACCCGTTGCCGAGTCGCGGATGAACACCCAACTCATCCCGCCCGAAACGCTGTTGTAGCACGGCCCGACCGCTTCGACCTGCACTTCGGGCGTCGTGTCGGCGTTGAGATCAACCGGTTGCGCGCCGAAGTCGGCATCCTCGCAGAATCCATCGGACAGTGCGCTTGTAATGGCGGTGATCAAGGCTCTGCGCGATGCCGGCGGAATCATGATGGAGTCGGTGATCTGCACGGCCACTGTGCGTGGGGACATCGCCTGCGCATGGATGGTTACCGGGGAGATTCCAACGAACATGAACACGAGGGAAAGCTTAAGCGGGCGCATCGATGGATGATGGATGAAAGGTTGGATGTGGCGTAGCGCCGGAACGATCAACTGCGGCCGCCGCGATGCTTGCCCAGCGGCCTAACGGCCAAGGGTCAGGGGTGCGGGGCCGGCGCGCAAGACTTTCGTCCCGCGAAATCGTGGTCGGCCCCGCATCCCCTGCAACCGATTGTTAGGGCGCCCGCGCGCGAGTCAGGATACTTGGGCCTGCGCATATGCCCTCTCCTTGGACAATGGCGAGGTTCGCGGGGCGCTGCAGCGGGCGTGGTGTCGATCTCTCCTGAGAACGCACAGGCGCCGGAGCGAGTGCAGCGGTGCCCATCCAGCACCGAGAAACCTAGCAATTTTGCCTAGTCGGGTTCACCGTACCAGATCACGCGGTACGGGATCCACCCGGCGCAATCGACCACCCACTTCTGCCCGTACTTCAGGCTAAACGTCCAGTGACCGCTCGTGACTCGCGGAATCTCCTGTGGATTCGAGTCCGGATAGAGCGGTGGAAACTGCTCGGCGGCCTCGCGCCAGCTCCGGATCGTCAGGGCGCTACGCCCCACCTCACGGCCCGACCGGTCGACGAAGGTTGCGGTGCCGGAACTGGCACCCGGCGCGTGCCGCGCCTTAACCATGTAGGAGCCGGCAGTAAACTGCCTGTCAGGGGACACCAAGTTTTACGCACTGGAGGAGTTTGAAACTGCCGCAAATCGGCGGCAGACTCCGCGCCGACTCAGGCGCGGAGAGATCCAGTGTCGAAGCTTGGAAAGGAGC
>DASSJS010000381.1:0-35477 GCA_035691085.1 Longimicrobium sp.
GGGCGGCGGCGCGGAGCGGCCGGCCGCCGCGCACCCCTGAGCGCGCGCCGGCCATGAGCGACTCGCCCGGCGCCGCCGCGCTCGCCGACCCGCCGCCCTACCCCGCCCCGCCGCCCCTGGCCGACGCCGCGGCCACCGACGCCCTGCGCGGCCCCGGCGCCAGCGACGACGCGCCCCGGCTGCGGCGCCGGCTGCGGCGGCTGCGGCGCCGGATGGCTCCCGGCCAGGCGCTGGAGCTGGGCCCCGCGCCCCTCTCATCCGCGGCCGTCGCGCGCCTGCGCGAGGCGGGTTTTGCCGTCAGCGCCCCCGACGGCCGGCCCCCGGCGGTGCACGCGCTGGCCGCACCGCCCGGGGCGCTGGCGGTGGCGGGGTGGGGCACGCCCCCCGGGGTGCGCCTGGACCTGCGCTACGCCAGCGACGAGGCCGCGCTCCTCGACCCCTCGCCCATGGCGGTGTGGGAGCGGGTCATCCGCGGCGAGGAGCGCGCCGGCGCCCGGGTGGTGGAGGAGTACGCGGTGGACGACCCCTACGGCGGCGAGCGCGCGGCCCCGGCGCTGTCGCGCTTCTTCGAGGTGCCCCTGGAACCGGGGCAGGTGACCTTCGGCGCGGGCGTGAGCGCGCTGCTGCACGCGCTGGCCGCGCTGGCCGACGGCGGCCTGGTGCTGGCGCCCGAGCTGGTGCACCCCGACCTGGAGGCGTGGGCGCTGCGCGGCGGGAGCGAGGTGCGCCTGGTGCCCGGCCCCGCGGCGGGGCTGGCCGCCCGGGTGGCGGCCGAGCACCCCGCGCTGGTGCACCTGGACCGTCCAGACTTCGTGGGCGCGACCCCCTCGCTGGCCGAGGTGGAGGCCCTGGCGCGCGCCGCCGCGCGGGTGGGCGCGGTGGTGGTGGTGGACGAGAGCCCCGCCCCGTACCTGGGGCCGCACGCCAGCGCCGCGCGGCTGGCGGGGCGCTGCGACAACCTGGTGGTGCTGCGCGGCTTCACCAAGGCGTACTCGTGGGGCGGGCTGCGCGCCGGCTTCGCGGTGGCGTCGCGCGGGGTAGCGCTGGAGGTGCGCGAGCTGGTGCCGCCCCTGCAGGTGGGCCCGCTGGCGCTGCGCGCCGCGCTGGCGCTGCTGGCCGCCGGCGACGTGTTCGCGCGGCTGCGACAGGTGACCGCGGTCATGAAGCCGCTGGCCGCCGGCACCCTGGAAGCGGCCGGGCTCGCGCTGCTCCCCGGCCCGCCCGAGCTGCCGTGGCTGGGGGTGCGCGACCCCGGCGGCGCCGCGTCGCGGTGGCTGGAGGGGCGCGGGGTGTTCGCGCTGCGCCCCGCGCTCGCCCCCGTCTTCCCACCCCCCGACCCGCAGGTGCTGCGGCTGACGGTGCCGCTGTCGGAGGAGCGGATGGAACGGTTCCGCGGGCTGCTGGCCTGACGCCGGGATCCGCGCGGGAAGGCGCGGGCCGGGCCGATGGCCCCGGATCTGGACGCCGCGGCGCGGGCGCGCGGCGGCCCTCACCTTGTTCGCGGAGGGATGCCCATGGCCGGCGACACCAACGGCGGCGGAAACGGCAACGGCCGCCCGGCGGCGGCGCCGGCCACGCCCGGACGGGTGCTGGTGGTGGCGGCGCACCCCGACGACCCCGAGTTCCTGTTCGGCGCCACGGTGGCGCGGATGGTCCACGACGGCGCCGAGGTCGCCTACGTGATCGTCAGCGACGGGTCCAACTACGGGCGCGACCCCGAGCGTTCGCGCGACGAGGTGCGCGGCATGCGCCAGGACGAGCAGCGCGCCGCGGCCGCCGTGCTGGGCGTGCGCGACGTGGTGTTCCTGGACTTCGTGGACGGGCGGGTGGAGCCCACGCTGGAGCTGCGCACCGCCATCGCCGGCCAGATCCGGCGCTTCCGACCCGACCTGGTGCTCACGCACTACCCGCGGCGCGTGCTCGACATTCCCATGCAGGCCAGCCACCCCGACCACATGGCGGTGGGCGAGGCCACGCTCGCCGCCGTGTTCCCCACCGCCTCCAACCCGCGCCTGACCCCCGAGCTGCAGGCCGCCGGCCTGGAGCCGCACCGCGTGCCCGAGGTGTGGGTGCCCGGATACGAGCGCCCCAACCACGTGGTGGACGCGGCGCCTTTCATGGAGAAGAAGCTGGAGGCGCTGCGCTGCCACCGCAGCCAGATGGACGCCGACGGCCAGGTGCCGCCGTGGGTGCGCTGGTGGATGAAGATGTCGGGCGAGCGCGGCGGCTGCGAGCTGGCCGAAGACTTCAAGCGCATCCAGAACTGACGGGTGCTGGGTGCTGGGTGCTGGGATGCGAGTAATACCAGATCGCGTGATTGGTTCCGCACCCACCCGGACATGACATCCTGAGAGTCGCCACCGCGCCGAACCCGGAGAATGAAAGCGGCGTGAATACCTTGTGGGGGATCAAGCCGCGATGCTGCCACCGAACCGGTGAAGCCTCGCGTAGTTTGCGAGGCTTTTCGTAGTTGTTGCTGCGGCTTCAGCCGCCGGTGCGGAGCCGGCGAACCTCCGCATCCGGTATCAGCACTCAGCACCCAGCACCCAGCACTCAGCACCCAGCACTCAGCACTCAGCACTCAGCACTCAGCACTCAGCACTCAGCACTCAGCACTCAGCACCCAGCACCCAGCACCCAGCACCCACCACCCAGCCCTCAGCACTTTCGAGCATCGACCTCAGATGCCGGTGATGCTGGCAAAGGAAGACGCATGGCAACGACGATCGAACCGCTCGCGCCGCCGGCTCCCGGGCGAACGGAGGCGCCGGTGGCCACCCAGGCGTTGCGCCGCTGGTTCGCCGGGGAGGTGCTGGCGCCCGGCGACACCGGGTACGACGCCGCCCGCCGGGTGTGGAACCCGGCCGTGGACCAGCGCCCGTCGCTGATCGCCCGCTGCACCACGGCGGCCGACGTGGCCGCGGCGGTTCGCTTCGCGCGCGAGCACGGCCTTCCGGCCACGGTGCGCGGCGGCGGGCACAGCTTTGCCGGCTATGGGGTGCGCGACGGCGCGGTGATGATCGACCTGTCGCCCATGAAGGCGGTGCGGGTGCTGGGCGGAAGGCGCACGGCCGCGGCGCAGCCCGGCCTCACCTGGGGCGAGCTGGGACGCGCGGCCGCCGCGTGCGGGCTGGCCACCACCGGCGCCGACATCTCCACCGTGGGGATCGCGGGAATGACGCTGGGCGGCGGGATGGGGTGGCTGCACCGCGTGTGCGGCGCCGCCTGCGACAACCTCCTCTCCGCCGAGTTGGTCACCGCCGGGGGCGAGATCGTGCGCGCGTCGGCCGACGAGAACCCGGAGCTGTTCTGGGGGCTGCGCGGCGGAGGCGGGAACTTCGGGATCGTCACCTCGCTCGAGTACCGGCTGCACCCGGTCGACCGGATCGTGGGCGGAATCGCCATCCACCCGCTCGAGCGCGCCCGCGAGGCGATCGCGCTGTACGCCGGGCTGTGCGAGCGCGCGCCCGACGAGTTGCGCCTGGGGCTGTTCCTGATCACCGCTCCTCCGGCGCGCTTCGTCCCCGAGGCGCTGCGCGGGCGGCCGATGGTGATGTTCTGCGCCGCCTGGTTCGGCGCGCACGAGCACGCCGACCGCTGGCTGCGCCCGGTAAAGGAGTTCGGCCCGCCGATCGCCGACCTGATCCGCCCGATGCGCTACGTGAAGCTGGAGCACCACGCCCCGCCCGATGGGCTGCACCACCACGGCACCGGCGAGTTCCTGCGCGGGCTCGACGCGGCCGCGATCGACGCGCTGGCCGCCGCGGCCGAGGGCACCGTGTCGCCGTTCATCATCATCCTGCTCAACCAGCTGGGGGGCGCGTTCGCCCGCCCCGCGCAGGAGACGGCGTTCGGCTTCCGCCACGCGGCGCACACCGTGGGGATCCACTGCATGTGGGAGCCCGGCGATTCGCCCGCGCGGCACGTGGCGTGGACCGACGCGCTCTGGCGGGCGGTGCGCCACTGCTCGGCCGGCGGCGCCGCCATCAACCTGCAGGCCGACGAGGGCCCCGAGCGCGTCCGCGGCGCCTACGCACCCGACGCCTGGTCGCGCCTGGGCACCCTCAAGGCCGAGTGGGACCCTGACAACTTCTTCCGCGTGAACCCCAACGTTCCGCCGGCGGCCACCTCCCAGGCGCCGCGCGCCGCCCGCGCGCAGGCCGAGCCCGTCGTCATCAGCCGGTGCGGATGAGCCCTGAACCGTTCGGCGGGATGGACGGCTGGTCGATCGGTGCTGGGTGCTGGGTGCTGGGTGCTGGGTGCTGGGTGCTGGGTGCTGGGTGCTGGGTGCTGAGTGCATGCCGCACCCAGGCCACCTGCCTGAGCCTGAGGCCGGCCACGCCGAACTCGCGTCATGCGCGAATGGTCGCAGGCCGAAGGATCTATAGCCGGCCGATGCAAAACACCCGGCCGTAGCGCGTCAGGCGTGATAGATCCTTCGCGCTGTCGCTGTCGGAGCACGCCTCAGGTGCAGCGTGGTCGGGCTCAGGATGACGAGACCGGCGTGTCGCGTGGAATGCACAGTCAATCGCCGAATCGCGTATCACACACCGGGAACAGCAATCACAGAGGACCAGAGGGACCAGAGGGCCAGGGTCGCGGAGAGCCCTTGGTTCTCTGATCCCTCTGGTCCTCCGGGTTGAAAATCCACGATTCCTCTCCGTGGAGACGAAGCCGCGGCACGCGTATGGGCTAGATGGCATCCCACTGCGGCAGTGTCACCTCCGAAGTGCCGCGATTCCATCAGTCCGGCAGCCTCTCGAAAAGGACAACGCCGGGATCAGGAGCCCTTTGGCTTCTTCGCCTTTGAATCCTTCGCCGTCTTCGAGTCTTTCCCCGTCTTTGAATCTTTTGCGGTCTTCGAGGCCTTCGCGGCCGCGGGGGACGTCTTCTCCGCCTTCGGTGCGGCGGCCTTCTGTTTCGACGCGCCGGACTTTGCCGCCGACTTCGCCGCGGGTGCGCCCGCCGCCGCGCCGGACGTGGTTCCCTGGCCCGCGTCGTACTCCTTGACCGTGCGCTTGGGGGCGGTGCGGCGCCAGGCGTCGATGATCAGCGCCTCCATCGTCTTCGCGTCCACGCGGGCCAGTTGGACGGTGACCCAGCCGAAGCGGCCCACGTACTCCGACACCGAGAACGTCTCCGGGTCCGACGCGATCAGCAGCGCCTGGTCTTCCTTCGACGCCTTCACGCCCGCCGACTTCCCCGTCTCGCCCAGCACGGTGAAGATCTTGTCGCGCACCCGGAAGGTGGCCTCGCCCCAGGTCTCCTTTTCTTCCGCCTCGGGCAGCGACAGCGCGATCTTGCGCACTTGGCCGGGGGGTATCATCGCTCGGTCCGCTCCGCTTGCAGGGGTGATGACTGGATGGATGGGGATGATCTACCGCGTGGGCGCCGTCGGCGGAAGTGGTGGGCGGCGCCCCACGGTGAGTGCCACCGGCGGCAGGATCTCGCGCGGCAGGGTGCGCACCCCCGCGAATCCGGCCGACGCCAGCAGCGCCTCGGCCTCGTCGGGCGAGATCACGGTGCCGCCGGACCGCACCGTGCGCAGGTCGGCCAGCGCGGCGGTCAGGGCGTCCATCCCCCCGAAGGCGTTCAGGACCACCCAACCGCCGGGGCGGGTGGCGGCGTGCAGCCGGGGGAGGGCGGCGCGCAGGACCTCGGGGGAGAGGAAGCTGGCGGGGAGCCACACCAGGTCGTACGCGCCGGTGTCTGCCAGTTCGGCCACATCCTGATGCCGCAGCTCGATCCGCCCGTCCATCCCCGCCGCCGCGACGTTCTCCCGCGCCAGCGCGAGCGCGGGCTCCCACACGTCGATGGCCACGGCGCGCAGCCGGGGCCAGTCGCGGCAGAGCGCGATGGTCAGCGCCGCCACGCCCGCGCCCACGTCGAGGAGGGCGGCGCCGGGGGCGGCCAGCCGCTCCGCGAGCCCCTCCAGCCGCGGGGTCACCGCGTGCCGCAGCACCGGCGCGAACGCCGCCGAGCCGTCGCCCTGCGCCCGCAGCACGGCCGGGTCGGTGTAGCGCCACCCGGGCGCCGCGGCCGGGTCGGCGGCCAGGTCGGCCGCCTGCAGCAGCCGCGCGCGGGCCAGCGCGCCGAACGGAGCCAGCTCGGCGCCCCGCGCACCGTCGAAGAGGTCGGCGGCGCCCAGGCTCTCCAGCACCTCGGCCAGCCGCGTCTCCACCGCCGGGTCGGCGCGGCGGTGCGAGAGGCGCAGCTCCAGCGCCGCGGCGAGCGCGCCCAGCGCCTCGGCCTGCGCGCCCAGCCGCCCCACCACCTGTGCCAGCCGGTCGCGCCCCGGCAGCCGGCCGCGCCGCACGGCCGACGGCCGCGCCCCGTCGAAGCGCCAGGGCGCCGCCGGCACCCGGCACCCGCCGCCGCCGTCCTCCAGCAGCGGCGCCACCCGCGGGTCCGCCGCCACCTCGCCCAGCGTTTCGCGAACCGCGCACGCCGGCACGCCGGCGCCCGCCAGAAGCCGCTCCCACTCAGCCGCCGGGCGGGCGCGGAGCCGCCCCGTCACCCGCGCCGCCACCTCTGCGTGGTCACCCTCCGGATCGGCCCCGCACACCCGCGCGGCGCGGCGCAGGATGTCGCCGTCCTCCACGTCCAGCACCAGCAGCCCGTCGGCGGCAGGCACCGGCGCGGCCAGCGGGCCCCACAGCGGGCGGCCATCGCGGCGCCCGTGCTCGTCGCCCGTCTCGACGCCGCGCAGGACGTCGCCCTGCAGCATCAGCGCGCCGGAGAAGAGGTCGGTGTCCACGCGGCAGCCGCGCCCGGTGCGCTCGCGCAGGCAGAGCCCCGCCAGCACGCCCTCGCACGCCACCAGGCCGCCCAGGATGTCCACGAACGCCAGGCGCGAGGGGGCGGGCGCCTCGCCGGCGGGGGTCAGGCCATGGGGGCAGGCGGCGTGGGCCTGCACCAGGAAGTCGCCGGCGGGCGCGCCGTTCTCGCCGTCGCCCCACCCGGCGGCGTGGGCGTACACCAGCCCGGGCGCCGCGCGGCCCAGCGCGGCGGCGTCCAGCCCCAGCCGCTCGGCGCGGCCCGGGCGCCAGTTGTGCAGCCACACATCGGCGCCGCGCGCCAGCTCCACCAGCCGCGCGCGCCCCTCGGGGCGGGTGTAGTCGAGCTCCACCACCTCCTTGCCGCGGTTGTAGGCCAGGTACGCCGCGTGGAGCGAGCGCACCGGGCCCACACGCCCCACGTCGCCCCCCGGCGGCTCCACGCGCACCACCTCCGCGCCCAGCATGCGCAGCAGCCCGGAGGCCAGCGGCCCCTGCAGCCGCGTGGTGAGGTCCACCACCCGCACCCCGGCCAGCGGCGCGCGCGCCTCGGGGCGGCGCACGGCGCCGCGGCCGCGCGCGCCCCCCGTTTCGGCGATGCGCCAGGGCGGCGGCGGCCCGCCGCGCCATTCCGGCGATTCCAGCACCTCGCCATAGGTCCGCACCGGCCGCACCTCCACCTCGGCGGCGCGGGCGGCGGCGCGGAGCTGGGCCAGGGTGTGCCGCCCCGCGGCCTCGTGCAGCGACGGGGGCAGGAGGCACCGCCCGCTCAGGTAGCGGAAGACGTAGACCCGCCACGCCTCGTCCACCTCGCCCGCGGGGGCGCCCAGGCGGTCCCACAGCTCCGACCACGCCTGCGGGCTCATCGCCTCCACCTCCACCGCGTGGCCGTCGGCGGTGCGGAAGGGAGGCGCGGGGCGCGACCCCGGAAAGCGGTTCGCGAAATCGGCGGCGGAACGCTCCAGGAAGGGGTCGCCGCTGGTGGCGACCGCCAGGTGGTGCGACAGGAAGAGCAGCGCGGCCTGGAGCACCGACGTCTCCACCGCCCGCACCGGCGTTCCGCGCAGCGCGGCCAGCCGCACGGCCAGCATCCCCTGCGCGGCCACCACCCCCGCGGCGCACGAGGCCACATCCAACCCCAGGCGGGCCGGGGATCCGCGGTCGCGCCCGTGCACCTCCATCAGCCCCGACACGGCCTGCAGCACCGCCTCGCCGCGGAGGGAAGGCCCTGCACCACTGGCCGGGGGTGCCCAGTGGATGGTGCACGCGATCTCGCCCTCTCCCGGGCCGGCGCGCCCCGGCTCCGGCGCCAGCGCCACCCGCCCCGCCACCCCGACCTCGTCCCCGGCACCGTCTTCGGCACCGCCGGCGATGGGCGCGGCGTCGGGGTCGGCGCCCAGCAGCGCCAGGTGCCCGGCGCAGATCCCGGCCGGCTCGCCGCCCGACCACGACACGCCGAACCCGTCCAGGAGCGGGGCGACGCCCGCCGTCCCGGGAAGTGGCTCCACCCGCATGCGTCCTCCGTTGCACTGGCCACGATGCGTGAGGGATGCGCGCCCGCAGGGCCGGGACGCCGCCGCGCCCGCGCCGGTGCCGTGAGAGCGCCAGGATGCCCGGCGCGGCGGTGGCCCGGCGCGGTTGGCAACGGCGGTATCGTTGCCTACCGCGCGCGCAGCCCGGCCCGGAGCGCAGCGCAGGGACACGCCCGCCCCCGCCGTCCGTCGTTCCGGACCCTCGCCCGCTCACGCCCCCGCGGTCTCCAGCACCTCGGCCCGCAGGCGCTCCACGTCCACCTTTCCCAGGAGCGAGCGGGGGATGGCGGGGACGATGCGGAGCGCTTCGGGGAGCTTGTACGCCGCCAGCAGGCCCGCCAGCTCCGCGCGCACGCCGCTTAGCGTGGGCGCCGGCCCCGCGGAGGGGACGACGATGGCGCACACCGTCTCGCCCAGCACGGGGTGCGGGGTGCCGATCACCGCGGCCTCGGCCACTCCCGCGCAGCCCAGGAGCGCGGCCTCCACCTCGGCGGGGTCCACCTTGCTCCCCCCGCGGTTGATGCGGTGCTGCACGCGCCCCAGCACGAACAGGCGCCCGTCGGGGTCGATGCGCCCCAGGTCGCCGGTGTAGTACCAGCCGCGGGTGACGGAGCGCGGCTGCCCGCCCTCCGGGCCGCTCCAGTAGCGCACGGGAAAGACCGCGCGCGAGAAGGCGATCTCGCCCGGCGCGCCGGCCGCGACGGGCCGCCGCCGGCCGTCCACGATGGCCACGGAGCCCGGCTCGGGGCGCCCCACCGAGCCCATCAGGATCTCGTCCGGGTCGGTGGTGGCCACACCCACCCCCTCGCTCGACCCGTACATCATCATGATCGTCATCCCCAGCCCCTGGAGCATGGCGCGCAGGAGCGGGATGGGAAACGCGGAGGCGCTGGCCACGCCCACGCGCAGCGAGCGCAGGTCGTGGAGCGCGGGGTCGAGCCGGTCCAGCAGGAGGCGGAAGTGGGCGGCCGAGCCGTGCAGCACGGTGACGCCCTCGCGCCCCACGCTCTCCAGCACCTCGGCGGGGGAGAAGCGCTCCACCAGCAGCACGCGGCCGCCGCCCAGCAGCCCCGCCGTGGCCAGCATCAGCCCGAAGCCGTGGGCGAGCGGAAGGTGCGCCAGGTGCACGTCGTCCGGGCCCAGCCCCAGCCCGCGCGCCAGCCCCGTCCAGCTCGCCGCCAGCCGCCCGTGGAACCCCATGGGGAGCTTCGGCTTTCCCGTGGAGCCCGAGGTCACTAAGAGCGCCGCGGCGTCTTCGGGCGATGGGCCGTCCACGGCGTTCCCGGGCGGGGGCGGCGTCCCGGCGTCTGCCCCGGCGAGCACGCCGGCGACGGAGCCCTCCCCGGCGGCCCCCTCGGCCGGGAAGAGGCGCAGCCGCGGGTGGTCGCGGGCGAGGGTGGCGAGCGGGTCGCCCTCGTCGCCGGCAGGCTCGTGCACGAGCAGCACGGCGCCGGTGAGCCCCACCAGGGTGGACAGCTCGCGCGCGGTGAGCTGGGGGTGCGCGCCCACGTGCACGGCGCCACAACGCCAGGCGGCGAACGCGGCCACCAGGTGCTCCGGCCGGTTGGACAGCTGGCACACCACGCGGTCACCGCGGGCGATCTCCATGCGCCGGTAGGCCGCTGCCAGCGCGTCCACCTGCCGGCCCAGCTCGCCGTAGGTGGTGTGGCGGCCGCGGAACGAGAGCGCCGGGCGCGTGGGCCAGCGCCCGCACGCCGCGTCCAGGGCTTCGCACAGCGTCTGCGCGGTCATCGCGGGATTGTCGGTTGGGTGCGCCGGGGCCGATGGGGCATGCGAGAATGGATAGCCGCCGCGGCGCGCCCGATGTTCTCCGGCCTTGCTCTCTTTCGCGCTTGGGCCTGGGTGCGCGGAGTGCCGGATCGGTGTGAATCCTCGATGTCCCAAGTCCCAAGTCCCAAATTCTGAACCGCGAAGAGAATGATGATCCGTAAACTCAGCACTCAGCACTCAGCACTCAGCACTCAGCACTCAGCACTCAGCACTCAGCACTCAGCACTCAGCACTCAGCACTCAGCACTCAGCACTCAGCACTCAGCACTCAGCACTCAGCACTTCGCCGTTGAAGCCGTCCGCCTCGTCCGTGAAGGGGAGACGGACCGGCGGCATCGCGGTGAGGCCGCGCGGCACGGCGTGGTCGGCCTGTCGCGCCAGCTCCATGTCTTCGCGCAGGCCGGGGCGGGGGAACAGGGCCGGCACCGCGGGGCCCAGCACGAACGGAAGCGCCTCGCGCTGGAAGTCGAAGCCGGGGTCCTCGTCGCGGACGATCCCCTCGACCACCAGGAGCGAGAGGATCGGCATCACGAAGGCCGACGTCCCCCGCAGGCCGTGCCTGCGCTGGATGTCGAAGAGCCTCCCCACGAAGCCGGCCACCAGGAAGTCGCCCGCGCGAGACCCCGATGCCTCGCTCACCAGGGCCACCACTTCGGCCTCGAAGGCAGCGTAGGCGAGGCCGGGGGGAACCGAGAGCGCCATCTCGCGGGTGACGCGCGCGCAGCGGGGGCCGTCACCCGTGGCCAGGGCCAGGAAGAACTCCGCGAACTTCATCTGGTCATCCCGGCCGAGCTCGGCCACGAAGCCGAAGTCGAGCAGCGCCGCGCGCCCGCCCGCGAGGAAGGCGAGGTTGCCGCGGTGCAGATCGCAGTGGATGCACCCCTCGGCGAAGATCATCCGGTACAGGGCTCGCACGGCCGCGCGGAGCGACTGGCGTGCCTCGCCGTTCCCGCGGCCGGGATGGGCGCAGAGCCCCGGGAGGAACTCCATGGTGAGGACCGACGGGCCGCAGAGCTCGTCGACGAGCGCGGGGACCACCACGCCCGGCTCGCACGCCAGCGCCGCGCGCAGCCGGCGGCTAGCGGCGGCTTCGGCCCGGAAATCGAGCTGCCGCTCCAGGCAGGCGCAGAAGTCCGCGACCGTGGCCTCCACGGGGATCAGACGGAGCGGCGGGAGCCGCGCGAGCATGCGCGCGGCCAGCCGCAGCAGGCCCAGGTCGGCGTGGATGCGGCGCGCCACGTCGGGGCGCCGCGCCTTGACGGCCACCACGCGCCCGTCGTGGAGCCGCCCGCGGTACACGGTGGCGATGCTCGCGCTTGCCACGGGCGTGGAGTCGAGCTCGGCGAAGGCATCGCCGACCTCCACGCCCAGCTCGTCACGGAAGAGCGCGGCGACCACGTCGAACGGGCCCGGAGGGAGCGAGTCCTGGAGCCGCGCCAGGTGGCGGAGGGCGTCTTCGCCCAGCAGGTCGCGCCGGGTGCCCAGGAGCTGGCCCAGCTTCACGTACGCGGGGCCCAGCGCCTCGAACAGCTCGGCCAGCGTGCGCCCGGCCACGCTCGCGCGCGATTCGCCGCCAGGCGTGAGGCTGCCGGCCGCCAGGCGCGCACCCAGCCGGGCAGCGGCGGCGGCGGCGTGCCATCCGACCTCCAGCGCGCGCAGGACGGGGCGAACGCGGGCCACGTGCCTGGCGGCGGCGGAGATGGACGATGCGGCGGACGCGCGCATTCCCGGCGACACGCCGGTGAGTGCCACCACGGCGCCTCCTCGCGGGAGGTGGACGTCAGAGTCTGGAAAGGCTGTGCTGACGGTTCATACCAGAATCCAGTTTTTCTGTTGCTTCGGAGAGAACTCTACGACGACATCCCGAAGGAGCCTGAGCGACTGAAGGATCCATACTTGGCTCCACGCTTCGGCCAGGATGACGATCGATTCTCCACCAGTCAGGCGGATCTGGTATCGTCTGCCGGAAACGCTCCGCGCGTCGCGCCGCGGACGAGAAAGACGATTCGCGCCGGGCGGGGCTATTCGCGGAGAATGTACGATTGCCGCGACAGTCCCGTGTTCTCCGTGCTTGCTCTCTTTCGCGGTCCGAGCGGCGGTGCGCATCTGTTGCGCTCCGGCCACCCCTGAGTCGACCTCGTCCATGCCCCGAGCGCTCCGCGGCACCGGCGTCCCGTAGCGCGCCTCGAGGCCAGCCGCGAACTGGCCGAGAAGATCATCCGGCTGAACCTGGAGTCCACAGGCGCGTAGCCGCGTCTCCGCGGGCGAACCGCTTGGGCCGGGCGAGTTGCTCACGCGGCAGCGCGGTGGGAACGGTGAGCGAGATGCGCCCCGGCGCCAAAAGCCGCACCGTGGCGAATAATCCCCGAGAGGAGCCGCCCGAGTCCATGTCCGGGGATTCTCCTCCGCTTGCGTCGGATTTCGCCCTCGTGGCCAAGTATCCAACGTTGCGTTGCCGGGGCGGCAGCGTGAGCGCGATCGCGATCTCCTTGCCGTCCTCGCTCAGGTAGCGGTTGCGCAGACTCCGCCGGTCCTTGCGGCCCGGGGACCGGAGGCGTGCGCCGCGGGGAGAGAGCGCACGCGTTCTGATGGAGGAGGAGAGGGCCTCAGGGCGGAGACCACCGCTGCCGTGCGCCTTCGAGCTCCTCGCCGCTCACCTCCTGACGGGCGCCCGAACGAGTGAAGTAAAGCGGCTGAACGTCGAAGACCTGGATTTCGATTCCTCCACGGCCTTCATCGCGGGTACGAAGACGGATGCCTCGGACCGCACGATGCCGATGCACTCGCAGCTACGAAATCCTGCTGCCGTACGTGGAGCGGCTCGGGCGAATCGATGGTCCGCTCTTCACCACGCCTCCGGTGATCGGGTAGGCGACTGGCGGAAGACACTCGACAAGATGGCAGTCCGCGCGGGGTTCCCGGCTGCAAAGATTCGCACCCGCATGTTCCGCACGTCCTACATCACCCACCGTCTGGCCTGCCTCGACAACGGCGGCGCGATGGAGATGTACCAGGTGGCCCGCGAAGTGGGCCATTCGTCGCTGAAGATCATCATGGAGGTTTATGGGTGGGTGCAGCAGAGGCGACTGAGGC
The DNA here is from genome assembly GCA_035691085.1 of Longimicrobium sp. Taxonomy (GTDB): domain Bacteria; phylum Gemmatimonadota; class Gemmatimonadetes; order Longimicrobiales; family Longimicrobiaceae; genus Longimicrobium. The sequence continues at coordinate 13,193 of DASSJS010000381.1, forward strand.
TGACCGAGCTCGCGTTCCGTGTTGGATCAATCGGACCGAACCTCCAGGCGCGCTTGCAGGCCCTGTACGCCCCTCCGCCGCCTGAGGAGCGCCCAGGACTGGAGGACTCCGCCGAGCTTATCCGCCGGTTCTTCGAAGCGGTTTGAAGGAATGACAACGGCGGAAATCGTGGCAGCGACGGGTCTTTCGAAAGCGAGTGTCAAGCGGCTTCGCTCAGCCGCAGACGCGACGAAGGTACAGGGCCGCACGCGAGACCGGCTGAGCGAATTTCTTGATGCAAAATCAGCAAGAACCGTTTCACAACTCGCACACAGACGCACAGTCAAACCCCGCGTCAACCGGTGAAAACTGGACGTTTCTAAGGCGCGAAAATTCGGATTCTTGGTACGGGGAAAATACCCCTCTGTGACTATTCCGGTGACTGCCGGTGTTCGAAAGAAAAGGCCCCACAGCGTAAAACGCTGCGGGGCCTTCACTTACACAGTAGCAGGGGGGGGACTCGAACCCCCGACCTTACGATTATGAGTCGTACGCTCTAACCGGCTGAGCTACCCTGCCACGCAGAAGGCCGGCCCGAAGACCGGCCTTCAAACGTCCCACGGAAGTAGCGGGGGCGGGATTCGAACCCGCGACCTTCGGGTTATGAGCCCGACGAGCTACCAGGCTGCTCCACCCCGCGTCAGAGCACCAAAGATAAACGATTCTTGCGGCAGGGTCAACCCTTGGCCGGGCTGGAGAGGTCCGTCCGACCGGGGCCTGTTGCAAACGAATCGCAACACGCGTACATCAACCCCGCGGCAGTGCATTCCTCCCCAATCCACACCCCAGGAGAGCACGGACATGGTGGGATCGATCGTGGGAACGGTGATCGACGAGGCATCGAAGAAACCGCTGGCCGGCGTGCTGATCGTGGCCACCTCGCCAGCGCTGCAGGGTGAGCAGGTGGTCCAGACGAACGCGTCGGGCCAGTATGACGTTCCGGCGCTTCCCCCCGGCGAATACAAGCTGCAGTTCACCCTGGACCACTACCGGAACGACACGCAGAAGGGAGTCAAGGTCCCCAACGACCACTCCGTAACGGTGAACATCAGCCTCCTTCCCGAACCCATCTGACCCGTCCATCCGCCGAAGCACGCAGGGCCGGCCTCCGATTGGGGAGCCGGCCCTGCTCGCTGCCGCGCGCCTCGGTGGAACCGCCCTACCGCGGCGAACCCGGTTTGGCCGCGGCAGAATCGATGGGGACGAAGCGGTAGAGCGTTTCCCCCTCGCGGATCATCCCGAAGCGCTCGCGCGCCACCCGCTCGATGGTGGCGGGGTCGCCATCCAGCTTCCGCGCTTCCGCGCGCAGCGAGTCCACCTCGTGGTGCAGGCGGGCCAGGTCGCCGCGCGCGGCCTGGCGCTCGTTCTTCAGCCGCAGGAGCGTGAACACGGAATACTCGCCGCCCCACACGGCGTAATACAGGGCCAGCGCCAGGGCGGCGCCGGCCACCAGGTGCCGTCCGCGCGGCCTCAGCGCCACAGGCTGTTGCCGGGGTACCGCGCGGCCCCGCCCAGCTCTTCCTCGATGCGCAGGAGCTGGTTGTACTTGGCCACGCGGTCGGTGCGGCTGGCGCTGCCGGTCTTGATCTGCCCCACGCCCGTCGCCACCGCCAGGTCGGCGATGAAGGTATCCTCCGTTTCGCCGCTGCGGTGGCTCATCACGGCGTTGTAGCCGGCCTTGCGGGCCATGTCGATGGCCTCGAGCGTTTCGGTGAGGGTGCCGATCTGGTTCACCTTGATCAGGATGGCGTTGCCGATCCCCTCGCTGATGCCGCGCGACAGGCGCTCGGTGTTGGTGACGAACAGGTCGTCGCCCACCAGCTGCACGTTCGATCCCAGCGCGGTGGTGAGCTGCTTCCACCCATCCCAATCGTCCTCGGCCAGCCCGTCCTCGATCGACCGAATGGGATAGCGCTGGGTCCACTCGCGGTAGAACTCCACCATCTGCGCGGCGCTCTTCCGCTCCTGCGTGCTCTTGTAGAAGGTGTAGTCGCCGCCGCCCTTGAACATCTCCGACGCAGCCACGTCCAGCGCCAGCACCACGTCGGTGCCCGCCTTGTAGCCGGCCTGGTCGATGGCCTGCAGGATCACCTCCAGCGCCTCCTCGTTGCTGGCGAGGTCAGGGGCGAACCCGCCCTCGTCGCCCACGCCGGTCCCCTTCTTCTGCCCGGTCAGCACCTTCTTGAGCGCGTGGAAGATCTCGGCGCCCACCCGCAGCCCCTCGCGGAACGAGGTCGCGCCCACCGGCATCACCATGAACTCCTGGAAGTCGACGTTGTTGGCCGCGTGGGCCCCGCCGTTCAGGATGTTCATCATGGGGACGGGGAGAATGTTCGCGTTCTCCCCACCCAGGTAGCGATACAGCGGCTGGCGCGCCTGGGCCGCGGCGGCGCGGGCGGCGGCCATGCTGACGGCCAGGAGGGCGTTGGCGCCCAGCCGGCCCTTGTTGGGCGTGCCGTCCAGCTCGATCATCGCGCGGTCGAGCCCGGCCTGGTCGGCGGCGTCGCGGCCCTTGAGCGCGGCGGCGATCTCGCCGTTCACGTTCTCCACCGCCTTCTGCACGCCCTTGCCCAGGTAGCGCCCCTTGTCGCCGTCGCGCAGCTCCACCGCCTCGTGCTCGCCGGTGCTGGCGCCACTGGGCACCGCCGCGCGCCCGAACGCGCCGCTGTCGAGCGTCACGTCGGCCTCCACGGTGGGGTTGCCGCGCGAGTCGAGGATCTCTCTCGCGCGGATCTGCTGGATGCTGGCCATGTATGTCCTGAACGCGTTGGATTCTTGGATGGGGAACCGCCCGGAAAGCGCGGCGGAACGTACCGTTCGGGCGCGGCGGTGTCAACGAATACCGCGCCGGGTCCTGCCCCTTCGGAAGCCGACTGGCGGGCGTGGATCAGTACGGCGCCTGCAAGTCCAGCGTCACGCCTGGAACGCCCAGCGAGCTCTCGGTGGATGACGCTTCCAGCAGCGCGGTGGGGACGTGCTCGGCCACGTCGCGCGGGAGGAGGCCCCGGCCCCGGCCCGCGATCTCCGCCGCGCGGCCGCAATACCACAGCCCGAGCCCCGCGGCGGTCCGCGGCTCACGGGAGAGCGCCAGCAGCGCGCCGGTCACGCCGCTCAGCGTGTCGCCCATCCCGCCGGTGGCAATGCCGCTGTGGCCGGCGACGCTCACCAGCGTCGGATCATCGGTGGACGCGACGAGCGACGGCGCGCCCTTCAGCAGCACCGCGCAACGGTAGCGCTCCGCCAGATCCGCGACGGCGGTGAACGGGTCGGCGGTGATGTCCTTGGTCGATCGGTCCAGGAGGCGGCCCGCCTCGCCGGGGTGGGGTGTGAGCAGCAGCGGCTGGCGGATGTCGTCGCGGAGCGCGGGGTTCTTTGCGAGCAGCGTGGTGGCGTCCGCATCGAAGAGCAGCGGGCAATCCGCCGCGGCGGCGATCTTTCGCAGCAGGGCGAGCGCGGCATCGTCCGTCCCCATCCCCGGCCCGGCGACGATGACGCCAGCGTTGGCGAAGACGTCGTCATCCACCGAATCGCGGTCCTCGTACAGCGCCTCGGGGATGGCGGTCTGGAGGATGGCGCGGTTGGCGTCGGGAGCGACGAGGACGGCCATCCCGGCACCGGCGCGCAGCGCACCCATCCCCGCCAGAACGGACGCGCCCGCCATCCCCGCGCGCCCGGCGACGATCACGACGCGGCCGAGCTGGCCCTTGTGCGCGTTCGGCGCCACGGCGGGGAGATGCCGCACCGCCCACGCGGGGGTGATCAACTGCGCGCCGAAGCCTGTCTCCAGCGGGTTGAAGCCGATCTCCACACAGACGATCCGCCCGCACCGCTCACGGCCGGGGAAGAGGAGCAGCCCCCGCTTCGGCGCGCCGAACGTCACCGTCACGTCCGCATCGACGACCTCGCCCGCCGCGGCGCCGGTGGTGAAGTCCACGCCCGAGGGGCCGTCCAGCGCAACGACAGGCTTCCCCGCCCCGTTCATCGCCCGGATCACGCGGTCGTACGGGTCACGGGGCGCGCCCGTGGAGCCGGTGCCCAGGAGCGCATCCACCAGCACGTCCGCCCAGGCGACGGAATCCTCCAGGGTGTCGATCCCGGCGACGTCCATCTCCCACCCGTGCCGCAGCGCGTCCGCCGGCGGCTTGCTGCCGGCGGCCAGCACGCGCACCTCGCGCCCCCAAGCCCGCAGCGTCCGCGCGACCACCATCCCGTCTCCCCCGTTGTTGCCGCTGCCGCACGCCACCAGCACGCGTCCGCGCGGGTACAGACGGTGGAGCACGGCGGCGGCGGCGCGGCCGGCGCTCTCCATCAGCACCGGCTCGGGAACGCCATGGGTGTCGATGGCCGCGCGGTCCCACGCCCGCATCTCGTCCGCGGTCACGACGGGGACGGCGTCGCGCGCGAAGAACGGTGGAAGCGGCCGAACGATGGCGGTGGTCTGCGGATCGGACATGGAAGGCAGAGTCCGGATGCGGGCGTGCCCACGGCGAAGAGGTTCGCCGTGGGCACGGATCAATCTGGGGTCCGCAAGGCGGATGTGCTACTTGAAGCTCTGGCCGATGGTGCGCCCGTAGCTGATCTCGCCGTTGTCGATGCGGATGTTGAAGCCGCAATCGGGGTTGGTGCAGACCCACGCCTTGTAGGTGATGGGCGCCCCGTCACGCCCATAGTCCGAAAGCGGAAGCAGAATTCCCTGCTTGCACTTCTGGCAGGTTGGAAACTCACGTTCGTCCGGCATCGCGTTCCTCCCCTCACAGGTCAGCCACACCCCGGGCGCCACCGCGCCCCGCACACAGGACAAGACGAGTCGGCGCCGCAAGGCGTGTTCCAGCCTTGAGAAAGGATCTGGAGCGCGCGGCCCGTCACTCCTGTTCGATGCGGCGGGGGCAGGCCCACGGGTAGTTGCGCTCGAACGCCTCGGCAAAGCAGAACACGCCGTCGAAGTCGTCCACCGAGTCACCCTCCTGCTTCACCAGGATCCCCAGCTCCACCAGCGCGAACACGATCTCGCCGAAGTCGCGGGTGCTGCGCAGCCCCCAGTACTCCAACACGCTGCGCGCCATGGGCCCGTACCGCTCGATGGCCAGGTCGCGGCACCCGCTGGCCAGCTCGCGCCCGCTGATGTGCCGCGCCTCGCCCAGCCGCTCGATGGTGAAGTGCAGGGCGGCCAGGATGAAGAGATACGCCGTCTCGTGGTACATGGGGTAACGCCTGCGCAGGCGCTCCATGATCGGGTCGGCTAACACGGCTCCATCCATACGGAACGGCTCTCGGGAACGGCATCGCCGCTGGGGGGCGGCGAGGTTGTGGGGCAGGCGCGGGCCCGCGGGCCCGGTGTCTTGCACCGCCGCGCTGGGCTGGTGCTGCCCATCTGTACGCCGATCCTCATTCCGCGTTCCGGTACAGCACCGCAGAGCCGATCGGCTCGGGCGCCACGACGCCCGCCGTGGCCTCGCGCAACTCGTCGCGCACGAACGCGGTGAGGCTGGCGGGAACGCTGAATTCCACGATCCCCGCGTCGCCCGAATCCGCGTAGCCATGCTCGATCGCGGCCGCCCCCGCGCGCTCCATCACCCGCATCACTGCGGCGGTGTGGGCGTACGGGTAGCGCACGCGCAGCCGCCCGGCCACCGTGCCCACGCGCCGCGGCGCCGCCTCCAGCGCCAGCGCCGCGGCCTCGCCGTACGCGCGGACCAGGCCGCCCACGCCCAGCTTGGTGCCGCCGTACCAGCGCGTGACGATCACCAGCACGTCCACCAGCCCCGCGCCCTCGATGGCCGCCAGGATCGGCGCCCCCGCGCTGCCGCCCGGCTCCCCCGCGTCGTTCGCCCGCGAGATCCCGCCGCGCAGCTTCCAGGCGTTGCAGTGGTGCGTGGCGTCCCACATCGCCTTCTCGCGCGCGGCCAGGATGGCGCGCGCCTCGTCCTCCGTCCCCACCGGCCACGCCGTGGCGAGAAAGACGGACGCTTTCACGCGCGTCTCTGCCTCGGCGGAGCCGGCGAGGGTGAGGAAGTCGTCACGTTCCATGGGACCGAAAGAGATGGCCCCGCCTGCCAGGAAGCAAGCGGGGCCAGCGATCGGGAGGGGGACACCGCAGCCGCGACTTACCCACCAAGCACGATGCCCCGAGACGCAAGCACGTTGCCGTGCCGATCTTCCGCGGTGATGATCCACGGCCCCGGGCGGAGGTTGTGCTTCCGGCTGTAGGTCCGGAACCGGGATCCGCACTCTCCATAGCAGATCTGAAGCGGAATGCGGTCGGTGACCTCGCCCTCTACGCGCCACACGTGGTGAATCTTCGTGGGATCGCTGAGCCCCTGGACATCGGTGAAGAAAACCAGCCGTTCGGGGACGAACGGGATTGCGCGGTTGAAGAGATCGACCGGCTCATGCCCGCGGATGTCGTCGCACAACGCCGATCGGGCGACGAAGATGCGTCCCCTGGGCCCGTCGAGTGGCCCCTCGGGGTGGACTCTGTACTCGTCGTCGCTTCGACCCGCCGTGGCGAGAGCAACGGCACGATCGAATCCGAGCTCCGCCAATTTCTCCAGGAGCATCCGGGCGCCTGCCGTTGCGAGCCGGACGGACACACCACATTCGGGACACGCGAGCGTCATGACCGTGTAAATGTCCGCACCGGCGAGGAACAGGCGGATGGCGGTCCTGCAATGGGCGCAGTAGGCGTCAACGAAATCCAGCTGTCCGTCGATAATGTGAATCGCTAACCCCTTGAAGATCTCGGCCGGCTCGAAATCCAGCACGTGTCGGACAAAAAACGACCGTTCCGCTGGCGCACACGCAACGGAGCCGCCCGCCAGGAGGATGCCCGCGCCAGGGAGCGCCCCAAGAAAGGCGCGCCGGGTCAGCAGAGCGGAGAACGCGTCGTGTGACCGATCCGTCACCGCCTCGCTCATGGGCGAACCCTCCTGCAAATTGTTTGCGAAACTGCTACTATAAAACGTTGCAGGTTTTTGGCATCCCTGTCAACGAACAAATGGCGGAGACAAACAAAGGGCCGCTCGCGAGAGCGGCCCTTCGACAATCGGCAACCAGCGAATCGTTGCGAGCTCAGACCCCCGCCGCCGCCTCCGCCTCTTCAAGGTAGTACTCCAGCCCCAGGTGCGTGATCTGCTCCTCGCCCATCAGCCAGCGCAGCGTGTTCTTCAGCTTCATCTGCTGGATGAACAGGTCGTGCTCGGGGTACAGCCCCTCGGCGGTCATGGGGCTCTTCAGGAAGAAGGAGAGCCACTCCTGGATGCCGCCCATCCCACTGCGGCCGGCCAGGTCCAGGAAGAGCGCCAGGTCCAGCACGATCGGCGCGGCCAGGATGCTGTCGCGGCAGAGGAAATCGACCTTGATCTGCATCGGGTAGTCGAGCCACCCGCGGATGTCGATGTTGTCCCACCCCTCCTTGGCGTCGCCGCGCGGAGGGTAGTAGTTGATGCGGACCTTGTGGTAGAAGTTCTTGTACAGGTCCGGGTACGTCTCGGGCTGCAGGATGTGCTCCAGCACCGACAGCTTCGACTCTTCCTTGGTCTTGAAGCTCTCGGGGTCGTCCAGCACCTCGCCGTCGCGGTTGCCCAGGATGTTGGTGCTGAACCACCCGTCCAGCCCCAGCATGCGGGCCTTCAGGCCGGGGGCGATGATCGTCTTGATCAGCGTCTGCCCGGTCTTGAAGTCCTTGCCGGCGATCGGCACGCCGCGCTCCTCGGCCAGCTTCACCAGCGCCGGGAAGTCGACCGAGAGGTTGGGGGCGCCGTTGGCGTAGGGCACCCCCTCCATGATGGCCGCGTAGGCGTACAGCATGCTGGGCGCGATCGAATCGTCGTTCGCGTCGAGCGCCGCCTCGAACGCCTCGATGCTCTGGTGCGCGGCGCCGGCCTTGATGTACACCTCGGTCGAACCGCACCACACCATCACCAGGCGCTCGCAGCCGTTCTCCTCCTTGAAGCGGCGGATGTCGGCGCGGATCTCGTCGGCCCAGGCCCGCTTGCTCTTCCCGGTCTTGACGTTGATCCCCTCGAGCTTCTTCACGTAGCGCTGGTCGAAGGCCGCCGGCATCGGCTTGACCGTCTGCAGGAAGTCCTTGATCGGCTCGATGTGCACGAAGCGGTCGAGCACGCCGGCGTTCAGGGCGCTCTCGTAGGCGTCCTGCGGGAACGGGTCCCACGCGCCGAACACCAGGTCGTTCAGCCCGGCCAGCGGCACGAACTCCTTGATCTGCGGGGCGCGGCCCTCGGTGCGCTTGCCCAGGCGGATGGTGCCGTACTGGGTCACGCTGCCGATGGGGCGCGCCAGGCCGCGGCGCGCCAGCTCCACGCCGGCGATCAGGGTGGTGCTCACGGCGCCCAGGCCGGGAAGAAGAACGCCCAGCCGGCCCTCGGCGGGGCGCGGCGCGTATTGTTCGTTGCGCACGGTGTGTCTACCTGTTCGCGGGTTCGGGAACGCTCCGGGACGTGCCCGGCGCGGACGGCTTGGGTTCGGTGGTGCGGAGGTAACGCGCCACCCACCAGATCCGGTAGATGGCGGTGAGGTTGGTGAGCACGGCCATGGCCAGCATCACCCAGTTGAGTACCACGCCGCGGTTCCAGCTGCCGAAGAACAGGCTGGCGCCGCCCAGCAATATGATGCGCTCGGCCCGCTGCATCAGCCCCACCTTGCAGTCGATGCCCAGCGCCTCGGCCTTGGCGCGGGTGTAGCTCACCATCAGGCTGCCGGCCAGCGCGGCGGCCACCACGTAGGCCATCCACGGCTCGCCCAGGTTCGGCTCCTTCCCCAGGTACAGCGACATCACCCCCAGCATTACCATGATCTCGGCGATGCGGTCGGTGGTGCTGTCGTAGAACGAGCCGAACACGGTGGCCATCCCGGCGCACTTGGCCACGTGCCCGTCCACCACGTCCACGAAGCCGCCCAGCAGCACCAGCGCGCCGCCCAGCGGGATGTAGAACAGGAAGAAGGCCAGCGCGGCCAGGGCGTTCACCAGCACGCCCACCGTGGTGATCCAGTTGGGGTTCACCCGGTGGCGGACGAACACGTCCAGCGGGCGCACCAGGGCGCGGGTGATCTCGGCGCGGTAGGCCGAAGGCTGGAACTTCAGCACTGCCGCGTCAGGCCAGGATGATGCGGCTCTGCTCGCCGGCCTCGATCCCCTTCGCGATCTCTTCGTCGATGCGCATCATCAGGCGGTCGAAGTTGGCGCGGGCGCTCTCGAAGGCCTGGTAGTTGGGGGCGGCCTGCACGCTGCCGGCCAGGCGCTCGAACTCCTCGCGCTCGGCGTCTTCGGGCTCCTGGCCCTGCTGCAGCGCCTGCCCGATGCTCTCCTGCAGCGCGCTCAGGCGGTTGATGCCGGCCACGGTGTCGCGGTCGTTGGCCAGGGTCTCGTTGGCGCGCTTGAGCGCCTTGTACTCCGCGCTCTGCGCCACCAGCCGGCCGATTTCGCGCGCCTTCTCCCAGATCTGCTCCACGATCAGCCTTCCTCAGGAATTCATATCGAAATCAACGGCGGAACCGCCGGATTCGGCCGTGTCCCTCTTCTGCGCTCCGGGCCGGGGCGCGACGACGGAACATCGCACTCCCGCGTCAGCCCGGCGTCACCCCACCGTCAGCGCGGTCATGATGCCAGCTCCGCCAGCACGATCCGGTCACGGCCCGCCAGGTCGCGCCGCACGCGCGGCTCGCCGAAGGCACCGGCGGCGCGGACGATCGCGCACACGGCGTCCGCCTGGCTCGCGCCGATCTCCATCGCCAGCAGGCCGCCGGGGCTCAGGTGCCGCAGCGCGCCCCCCACCAGCGGGCGGATCACGTCCAGGCCGCCGGTGCCGGCGAACAGCGCGGTGGCGGGCTCCCAGTCGCGCACCTCGGCGTCGAGCGACGCCCGCTCTTCCACCCCCACGTACGGCGGGTTGCTGGCGATCACGTCGAACCGCTCGCCGGGAACCGCGTCGTACAGGCTACCCAGGCGGAAGTCGACCGGGGCGGCCGGCGCCGCGCTCGCCGCGTTCTCACGCGCCACCTCCAGCGCGCCGGGCGACACGTCCACCGCCACCACGCGCTCGAAGGGGCCTTCCGTGGCCAGCGCCAGGGCGATGGCGCCGGAGCCGGTGCCCACGTCCAGCGCGGTGCGCGCGCCGTGGGCCGCGGCCCAGTCCAGCACCTCCTGGACGAGCACCTCGGTCTCGGGGCGCGGGATCAGCACCCGCGGGTCCACGCGAAGCGCCAGGTCACGGAATGCCGCGGTGCCGTCAATGTACTGCAACGGCTCGTGCTTCGCACGCCGCAGCAGCCGCGCCTTGAAGGCGGCCAGCTCGTCGGCCTTCAGCGGGCGGTCGAACTGGAGGTACAGGTCCAGCCGCTTGAGGCCCAGGCTGCCGGCCAGGAGCATCTCGGCGTTCAGCCTGGGGTTGTGTAACCCCTTTTCGCCCAGATAGTTCGCCGTCCACCCGACCAGCTCCATCACCGTCCAGCGCTTTTCGGACACGCGAGCTCGTCAGCGGGTGAAGGCGATCCCAGCGAAGATGCAGGCAGTTCCGTACCTCGTACCCCGTACCCTCGTACTCCCGGTCACGCCGCGCGCTCGCTCTGGCTGGCCAGCTTGAGCGACTCCAGCAGCTCGGCCAGGTCGCCGTCCAGCACCTGCGGCAGGGCGTGCGTGGTGAAGCCGATGCGGTGATCGGTCACGCGGCTCTGGGGAAAGTTGTAGGTGCGGATCTTGGCGCTGCGGTCGCCCGTGCCCACCTGCAGGCGGCGGTCGCGGGCTCGCTCGGCCTCCTGCTCGGCGATGCGCGCGTCGAGCAGGCGCGAACGGAGGACGCCCATGGCCTTGTCCTTGTTCTTGTGCTGGCTCTTCTCGTCCTGGCAGGTCACCACCAGCCCCGTGGGAAGGTGGGTGATGCGCACGGCGCTGTCGGTGGTGTTCACGGATTGCCCGCCGGGGCCGGAGCTGCGATAGACGTCGATCTTGAGCTCGGCGGGGTTGATCTGCACGTCCACCTCCTCGGCCTCGGGGAGGACGGCCACCGTGGCGGCGCTGGTGTGGATGCGCCCCTGCGCCTCGGTGGCGGGGACGCGCTGCACGCGGTGCACGCCGCTCTCGTAGCGCAGGTCGCCGTACGCGTTGCCGCCGCGCACGTTGAACACCGCCTCCTTGTATCCGCCGGCCGAGCCCTCGGAGAGGGAGACGATCTCCGTCTTCCACCCGCGGCGGTCGGCATAGCGCTGGTACATGCGGAACAGGTCGCCCGCGAACAGCGCCGCCTCGTCGCCGCCGGTGCCGGCGCGGATCTCCACCACGGCGTCGCGGTCGTCCAGCGGGTCGCGGGGGATCAGCAGGAGCTTGAGCTCGCTCTCCAGCCGCTCCACGTCGCCGGAAAGCTGGTCGACCTCGGCGCGGGCCATGGCGGCCATCTCGGGGTCGCCGCCGCTTTCGTCCAGCAGCCCGCGGGCGCCCTCGAGGTCGCCCTGCGTTTTGCGCAGGCGCGCGGACGCCTCCACCACCTGGGCGAGCTGTGCATGCTCGCGGCTCAGGTCGCGCAGGCGTTTGGGGTCGGCGTGGATGCCGGGGTCGGCGAGCTGCGTGGACAGGTCGTCGTAGCGCTGCTCGATCTCGCGGATACGGTCGTCCATGGACGATAGAGTGAGAGCCGGGGGATCAGCCCCGGCTCTCCTCGCGTCACTTGGCGGCGGCGTCGCTGCCGGCGTAGCGCTGCCGGAACCGCTCGATCCGTCCCGCGGTGTCCATCAGCTTCTGCTTGCCCGTGAAGTACGGGTGGCAGGCCGAGCAGATTTCCACGTGGATGTCCTTGCTGGTCGAGCGGGTCTGCCAGGTGTTGCCGCAGGCGCAGTGCACCGTGACGGTCTGGTAGTTCGGATGGATGTCCGCCTTCATGGGCGCACCTGCCTCAGGATAGGTTCGTGCTCAAATCCCGGGCGCGGCCCGGAAATCAGTTCGAAAGAAGCATGTAAGATAGCCAGAAGCACCGGATCTGGCAACCCGGCCCGGCTGCTTCCCGCAGACCTCTCTCGAACCCGCTTCCGTGCTGGGCCGTCCCGCGATCCGGGAGATGGTCTCCCGGTACATGAAGAGATGGATGCGGGTTACATCCTCGTCACCGCGGACCTCGTCGGCTGATGATCCACCACCGGGACGGAACCGTGTGGATGAGAGCGTGCGAACGACGGGATCAGTTCGACACGATGATGCAGCACTTCGCGTCGCCGCCAAGACAGCTGTTCGCGCAGATGGTGCACGAGTTCACGGGGTCGATCTTGGCCCTGTAGTAGCACTGCTGGATGGCCTGCGTGGCGGCTGGGCGCGCGGCTACCGCGCCACCGATGGCCACCGCGACCGTGGCGATGCCGGCAAGGGTTCTGCGCATGGATGGTCTCCTGGGTCAGGTGTGGCGGTTCCGTCCCGTGATGGCGGAGTCAGCGGAGGAGTGGCCTCAACTCGGCCGCGAACGAGATCAGGCGCAGGTTCGGAAAGCGGACCGGGTGAGCCACGCCGTTCGCCGACGTGCCATGGCGGACCAGGACGGCGGGGGTCGGCAATCCCGGATACCCTTCCAGAACGGAGTCGGGCGAGAGAACCACCACGGTGGCACGCACGTGCTCGCGGCGGAGGTATCGCACGTACATTTCGGAGGCGGCCGAATCGGTGGTCACCATCGCAAGCATTCGCGGTCCCGCCTCCCGCTGCAGTTCGCGCAACTGGCGCCCCAGGTCTTCGCACGCACGGCGATCGCGGTCGCGCAGCACGATCACGATGGCGTCGGCGCCGCGGGAAACTGCTTCCGCGTGGGCGTACGCGCGGCTCGTGAGCGTTCCGTGGAGGCTCACCGTCGAGGAACCGCCCGGTTTCGAGCCCTCGACTACCATTCGGGGCAATGCCGGCCGCGGCGAACGGATTCCCGCGACGTGTCTCCACGCGAGCACGCCCAGGCAGGCGCACAGCACCCCGGCCACACCCGCGCGGATCATGGCGCGCCTGACCCGGCCGTGGCGGCGGCTGCGATTCGCAGCCGCGAGATGGTATAGCGATCCTGGCTGGCGCCCGCGTATCGCAGCACGAGCGCGGCACCCTGCCGGTCGCGTCCGGCAAGCGCGCCTTGCAACTCACCACGCGCGATCGTATCCAGCCGGCCGTTCGCCAGCGCCGCGACGATGAAGGTTCCGCCCTCCACGGGATCGGTCCCCGTGTTCGCGTCGTACGGAGCTACCTGCATCGCCACCGTGCCGCTGTCGATCGCGACCAGCCCCACCAGGTTGCGGATGCCGTCCACCACATAGCTGCCGTCCCCGCGTGCCAGCTTGCCGCCGTTGCCTTCCAGCAACGCGCGCGTGGTGACGAGCGGTGCGACCGGGTCGACCGGTGCGGCGCCCAGCCGCCTCCCCTCGTAATCAAACGCCCAGACGCTGTCCCCGCCGGCCACACCCGCGAACACGACGCCGCCGGTTGCATCGGCGATCACGCCCACGTTCTGCAGCACCATGGGGCTGCTGCCCAGGTAGCGGGAAAGCTTGAAGAACGTGCTGACCACCTCCCCGTCGGGCCGCACCAGCGCGAGCGCGTCGTTCCGTTCGCCACCGGGCATCGCGGCGATCGCAAGGAAAAGAGAGTCGTCCACCACGCGAACGCTGAACGGCGCGAAGCCGAGGCGGGAAAGCGGTATGGTGCGGGCGAAGCGTCCACCGGGCGCGAACACCGAGAGCCGGCGGTCCAGAAAGTCGAACGCCGCCAGCGAGTCACCATACACCTGCGCGGTCATCAGCGCCTGGAACTCGCCGGGTCCTCTGCCGGGCCCGCCGACCGTACGCGAACGCCGGCCGCGTGGCGCGTATACCTTCACGTTCTTGTCGGAGAAGTCGGCGATGTAGAGGCTCCCGTCGCGGCCCACCGAGAGCCGCTCCGGGCGCGCAAGGATCGGCTGTCCCGCATCATCGAGGGCAACGACGTTCTCCAACTGCAATGTGCGACGGCCGGCGCGGCCCGCACGCCCGTGCTCGTCGTGCGCACAGGCGGCGAGAAGGCATCCAAGCACAAGGGAGTGGAGAATCCGTTGAATCCGCATTGGGGAGACAATGTGGCTCGAAGTGAGACGAACATCTTCAGGATTGTCCTATTGTATCCTCGTGTCAAGCAATTTCCGCCATTGGACTCGCTCCGGGCAAGGATCACGTACCTGCTCCGGCGCCTCTCCACGGTGATCGGGCCAGGAAATCCGAAGCGCCGGAGCGAACCCTTCGCCCCGGCGCCTCGTTGACCCTCGGCTGATCCGTGATTCCGCGGCTACCGCCAGTCCATCAGCATGCGGCGGATCTCGTCGCGGTGGCGGCTCTCGTCCGAGATCATGTTCTCCAGTTCCACCCGGATTGAGATCTCGCCGCACTCGTCGGCCTGGTCGATGCGGCGGGTGTAGCGCTCGATGGTGTCGACCTCGGCCTGCAGCGCGTTCTCCAGCATGTCGCGTGCGTCGCGAGGGATGGGCACGGGCGGAACGTTCACCGCGGGCGTGCCGCCCAGGGCCACGATCTTGTCGGCCAGGAAGGCCGCATGCCCCAGCTCGTCGGGGATCTCGGCCTCGAAGAAGGCGCGCAGGTCACGCCTCCACGGGCCGCTCACCAGCGCCGCGTAGGTGCGATACATCACCACCGCCTGGTACTCGGCCGACAGGTCGGTGTTCAGCCCCTCGATCAACTCGCTCACGTCCGCCATCCCGTTCGCCCTCCTCCACATCTTCTTCGTTACACGCGGCGGCCGCATCCGCGGCACCGTCGCGCGTACGATCAATCCTCGCCAGACAGGTCGATCTCGCGGCCTTCCTCGGCGCTCTGGTACGCCGCCTCCATGATGCGCATCAGCCGCACGTGCTCCACGGGTGCCTCCAGCCGCTTTTCGCCGCGCACCGCCTCGATGAAGTACTGCAGCTGGTTGCGGTAGCTGGCGGTGAACAGGTTCTCGGTGCCAGCGGGGAGCAGGGGGGCCACGTCCACCATCCCGGTGTCCATCTGCCGGAACACCTGCAGCGGCGAGAGCGAGCCCGAGCCGCCGCTGCCCAGCACGTGCAGGAACTGCCGGTCGCGCCGCGAGATCAGCGCCCACGTCACTTCCAGGTTGATCACCCTGCCCCCTTCCAGCCGCAGCAGCAGGGCCGCCGCGTCCTCCACCTCGGCGCCCTCGGTGCGATGGGTGTGCGCCGACACGCGCAACGCCTTCGGATAGCCCAGCGTCCACAGGGCCAGGTCGAGCATCTGCAGCCCCAGGTCCATCAGCGCGCCGCCGCCGGCCGCGCGCATCAGGCGCCACGAGCGCAGGCGGCCGCTGGGGCGGGTGCGGGTGAGCCAGCCGGTCTTGAGGTAGAACACGTCGCCCAGCTCGCCGCTCACCACGAAGCTGCGCAGCGCCTGCGCGTCGGGGCGGAAGCGCTGGTTCATCCCGATCATCAGCCGCTCGCGGGAACCCTCCTCGGCCAGCACCGAGCGGATGCCCTCGGCGGAGAGTGCGAGCGGCTTTTCGCACAGCACGTGCTTGCCGGCGCGCAGGGCGTCGCGGACGTTCTCCTCGTGCCGGTGGCTGGGGGTGCAGACGACCACGGCGCCGATCGTCTCGTCGTCCCAGATGCGCTGGGCGTCCATGGCGCGCGAGCCGTAGCGGTCGGCCACGGTGCGGGCCGTGTGCTCGTCGCGGTCGCTGACGGCGGCGATCTCCACCCCGCGCAGGCGGCTCAGGATGGGCAGGTGCGTGACCTGCGCGATGGCCCCCGCGCCGATCACGGCCACGCGGGTGGAAGGTCTGTGAACGGTCACGGATGCGTCTCGTCGAGTGGGAATTCTCGCATCTTCATCAGGCCGAGGCGTGGCACCGGGATCGACCAATGTCACACCAGCATCTCACCGGATTGGTTGGCATCGCACCGGGCGGCTGAAGCCGCGGCAACCACAGCACAAAGTCCGCCTGCGCGGACTGCGGGAGTGGCATCGTGCCGGCCGGAGAAGCGTCTGCGCGGCCGCGGCGGCCCCTCCCCCGCCCCTCCCCGCGCTTCGCGGGGGAGGGGAGCACTGCAACTTCGTGGCGCATCTGGCGCCAGGGTGAGGACCTCGCCGGACCTGCGCCAGCCCGATCCCATCAATACATCCGCTCCAGCCGCGTTCCCGGGTAGTACGCGTCCAGGATCGTACGATAGTCCTGTCCCCCGCGGGCGCGGCCCAGGGCGCCGACCTGGCACATCCCGATGCCGTGGCCCCATCCGCCGCCCTCGGCCACGATCTGCGTTACCTGGCCGCCGGAGCGCTCCACGCGCACGTCGAACTTGCTGCTGTTCAGGGTGCCGCCGCGCGCGGGCACCAGGATCCAGCGCACCCGGTCGCGCCCCAGGGTGAAGGTGCCCGCGTCGGTGCTGAGGCGCAGGGCGCGCACCCGGCCGCTCTGCGTGCGCGAGACCACGTCCAGATCCTGGATCTCGCGGATGCGGCGGCCGCGCAGCGAATCGGCCAGCGTGCGGTTCAGCACCGTCACCAGCTGGTCGTGGCTCCACCGCTCGGTCCAGCTGAAGCGGCTGCTGGCGCGGTCCCACGCCTCGCCCGTGCGCGGGTCCACGTCCACCACGGAGACCAGGTAGGGAACCGGGTTCACGTTCCACACCTCGTCGATGGCCGCCGTGCGCCCCGCGCAGGTGGAGTGGTAGTACGCGTCGATCGGCCGGCCGCCGTAGGTGAGCACCTCACCCGCCGTCTCGCGCACGCCGCGGGAGACGATCTCCTTCTCGGCCGCCACGCCGCCGTACACCTGGTCGGCAGTGGTGGCGTAGACGTCGAAGCCCAGCTCCGTGCGCCGGCCCATGTTCTTCACCGCGTAGGTCCGGGCGGCCACGGCCTGCGCCTTGATGGCCTCGTACACGCTCTCGTCCACCTGGCCCAGCTCGCGGGGCACCACGCCCAGCAGGTAGCTCTCCATGTCCAGGCGGTTGACGAAGGTGAGCCCCCGCCGCCCGGCGGCATGCACCAGCACGGCGCCGCGGTAGGCCACGCCGCGCAGCTCCACCACGCCGCCGTCCGCCGCGCGCACGACCACGGGCGAGGCCAGGCCGCGCCGCGACCGCCCCGCCGGCGAGCCGCTCGCGTCCACCACCGTCATCACGATCCCGCCGTCATCCGTGGAGAAGGCGACGCCGCGCCCCTGCTCCAGCTCGTCGATGTTGTCGCCGCGCTCGTTCTCAATGGTCAGCCCCGACGGCGACGAGAGCGTGCCCGCCTCCGCGTCCACCACCACGCCCACGCGGACGGCGGGGGCGTTGGCCACCGGCGCGGGCGCCGGCTCGAAGCGCGGCGGCGGCGGGGCCTCGGGGGGCGGAGCCGGGCGCGGCGGCGGCCCGGGGATCGGCCCGTACACCGGCCCGGCGCGCCCGCCGCACGCCGCCAGCGCGGCGAGCGAAAACGACAGCGCCGCGCTAGCCCAGCGCCGCACGGAGCGCCTCCCGGGCGGCGGTGAGGGTGGCGTCCACGTCCGCCTCGGTGTGGGCGGTGCTGGTGAAGCCGGCCTCGAACTGGCTGGGGGCCAGGAACACGCCCCGGTCCAGCATCCCATGGAAAAAGCGGTTGAACAGCGGCACGTCGCTCGTCTTTGCCTGGCTGAAGTCACGCACCGGCCCCGGCGCGAAGAACATCCCCCACATCGACCCCAGGTTCCCCCCGCTCGCCGGCACCCCCGCCTCGGCGGCGATGGAGAGCAGACCCTCCACCAGCCGCGCGGTGGTCCGCTCCAGCGCGGGATACGGATCTTCGTCGCGCAAAATGCGGAGCTGCGCCAGCCCGGCGGCCATCGCCAGCGGGTTCCCCGAAAGCGTCCCCGCCTGGTAGACGGGGCCGACGGGCGCGATGCGGTCCATGATCTCCGCGCGGCCGCCGTACGCGCCCACCGGCAGCCCGCCGCCGATCACCTTGCCCAGCGTGGTCAGGTCGGGGACGATGCCGAAGCGCTCCTGCGCGCCGCCGCGGCTCACGCGGAAGCCCGTCATCACCTCGTCGAACACCAGCAGCGCCCCGTCATCCTCCGTGATGCGCCGCAGGCCCTCCAGGAACCCGTCCACGGGCGGGATGAAGCCCGCGTTGCCGACCACGGGCTCCAGGATCACCGCCGCGATTTTCCCGGGGTACGCGCGGAAGATCTCCTCCACCGCGCCCAGGTCGTTGAACGGCGCGGTGAGCGTGAGCTTCGACAGTTCCTCGGGAACGCCGGGGGAGTTCGGCAGCCCCAGCGTGGCCACCCCCGAGCCGGCCTTCACCAGAAAGCTGTCACCATGGCCATGATAGCACCCGTCGAACTTCACCATCAGCTCGCGCCCGGTAAAGCCGCGGGCCAGGCGGATGGCGCTCATGGTGGCCTCGGTGCCGCTGTTCACGAAGCGCACGCGCTCCATCGACGGCACCAGCTCGCGCACCAGCTCCGCCAGCTCCACCTCGGCCCCGGTGGGCGCGCCGTAGCTGGTGCCGCGCGAGGCCGCGTCGGTGATCGCGGCAAGGACGGCGGGGTGCGCGTGGCCCAGGATCATCGGGCCCCAGCTGAGCACGTAGTCGATGTACGCGTTGCCGTCCACGTCCCAGATGCGCGAGCCCTCGGCGCGGGCGACGAAGAACGGCTCGCCGCCCACGGCGCGGAAGGCGCGCACCGGCGAGTTCACCCCGCCGGGGGTGACGGCCTGCGCGCGGCGGAAGAGCTCGGAAGAGCGGGGACGCGTCATTGCGAGCGGAAGTTGCCGAAGCTCAGCTCCAGCCCGAAGTCCTGCTTCTTGAGGTGGGCGATCACCGCCTGCAGCTCGTCGATGGACGGCGAGGTCACGCGCACCTGCTCGTCCTGGATCTGCGCGTTCACCTTCTTGAAACCGGCGTCCTTGATGGAGCGCACGATCTCCCTGGCCTTCTCGGTGCTGATGCTCTGCACCAGGGTGATGGTCTGGCGCGCCTTGCCGCCGAACGCCATCTCCACCTCGCCATAGTCCAGGTTGCGGATGGGCACGCCGCGCTTGATGAACTTGCTCTGGATCACGTCCACCAGCGCCTTGAGCTTGTAGTCGTCATCGGAGAGCAGCTTGAGGGTGCCGGCCTTGCGGTCGAAGTCGATCTCGGCCGTGGCGCCCTTGAAGTCATAGCGCTGCAGCACTTCCTTGCGCGCCTGGTTCAGCGCGTTGTCCACCTCCTGCATGTCCACGCTGGAGGTGATGTCGAAGGTCGACGTCTTGGCCATCGGTCCGTTTCGCTCGGTAGTCGGGGGAGTGTGGGGCGGAATGTAGGCCGGTGCGCGCGGCCGGGGCAAGCGAGCGCACCCATCCGCCGGTCGTGAAGGCCATCTTCCCCACGCACCCCGGCTTCATCCGTTTGATGCCGTTCCCTTCCCCCTCACCAATCTCCTCGATTCCCCGCAGCCCACCACCCGGCATCCCGGCCGCGCGTGCACTTCATGTTTCCCTGTACAAAGACAGGACAGACGTCGCACTTCAAACGTTTCCTTGATCCCTGCTCCATGTACCCCTAAAGTGGGAGGGTGCTCCACCTTTTCCGCCGATGTTTACAGCGTATACGGAGCATGCCCGTCTCCCTTCCCTCTCCCCACGGAGGCCTCCATGAAGCGCGTAGCACTGATTCTCGCCGCCATTCTCGCCGTTCCCGCCTTCGCCTCGTGCGACAGCGCGCCCACCAGCGCGCGCGAGCGCCAGGCCGGCAACGGGGAGATCCGCCGCACGGGCACGGCCAATGCCAGCGTGGTGGCCGCGGTGAAGCTGTCTTCGGGCTACACCCTGGGCGTGGTGGCATCGAACAACGGCAGCAGCGTGACCACGGGAACCGCGGTGCTCTACTCGGTGACGGGTGACGTGGCGGCTTCCATCGACATCAAGTGCATCTCCAAGTCGGGCGGGCACGCCAAGCTGTCGGGGACCGTCAACGAGAGCAGCGACACCAGCATCGAGGGCCTCGACGCGTACTTCGAGGTGGTGGACGGCGTGATCGACCAGGCCAACACCGTGAACCTGGCCCCCGCGAACACCGGCCCGACCTGCCTGAGCAGCCCGGAGTATGACCTGGTGAACATCACGGCCGGGACGGTGATTGTGAGCTGAAGGGCTGAATGGCTGAATGGCTGAACGGCTGAACGGCTGAACAGGTGCGTGAGTGCGTGAGTGCGTGAGTGCGTGAGTGCGTGGGTGCTCCTCCCCGGTCCCCTGGGCGGATTGTCAAAGGCGGCTGAAGCCGCACGCGACAATAACGGGAAGCCGCGCAAATCGCGCGAGGCTCGGGGACGCGGCATTGGTGCGCCAAACATTGCGGCTCGGCTACTCACGCACTCACGCACTTGCGCACTCCCGCACCTGTTCAACGTTGTTCCGGATCGGGAACGTACCCTGCGACTCCACCCGGCCCTGTTTTCGCGTCGGGGATGGCGTATCTTTGTTCATCGTTCCGAAGACCCGATCCGCCCCGCCTCCATGCATTGCGACTGCCGCACCGACGACCGCCGCCTCGCTGTCCTTGCCGAAACGCTGGACCTGTACCCCGAGATCGTCTCCTTCGCCGAGAAGGAGCGGTGGACGGTGCGCAGGGATTTCGAGGCCGTGATCCTGGACGTGGGCGGCGGCTCCGCGTGGTCCGGCATCGCCGAGGTCGCGGGGTTCATGCGCGGCGTGCTCGATGACGAGCGCTTCGACTCGCTCCGCGGCGCATGGCTCGACCGGCACGCCCCGCTCGAGAAGCAGGTGCTCGCGTTGATCCACGCCAAGACGCTGGCCGAGATGTCGGCGCTGGACAGCTCGCGGCTGGTGGCGCTCCTGCGCGACGGGCGGCTGGAGACCTGGTTCCAGCCCATCTTCTGGGCGGGCACGCTGGAGCCGTGGGGATACGAGTGCCTGATGCGCGGCCGCACCGCCGCGGGCGAGGTGATCGGCGCGCCCACGCTGATTGAGTGGGCGCGCCAGGAGCACATGGCTTTTCTGCTGGACCGCGCCGCCCGCGAGGCGCACCTGCGCAACGCCGGCGCGGCGGCGGTACCGGAAGGCGTGCACTTCCTGGTAAATTTTCTCCCCACCTCCATCTACCGCCCGGAGTTCTGCCTGGCCACCACCGTGCGCGCCGCGCGCGAGAGCGGGTTGGACCCCGACCGCGTGGTGTTCGAGGTGGTGGAGACGGAACGCGTGGCCGACCGCGCGCACCTGAAGTCGATCCTGGCATTCTATCGAGAGAAGGGCTTCAAGGTGGCGCTGGACGACGTGGGTTCGGGGTGGAGCGGCCTGGCGCTGCTGGGAGACCTGGACCCCGACCTGGTGAAGATCGACCGCGAGCTGGTGTCACGCGCCGTGGAATCGCCGCTGCACCGGGAGATCTGCGCGGCGCTGGTGAAGCTTGCCAAGGACGCGGGCGAGCTGGTGCTGGCCGAGGGCGTGGAGACCGAGGAGGAGTGGCGGACGCTGGAGGCGCTGGGCGTGAACCTGTTCCAGGGCTACCTCTTCGGCCGCCCCGCCCCCGAGCCAGTTACGAAAGCGGCCGTGCGCCCCCGCGCCGCCGCGAGCTGACCGAAGCGCACGAAACGAGTCCACGCCCGCGATCCCGCAGGCTGTTCCCTGTTCCCTGTTCCCTGTTCCCTGCAGTAAAGAAAGAGGCGGAGCGACCGAAATCGCTCCGCCTCTCATCCATCTCTCAACCGAAAGCCGCTCAGGCCGCCTTGCGCACCGGCTTCCACCGGCCGAAGGGAAGGCTGGGCGCCGCCTGGAACTCGGGCGGGCCCCACACGAAGCGCAGGTTGGGCGAGGCCTCCACCATCCGCCGCCCCTGCA
The DNA here is from genome assembly GCA_035691085.1 of Longimicrobium sp. GTDB lineage: Bacteria > Gemmatimonadota > Gemmatimonadetes > Longimicrobiales > Longimicrobiaceae > Longimicrobium. The sequence goes on from DASSJS010000381.1 coordinate 35,047, forward strand.
CCACGATCCCCACCACTCCGCTATCGTCGGCCGGCAGGTCGCCGGCAATCAAATCGTCGTTCGCCATGTCGGTAGCACGCTCCGGCAAAAGGGGTCCGGACGCGCGTCTGCATCCGTAAACGCGCTCGCCGCGGAACCGGCACGACTCGTACCGGACCGCGGCTGTTTTCCAAACCCAATCCACACAACCACTTGCAATCTACCTGCTACCCCGTGGCGGGGCAAACGTGTCACAAATGAGCCAGCGAGCCGTGTCTATCCGACACAGGCCAGCGGCCCATCCTCGTCCGCCAGAACGGGCATGCCGCGCGGCGCCACGGTGCTGGGCGGCGGCGACAGCTCGCGGAAAGGGATCACACGCGGATCATGCTGCGCCTGGGCCAGCGCGGCGCGCTCCTCGAGCCACACGCGGTAGCCGGGGAGCTTGAGCA
>DASSJS010000382.1:0-28586 GCA_035691085.1 Longimicrobium sp.
ATCTCCCGCTCGGCGTGCGCGCTGGCGATCTCGGCCACCACGTGCCGCACCACCAGCTCCACGTGGTCCACCTCGATCGGGTGGATCGGCATCCCCCCGCCCAGCCGCCCGCGCGCAAAGTCGAGCACGTCGTCGATCAGCCGCGTCATGCGGATGCCGCTGCGGTGGATCCGCTCCAGGATGGTGCGCTGCGTGGGCGTGGGCTCCAGCTCCAGCAGGAAGTCGGCGCCGGTGACCACCGAGGTGAGCGGGTTGCGCAGGTCGTGCCCAAGCACGGCGATGAACTGCTCGCGCAACTCGGCGGTGCGCCGCTCGTCCAGCAGCGCGGCGCGGTCGCGGTCGCGCTCGTCCTCGGCGGTCAGCTGCTGCGAGATCATCTCGGCGAACAGCTTGAACATCGCCACGGTCTTCTCGTCGCGCAGCACGGCGGGCCGGGCGTCCAGCGCGCACACGGTGCCGAAGTACTCGCCGTTGGGCCGGTACAGCGGCACCGAGATGTAGCTCTCGAAGCCGTAGAGCCGGGGGGTGGGATGCGTGCAGTACTCCGGCTCGGCGCTGGCGTGCTCGATGATGATGGGCTGGTTGGTGGCGCGCACCTCGCTGCACAGCGTGGTGGCCACGTCCAGGTTGTCGCCCACGTTCAGCCCGAACTCCATCCGGTCGAGCACCGCGCACGCCGTCCACGACCCCTCGGTCACCCGCGCCACCAAGCTCAGGCGCAGCCCGGTGGTCTCGGAGAGCACCTTGAGGATGGTGGGCACGGCGCTGATCCGTGCGATTGCGGCGATGTCGGATTCGATCGGGGCCATGCGGGTTCCTGCGGGAGCCGGCCAACGCGGCCGAAGGCCGGCATGCACCGGCCCGCCGGACGCGGCCAAGGCACGCGGCCAGAGCCGTGCGCAATGCGGAAGTCGTTTGGGTGTATGTATCTACGCCGTAAACCCCTCCGTCGCAAGGACCTGGCGCAGATCGGTCTCGACAGCCACGGGCCGCCCTGACGAGAGCACCGGCACGGCCCTCTCGCGGAACCATCAAACGGCAACGGCGGTGAACACGGAGGCCACGGAGAACCACGGAGGGCACGGAGAACCGCGTGCGTTTTCCGCCGCGCCTCCCGAATCGATCCACCCGCCCCCGCTCGTCACCGTGCCAGGAGCCCGTGCTTCCAACTCGCGTCTTATACCAGATAGGGCTGCTGGTTGTGCATTTTGGACAGCTCAAAGCTTGTCATCCTGAGCTGAGCTCAGGCTGAGGCTGAGCGTCGCCGCTGCACCAGCACCGCGTCCGCACCAAGGCTTGGCGGCGACCGAAGGATCCATAATCGAGGCATCGCCATCGTCTGCCTGACGGTAAATCCGTGGCCCGGTGCACTTCGGGAAACAGGTTCCGAGAGCGGGCGATAGATCCAGCAGTCGCCGCCAAGGTTCAGTGCGGACGCGGCTTTGGCGCGGCGGCTCCTTCAGGATGACCTTCTCTGGGTGGGGGAAATGCACAACGACTCTCCGCATTCGGTCTTACCCCCCGCCCACCGCCGCCCCCGTCTCCGCGTCGAAGAAGTGCAGGCGCGACAGGTCGAACGCCGTCGCGACCGGGGTTCCGGGCGCGAGCAGTTCCGTCGGCGGGACGCGCGCCACGATCTCGTCCTCTCCGGCGCGGAGGTAGACGATGGTCTCGTTCCCCATCGGCTCGGCGGCGTCCACCGAGAGCGTGGCGGTGGCGAGCCCACCGGTCGCATTGCCGCCGCCGCCCAGGTGCACGTCTTCGGGGCGGATGCCCAGCACCACGTCGCGCTCCGCATCCCCCGGCGCGCCCCCGTTCAGCGGGATGCGCAGCCCCCCCGAGGCGGAGCGAAAGACCAGGCCGCTCCCGGACCCGTCCGCCGTCTGCCCGCTGTTCCCTGTTCCCTGTTCCCTGTTCCCTCTCATGATCCGCCCCGCCACGAAGTTCATCGACGGGCTCCCCAGGAAGCCGGCGACGAAGCGGTTGGCCGGGTGCCGGTACAGCTCCATGGGCGTGCCCACCTGCTCCACGCGGCCGGCGTTCATCACCACGATCCGGTCGCCCATCGTCATCGCCTCGGTCTGGTCGTGCGTGACGTAGATGGTGGTGGCGCCGATGCGGCGGTGCAGGCCGGCGATCTCCTTGCGCATCTGCACGCGCAGCTTGGCGTCGAGGTTGGAGAGCGGCTCGTCGAAGAGGAAGACGCGGGGCTCGCGCACCAGCGCGCGGCCCAGCGCCACGCGCTGCCGCTGCCCGCCCGAGAGCGCGGCGGGGCGGCGGTCCAGCAGCGGCTCCAGCCCCAGCATCCCGGCCGCCTTCGCCACCCGCGCGGCCACCTCGGCCCTGGGCAGCTTGCGCAGCTTCAGGGCGAATGCAAGGTTGTCCCTCACCGTCATGTGCGGGTACAGCGCGTAGCTCTGGAACACCATCGCGATGTCGCGGTCGCGCGCGGGGACGTCGTTCACCACCCGGCCGCCGATCTCCAGCGTCCCCTCGGAGATCGACTCCAGCCCCGCGATCATCCGGAGCGTGGTGCTCTTTCCGCACCCCGACGGGCCGACCAGCACCACGAACTCACCCTCGTCCACGGCGAGGGTGATTCCATGGACGGCGATGTAACCGTTTTCATAGACCTTGCGGACGCGATCGAGCGTTACGCGGGCCATGGCTCTCCGGGTTCAAGAGATGAGCGATCCATACCAGTTTCCGGACGGCTTCCTGTGGGGCGCCGCCACCAGTGCCTACCAGATCGAGGGCTCGCCGCTGGCCGACGGGGCCGGCCCCAGCATCTGGCAGCGCTTCAGCCACTCGCCCGGCCGCACGCACGAGGGGCAGACGGGCGACGTGGCGTGCGACCACTACCGGCGCTACGCCGATGACGTGAAGCTGATGGCCGGGCTGGGGCTGAACGCCTACCGCTTCAGCATCGCCTGGGCCCGCGTCTTTCCCAACGGCACCGGGCGGATCAACGAGGCCGGGCTGGGCTTTTACGACCGCCTGGTGGACGCGCTGCTGGAGCACGGCATCACCCCCAACGCCACGCTGTACCACTGGGACCTCCCCGCCGCGCTGGACGACCGGGGCGGCTGGCTGAACCCCGACGTGGCGCACTGGTTCGCCGACTACGCGGCGGCCGTCTTCCGCAAGCTGGACGACCGCGTGCCGATGTGGGCCACGCTGAACGAGCCCTGGGTGGTGACCGACGGCGGCTACCTGCACGGCGCCCTGGCCCCCGGCCACCGCAACCTGTTCGAGGCGCCGATCGCCACGCACAACCTGATGCGCGCGCACGGGGCCGCCGTGCGGGCGTACCGCGCCGAGGGCCGCAACCGCATCGGGCTGGTGGTCAACCTCGAGCCCAAGGTCCCCGCGTCGGACCTGCCGGAAGACCTGGCCGCCGTTCAGCGGGCCGACGCGTACATGAACCGGCAGTACCTGGACCCCGTCTTCTTCGGCACCTATCCGTCCGAGCTGGCCGAGATCTTCGGCGAGGCGTGGCCGGAGCATTCGGCGGATGACATGGCGCTGATCCGCCAGCCGATCGACTTCCTGGGGATCAACTACTACACGCGCGGGGTGACGAAGGACGACCCGTCGAATCTCCCCGTGCGCAACGGCTATGTGAAGCAGCCCGGCCACACCTACACCGACGTGGGATGGGAGGTGCATGCCCCCGCGCTCACCGAGCTGCTGCAGTGGGTGAAGGGCCGCTACGGCGAGCTCCCCCTGTACATCACCGAGAACGGCGCCGCCTTCTACGATCCGCCCAGGCCGGTGGACGGCCGGATCGACGATCCGCTGCGCGTGGCCTATTACCGCGACCACCTGCGCGCCGTCCACGCGGCGATCGCCTCGGGGGTGGACGTGCGCGGCTACTACGCCTGGAGCCTGCTGGACAACTACGAGTGGAGCCTGGGCTACAGCAAGCGCTTCGGCATCGTTCACGTGGACTACGAGACCCAGGCGCGCACCCCCAAGGCCAGCGCGCGGTTCTACAGCGAGGTGATCCGGACGCACGGCGGCGCGCTGGGCGGGGGGAGCTGACGAAAGCTCCCCTCCAAACTACCGCGCGCCGCGATGGATGCGCTCCGGCGGCACCGCGGGGCCCTCTCCCTGGCTCGTTCCTCGCCTGTCCCTCCCCCAAAAACAGCCTGGGGGAGCCTGGGGGAGGGACAACTGCTTGTGGCCTGCGGGCTTCCGCTCAATCCGCGGCTGCGGTGTGGCCGGTGGGGCGAGGAGATGCGTTCGAGCAGTCCGCGAAGGCGGACTTCCCGAGGTTCCAGCGCCGGGTTTCAACCCGGCGTGTTGGCGGTCGCGCGCCCTGGCTTGGAACGGTTTCATGTCCAAGCCCACCTCGCCACGATCTGCCTCTCGAACCCTCAATACCGCAATTCCACCACGCGCGGCACCCGCGCAAGCCGCACCTCGGTGCCGTCCACCACGCGCACCGCCGCGCCATCCGCCGTCGCGATCCGGACGGGGCGATCGAGCGGTGAGCGGATCACCAGGCCGCCGGGTGGGGTGCGCAGGCCGGGGGCGATGCGCAGGCGGACGCGGCCGCCCTCGGCGCGCATGGTGTACGACAGCGGGCCGAAGTGCGTGGAGAGCCCGCGGATGCTCACGCCGGGCGCCTCGGTGACCCAGGCGGCGGGGATGCCGGCGCCGATCACCAGCACGCCCTCGTCGTCGCGCTCGTAGGCGAACAGGTCCAGCGCGCTGCGGATGAAATCGGAGCCGACCCAGGTGTGCGGCAGGTCGCCGATGAACTTCGTGGTGAGCGGGTCGCGGTAGACCACCTCGCCCCAGGCGTTCCACGCCGGCGGGCGCTGGTGCTCGAAGAACCAGTCGACCGCCTCCAGCGCGCGCTCCTTCCACCCCAGCCGCACCATCGTGCCCACCGTGCGCCACTCGTACGGCGTGTAGCCGTCCCATTGCGCGCGGCCGTCGCGGCGGGCGGTGAATCCCTCCCAGTACTTCTCGAAGGTCCGCTCCAGCGCCGGGTGCGGCAGGTCGCGCTGCGCGCCGCCGGGGGAGACGGCGACGGTGGTGGAGGTCGCGTCGAAGTCGCCCAGCTCCACGGACCCGGGGAGAAAATCGATGTGGTGCATCGCCATCGACGCGCGGTACGAGGCCAGCAAGTCGCGCTGGAAGTCGTCGCGCATCCGGGCGTACGCGGCGCGCTCGGGGCGGCCCAGGACATCGGCGATCCACGTGGCGTCCTTCAGCCCGCGCAGGGCAAAGGAGTCGTCCCAGTACGAGTGCATCGGCTTGGCCGAGTAACCCTCGTGGCTGATGGATTCGGGGAGAAGGCCATGGAATGCGCGCTTCTCCGGCGTCTGGTACTCCGCCGTCATCCGCAAATGGCGCAGCGAGTCGATGTAGGCCACGGATCGACTGACGTGCGGCCACATCCGCCGCAGGAAGGCGCGGTCGCCGGTGTGGCGCGCGTACTCGGCGATCAGGTAGATCAGCTCGCCGTGGCTGTCGTTCTCGGGCACGGGGTCGGCGCCGCGGCGGTCCACGCAGCACGGCACCTTGCCGCTGGCGAACTGGTAGGGCGCGTACCACTCCGCGAACGCCCGCACGTCGTCCGCATGCCCCAGCCGCAGGAGCGCCGCGGAGGTGAGCGAGCCGTCACGGATCCATGAGCGCTCGTAGCTGCGCGAGCCGGGCTGGATGGATGGCCCGTCGCGGTTGATCAGCACGTACGCCAGGTTGCTGCGGATGCTGTTGGCGATGCGCTGGCCAGACGGCGGCAGGTCGATCACGACACGATTGAGCTTCGCCTCCCACTCGCGCACGGTCGCGGCGAGATGCCGCTCGCCCGTCGCGTTCGCCTCGGCAGGCGAAGAGACGACCGGGGCGCCCGTGTCCGCGTCGACGTGCATCGGCGCGGCGATCCACACGTCCACGTGGCCGCCGGGCGCCACGGCGAGCGGATACGCCAGCGCGGCCGAGGCGGCGCCGAACGGATCGTGCACTGCGCTCGCCGATGGCAGGCGTTCGCGGCGGAGCGCATCCACCACGTTGCCGTTGTCGAAGGTGGCGGCCCCGAACGCTGCTGGGCGGGTGAGCGGCTTGACGACGAAGCGGCCGTTCACCCGCACGGTCGTGCCATCCCACGCCACGCTGTTGACGATGGCCGCGCCCCCGCTTCCGTTGAGGAACTGCGCCGACGGGTTCACCTGGAACGGCCGCAGGGCCACGTACAGCGTCGGTGTTTCCTCGCGCGTGCCGCGGTTCTCCACGCGGTAGCGCACCCAGAGCCGCGACGCGCCGGGCGGGCCGTCGGTGAACGCCGTCACTGTCAGCGCCAGCGCCCCGGCCTCGCGGCGGACCGAGGGGATGGGGAGATAGCCGCGCTCCAGCGACTGCGTGGCGCGGCCATCCGCCCACGTGACCAGCCGCCCGCCGGTGGAGAGGAACGGCTCCAGGGAGAAGCGGGCCTTCCCCGTCTCCACGATCCCCTCCTCGCTCACCAACGCCTCGGTGCTGTCGCCGTCCACGCCCGTGATGGTCCAGTAGCTCTGCTCGCCGAGCAGGTAGCGCGGATACGAACCGCGCGGCGCGTCGGCGGCCACGGCGGCGAAGAAGTCGTTGCGGCTGGCCGACCATGCCAGCGGCTTGATGGAGATTTCGCGCACGGCGTACCCGCGCCCGCGGCTGCTGCGCGTGAGCGCGAGGCGAAGGTGCCGCGCCTCTGTCTCGGGAAGGTAGACGTAGTCGCGCCCGCCGTCGCCGCCGCGCACGGTGTACGCCGTGTCCCACCGCGCGCCGTCCGCGGAAGTTAGGACGGCGTAGTCGGCCGCGTAGTCGAGCGAATCCCAATCCACCGTCAGCCCGCCCAGCTCACGGGCGCGCAGGAAGTCGATGGACAGCGCCTGCGCCCCGTCCGCCCCGCTGTGCCACGCGGTCGCCGCCGCGGAGTCCATCGCGGCCGCGGCGGAATCGCCCGACGAAGCCGTGAGCGCGGGCGTCAGGTCGTACGGGCGCACGGGCTCGCGCGGGGCCAGCTCCAGGTCGTCGATCCACACGCTGCCGCGCCCGCCGCTGCCGGCGGTGACGGCAAGCTCCAGCGCGGCGGCGTGCTTCAGGTCGCCGCCGCCCAGCGCGCCCCAGGCGAAGGAGATCTGCCGCTTCTTGATCACCACGCGCGTCCAGCCGTCCGGATAGGCGAAGTCGCGGCGGTTCACCCACCACACGTTGTCGCCCGACGCGTCGATCAGCTTGAACTCGAGGTTGTTGGCCGGGATGGTGCCGCGGATCCAGAACGACAGCTCGTAGTTCTCGGGGAGATCCACCGGCAGCGCCCGGTGCGCCACCGCGTACCCGCCGCCCCCGTGGAAATCGACATCCATCCGCAGCGCGCGCCCCGTGTGCCCCGCGTCGGACGCGAGGGTGAGCCCCACGCCATCCGACGGCGTGGCGCTCCACGGCGTGATGGACTCGAAATCATCGAGTATCGTCGGAGATGACGGCCGCGCGGGCAGGGACGGCGAATCGATCCCGATCACCCGATCGTGGATCATGGGCTGCGGGCTTGGCGCGGGTCCGCATCCCGCGACCGCGGCAACCAACATGACCGACACGACACACGCCGAGGTGACGGCACGACGGAAGTTGCAGGCTGTTCCCTGTTCCCTGTTCCCTGTTCCCTGCCGTTCCCGCGTCATCCCTTCACGCTCCCCTGCATCACGCCCTCCACGTAGTACCGCTGCAGGAACAGGAACACGAGCAGCACGGGGAAGATGGTGAGCACCGAGCCCGCCATCATCAGCTCGGTATCCTGCACGTGCTCGCCCACCAGGCTCGCCAGCCCCACCGGCAGCGTGTAGCGCCGCGAGTCGCTGAGCACGATCAGCGGCCACATGAAATCGTTCCACGTGGTCAGAAAGGTCCAGATGGCGAGCGTGGCCAGGATCGGCCGGATCACCGGCACCACGATGGAGGTGTAGATGCGCAGCTCGCTGGCGCCGTCGATCCGCGCGGCGTCGAGCAGCTCGTCGGGGACCGAGACGGCGTACTGGCGGATCAGGAAGATGCCGAAGATGCTGGCCAGCGACGGGATGATCACGCCCCAGTAGGTGTTGACCAGCCCCAGCTGCTTCATCAGCAGGAACAGCGGAAGCATCGACACCTGCACGGGGATCACCAGCCCCGTCACCAGCAGGCGGAACGCCTTCTCGCGCCCGCGGAAGCGCAGCTTGGCGAACGCGTACCCCGCCATCGAGTTGATCACCAGCGAGACCGCCGTCACGGCCAGCGAGATGAAGGTGCTGTTCAGCAGGTAGCGCCCCAGGTCCAGGCGGGTGAACAGCTCGCCGTAGTGGGCGAAGGTGATGGTGCTGGGGAAGAGCCGCGGCGGGTACGTGCTGGCCTCGCCCGTCGGCATCAGCGACGCGCTCACCATCCACACCATCGGCAGCAGCGCCGCGATGGCGCCCAGCACGAGCGCGGCGTGCAGGAGCCAGACGGCCAGGCGGGGCTTCACGACGGCCTCCACGTGCGGTGCGATTCAGTGGCGTCATGGGGCGTCGCACCGAATTCACCGAATGCGCCGAATCCACCGAATTCACCGAATTCACCGCGAGGATTTGCGAGTGAACTCGCCGCTACAACTGCGCGCAGTCCGCCTTCGCGGACTTCTCGTGGCGATGCGGGCTGCCGTGGCGTTTCTGAAGGACCGAATCCGCGGCCGTAGTGGTCATCGTGGATTCGATTCGCCGCGGTTGAAGTCCGCGAAGGCGGACTGTGTGCCGTTGTAGCCGCGAGTTTACTCGCATCCTTCACCCACGGATCCGGCCGCTCCCGCCCCGGGACCATCCGATGGACGATGCCCATCACACCGCCCCCCGCCGCTGCAGGCGGAACTGGATGGCGGTCCAGATCAGCATCACCACGAAGAGAACGAAGGCGAGCGCGGCGGCGTACCCCATGCGCCACCAGCGGAATCCTTCCTGGTACATCAGCAGGACCACGCTGGTGGTGCTTCCCAGCGGGCCGCCCTGCGTCATCACGTACGGCTCGGCGAACAGCTGGAAGTAGCCGATCATGGTGATCACCGCCACGAACAGCATGGTGGGCCCCAGCATGGGCAGCGTCACGTGGCGAAAGCGCAGCAGCGGCCCGGCGCCGTCCAGCTGCGCGGCCTCGTACAGGTCGGCCGGGATGCTCTGCAGGCCGGCGATGAAGATCAGCATGTTGTAGCCGAAGTTCTTCCACACCGACATCAGGATGATGGCCGGGAGCGCCCAGCGCGGGTCGCCCAGCCAGTCCGGCCCCTTTACGCCGATGCCGCGCAGCGCGTAGTCGATCATCCCGTACTGCGGGTGATACATGTACCGCCACACCACCGACACGGCGACCAGCGTGGTGACGAAGGGGATGAAGTAGACGGTGCGGAAGAAGCCGCGGAAGCGCGTCAGCTTCGCGTTCACCAGCAGCGCCGCCGCGAGCGAGGCCGCCACCGTGAGCGGCCCGCCCGCCAGCGCGAAGACGAAGGTGTTCTTCAGCGCCTGCCAGAATTGGGGCGAGCCCAGCAGCCGCTGGTAGTTGCGGATGCCGATGAACCGCGCGTTCGACGCGTCGCCCACGGCGTAGATGTCGAAGTCGGTCAGGCTCAGCAGCAGCGACGCGACGACGGGGAGGAAGAAGAACACCCCGATCAGCACCAGCGCGGGCGCCACGAACAGCCACCCCGCCGCGTTCGCCGACTCCAGCTCGGGCGTGCCGAACAGGCGGCGGCGCGGGGGCGGCACGGCCACGGCGTCCGCGGACGGCGCCGGTGCCGCGCCCGCGGCAGATGCGACGGCGGACTTCGCCGCGGCGTCGATGTCGTCAGGCCCGCCGGGGAGCGGCGGCGTCACGGGCGGGGCTCCGCGGCGGGGGTGGCACCAGGGCTCGTTGCAGGCGCTGAGGGCCGGGCGGATGAATTCGCGGCAGCGACGACACGATGTCCGCCTTCGCCGACTACCGGCGTCCGTGCGGCCGACAGGTAGGGGCGCGGGTCGGGCGCCGTCCGCGCCGAAGCGAGGGCGAGTCCGTCGTCACCCGGCGCGGCGAGGGCCTGCACGGTGCCGCGCTCCAGGAGCCAGCGGCGCTTCTCCAGCAGGCCATCCACGTCGCGGTCCAGGGAGCGGAGGGCGCCGTCCACGGTCTGGGTGCGGCGCACGGCGGTCTCGGAGTAGTCGGCCACCTTGGTGGCGATCTGCTCCCACTCGGGGACCTTCGGCGTCGCCACCACCCGCTCGAGCTGGATGCGGAAGGCTCGCGCGTGGCGGTTGTTGGCGAGCGAGGTGTCGGCCCACGCCTCGCGCCGCGCGGGGAGGTCGCCGGTGAGATGGTAGAAGGCCAGCTGGTTGGCCGGGCGCGAGAGGAACTCGATCAGCGCCCACGCCTCGGCCGGATGTTTCGACGCGCGGAACATCACCAGGCTGGCGCCGCCGGCCAGCGACACGCCGGGGCCGGTGGGGCCGGGGAGCGGCGCCGTGGCCCACCTGTCCTGCATCGATGCGGGAAGGCGGTTCGTGAACTCGCCGATGTTCCACGGGCCGGTGATGTACATGGCGATGTTCCCGCGCTCGAACTCCTGGTACAGGTTGCTGATCTGCGTGTTGGCCACCGACGGCGCCAGCTTCTGCTCGAACAGCCCCACGTAGAACGCGAACGCGCGGCGGAAGCGGGGATCCTCGAATCCTCCGAAGCGCCCGCCGTCCCGCAGCAGCGGCGAGCCCGCCTGCAGGCCGAAGGCGACAGGGTACGTCCACTCGTTGGTGGGGAGGAGGATCGGGTACTGGCTCGGCGTCATCCGTGCCTTGATCCGCCGCATCGCCTCGGTCCACCCCTCCCACGTCTGCGGCACGGAATCGTACCCGGCGGCGCGGAGGAGGTCGGTGCGGTAGAAGAGGACTCGCGTGTCCACGTACCAGGGGATGCCGTACGCCTTCCCCGCGATCACGTTCGTATCCCAGATCCCGGGGAAGTAAGACGCTTTGGGCATCGACGGCGTCGCGGCCACGCGGCCGTCCAGCGGGGCCAGCGCGTTCAGCGCCGCGAACTCGGGGACCCAGGTGTTGCCGAGCTGCGCCACGTCGGGGGTGCCGCCGCCCACGTGGGCGGTCAGCAGCTTCTCGTGCGCCGCCGTCCAGGGGATCTGCTGCAGTTCCACGCGCACGCCGGGGTGCTCGCGCTCGAACTGCGTCACCAGCGCCTGCACCTTCTCGCCTTCCGCCCCGAACGCCCAGAAGCGCAGCGTCACGCCGTCATCCTTCCGCCCCCCGCACGCGGCGGCCAGGACGAGCGCGAGTGCCGCGGCGGCACGCATCGGCCGCCGCGTCCACGGACGTTCCGGAGCGGATGCGGGGCGATCCGTCACCGCGGCGCTCCGTCCAGCCATCCGCCGGTGAAGCCGGCGCGGCGCAGGCCCCGGATCACGTACGGGTTCTTGCGCATCATCCGCCAGATCAGCTCGCTGCGGTAGTTCTCGGCCTGCAGCAGGATCGGCCCCTGGTCGATCCCCAGGTAGTCGTCGTCGAACCACCCCACGCCGGGAACGATCTTCCCCATCTGCACGCGGAAGGTGGAATCGGTGAGCGTGGGGTTGAACGCGTCCACGAAGCCGTACTGGCGGAAGAGGTGATCGCCGTAGCGGCGGCGCATCTCCTTCAGCGCGGAGAGGGCGACCTCGGGGGCGAAGGGGATGGAGCCGCCGGCGGCGGTGGGCGCCAGCGTGCCGTCGTCCTTGATCTCGCCCAGCGCGGCGCCGCGCGCGGTGTAGGTCTGGAAGGCGCGCTGCCGCCCATTCACCGTGAAGGTGCCGTCCACCGGGCCGTCGCTGGCCGTGAGCCCCCACACGTCCGGCCCGTACCCCGCCCACCCGCCGGGGTTGGCGATGGCGTAGGCGCGCTGTGACAGCGTGGCGCGCCGCGAGTTCTCGAAATAGTCGATCCCGCGGCCGCGCATGTACGCGTCGCGGATGCCGCGGAAGTCGATGAACATCTGCGAGTACTGGTGCCCGAAGAGCGGAGCGAACTGCACGTTCTCCTGCCCCTGGAACGTTCCCCACGTGTAGGTCGAGGTCCACGCGCTCCACGCGGTGCTGTCGGCCGGGTGCGTGGGAGAGCCCAGGGCGAGCACGTACAGCAGCATCGCCTCGTTCATCCCGTTCCAGTCGTAGCTGTGGAACCCCTCCTCGGGGCTCCACCCCATCGAGACCTTCGGCGCGCGCACCGTCACCCACTTCCAGTCTGCCCGCAGGTACAGCGAGTCGGCCAGGGCGCGGATCTCCCGCTCGTCCGCCCCCGCGCCATCGAAGTACTCGCGGCACACCAGCACCCCGCCAAACAGGAGCGCCGAGTCGATGGTGGAAAGCTCCACCCGCTCGAAGCGCCGTCCCGTCCGCATGTCGAGGAAGTGGTAGAAGAACCCCTTGTACCCCGTCATCCCCGCCGCCGCGGACCCCTGCGGCGTGGCCCACAGCCAGCGCAGCGTGGCCAGCGTCCGCTCCGCCCCCTGCGCGCGCGTCACGTAGCCGCGCTCCACGCCCACTGGGTAGCCGGCCAGGCCGAAGCCGACGGCCGCCACGCTGGCGAACGACCGGGTGGGCCAGCGGTCGGGGATCAGGTGCGTCCCGGGATCCTGCAGGTCCCAGAAGAAGCCGAAGGTGCGCCGCTGCAGCGTGTCGAGGAACGCGTCGTTCCGCCCGCCGGCGGACGGGGCGGACGGAGCGGCGGGTGCCCCGGGAGACGGGGGAGAGACCGTGGACGACGCCGCGCAGGCGGCGAGCAGCAGGGCGAACGGAGCCGCCAGGGTCAGGCGTCGCATCGGTCCAGTCCGGGGCCGGAAGAAACGAGCCCGGAGGTGCCCCGCGGGGCGCCTCCGGGCTCCGGGTCGGGTCGATCAGAAGCCGGCGGTCAGCCCCAGCTGGAAGCGCCGCGGGTTCCCCACGGTGCACCCGGGCTTGCCCAGGTTCGGGTTCCCCTCCGGCGGCACGAAGTCCTGGAAGCAGCCGAAGTTGTCGAAGTTGAAGGCGTTGAACACCTCGCCCACGATCGACAGGTGCTGCCCGCCCCGCACCGCGAACGCCTTCTCCAGCCTGAAGTCGATCTCGCGGTACGCGAAGGCGTTGCCGAAGATGAAGCTCTGCTGCTCGGGATACGCCCCGCGGAAGGTGATCTGCTCGGGGCGGAAGCCGTTCGTCGCGTCGGTGATGGTGTAGGCGCCGCCGGTGCCCAGGTTCATCAGCCCGCTGAAGCGGAAGGAGTATGGCAGCCCCACGATCCCGTTCAGCACGATGGTGTGGCGCTGGTCGCCCGGGCTGGCGTAGCGCCCGTACGCCTCCACGGTGGGCTTGTCCAGGCTGAACAGGTCGCGCCCGTTCTGCGTGGCGCGCGCCAGCGTGTAGGCCAGCCCCACCCCCCAGCGCGAGGCCTGCGTGTAGGGCTTGTCGGCCTTCAGGTACAGCGCGTCGTACCAGGTGCGCTTGCTGTCGCTGGAGATGAACAGGTTGCTGTACGGCGCCACCGAGGTGCAGCACGTCAGGTCGGCGTTGCGGTTGCCGCGCAGCCAGGTGAACAGGTGGTAGCCGCGCACCCCCGTGTAGGTGGCCTGCAGCTGCCACGAGCCCAGCGCGTGCCGCGCCCCCAGGCTCCACTGCAGCGAGTAGGGCGGCTGCGTGTCGTTGTCGAGCAGGAAGATCTCGGGCCCCGGCGCGGTGCCGCTGGCGATCAGCTGGTCGAGCCCTTCCTTGCTCAGGTACGACGGGTTCCAGAGGATGGTGGGCTGCCCGTCGCGCGGGAGGCCGTTGGTGCTGAAGCGGAAGGTGCGCACCTGGTAGGCGCGGCGGTACTTCTCGTCGAGGATGCTGTTGTAGAAGGTGCGGTCGTAGAACACGCCGAACCCGCCGAACACGGTCGTCCGCCGGTCACCCGCCAGGTCGTAGCTGAAGCCCACCCGCGGCTGGAACGCGCCGTAGAAGGGCGGCCGGTCGTTGCCGTCGGTGAAGTAGTTCGAGCCCACGAAGCGCGCGAGCGAGTCGCGCACCGGCTGCGGGGTGACGTAGCTGTTGTTCAGCATGTCGCTCTCGTAGTCCCACCGGATCCCCAGGTTCAGCACCAGGCGCTCGGTGGGGTTCCAGTCGTCCTGCAGGTACACCCCCAGCTGGCGGTTGTTGGTGCTCAGGTCGGGGTTGCCCACGCCGTACTGCGCCTCGAAGGGGACGTTCAGGTCGGTGGGGGCGAAGTGGAAGAGCGGGTTGCCGAACAGCTCCTTCTGCACGTCGTAGCGCAGGAAGTCGAGGTTGAAGCCGCCCTTCACCACGTGGTCGCCCGCGAAGCCCGAGGCGGTCCAGGTCAGGTCGTTGCGCAGCGACAGGCGGTCCTGCGCGAAGTTCTGCCGCGTGTCGGCGCCGCCCAGCCGCACCACCCCCGAGATGTCGCGGCCGATCAGCCCCGGGTTCAGCGGCTCGGTTTCCCAGCGGTAGCGCTGGAAGCTGAGCGTGGCCTGGTTCAGCAGGCTCCCCCAGCTCCCCTCGTGCCGCAGCGCCACCGAGTTCACCGCGTTGTTCAGCCGGTTGGCCGCCTCGAAGGAGCGCTGCCCCGAGAAGTCGCGCGTCTCGTGCTCGTTGCGGAAGTTGCCGGTCAGCTCCACCGTCTGGTTCGAGCGCGGCTGCCAGTTGAGCTTGCCGAAGAAGAGGTTGGAGCGGAACGGCGAGCCGAAGTTCCCCGCGTACTGGTCGAAGGTCCCCGCGGGGATCGCCCCGCTGGTGCCCAGCGTGACCCGCTGCGCGCGGTCCTGGTAGTTCCCCTCGTAGGCGCCGAACAGGTGCAGCCGGTCGCGGATGAGCGGCCCGCCCAGCGAGAGCCCCGTCTGCCAGCGGCGGTACTCGGGCTTGGCGGCGCAGGGCTGGTTGTTCTCCCGCGCCGCGCTGCACGCCCGCACCGCGAAGAAATCCTGCTCCACGAACGAGTTGGGCTGGCCGTAGGCGAAGCCCTCGCCCTCCCAGCGGTTGCCGCCGGAGCGGGTGACGGCGGTGATGATCCCGCCGGCCGCCTTCTGGTACTCGGCCTTGTAGTTCTCGGTGATCACCCGGAACTCGCCGATCGCGTTCTGCGGGAAGGGGTTGCCGCGGCTGGCGTCCTGCCCGGCCACGCCGCCCTGCAGCACGTCGTTCTTGTAGCTCACCCCGTCGATGAACACGTTCACCTGCTCGGCGGGAAGCCCGCCGCTGGCGAAGGTCTTCCGCTGCTCGTCGGTGGAGAGCCGCACCCCGGGGGCCAGCTGGGCGAAGTTGAGGAAGTTGCGGTCGCCCTGGGGGAGGGTCTGGATCTGCTGGCGGGTGACGTTGGTGGCCACCTCCGAGGTCTGCGTCTCGAACGAGCGCTGCCCCACCGCGGTGATCCCCTCCAGCGCCACGGTCTGCGTGCCGGCCTGCAGGTCCACCGTGAGCACCTGGCCCACCTGCACCTCCACCGCCCGCGCCGCCGACGAGCCGGCCGCGGTGCGCACCGACACCTGGTACTCGCCCGGCGCCAGCCCGCCCAGGTTGTAGAAGCCGCCCGGCTGCACCGGCGCCTGCTGCACGAACCCCGTGCGCGTGTTGCGCGCCACCACCGTCGCGCCCTCCACGGGGGCGCCGCCGGTGCCGCGCACGGTGCCGCGCAGGCTGCCGGTGGGGTTCTGCGCCGCCGCCGTGCCCGCGCAGAGCGCCAGCAGCGCCGCCCCCAGGCACCGGCGGGCCAGGCGGGCAATCCCGCCGCTCACGACTGCCTTTCTCATCGTCTTCGTCCTCCTGACAGTGGACCTCGGGCTGCTGCTCGGGAACTCCATGCGGCGGCCCCGGGGCGCGCCGCCACGCACGAACGGGCCTTTCGCGCGGGGCCTACCGCGGGCGCACCTCCCGCCCCTGGCGCCCTCCGTGCCCCCCGCACGAATCGCGGATCACCAGCTCGGTGGGGAGCGTCAGGTGGATGCGCTGGTGGCGGTTCTCCTGCTCCACGGCGCGCACCAGCTGCTCCATCGCCCGCGCGCCCAGCTCGTGGATCGCCACGCGCACCGACGAGAGCGGCGGCGTGAGGTAGCGCGAGATGGGGACGTCGTCGAACCCCGCCACCGCCATCCCGCCCGGCACGCTCACCCCGGCCTCCACGAAGGCGCTGACCGCGCCCAGCGCCATCGCGTCGTTGGCGGCGAAGACGGCGGTGGGCCGTTCATCCAGCGCGAGCAGGCGCTGGGCGGCGTGGAAGCCGCCCTCCTCGGTGAAGTCGCCGGGCACCTCCAGCGCCGCGTCCGCCTCGATGCCGGCGTCGGCCAGGGCGGCGCGGTAGCCGCGCAGGCGCTCGGCGGCGTCGTGGTTGCGCGCGGGGCCCTGGATCATGGCGATGCGGCGGTGGCCGTGGCTGGCCAGGTGCGCCACCATGGCCCGCGCGCCGCCGAAGTTGTCCACCCGCAGCGTGTCGAACTCGCCGCCCTCCACCGGGCAGTTCACCAGAACGGCGGGAACGCTGTCGTGCAGTGTGGCGGCCAGCACGTCGGCGTCGATGTGCGGCGACATCACCACCAGCCCGTCCACCCGCCCGCGCATCACCCGGAGCGCCGCCTCGATGTCCTGCCGGTCGTTGTGCGAGCTGGAAAGGAGGAGGTGGAAGGCGCTGCGCTGCGCCGCCTGGTCGAGCCCGCGGATCACCTCGGAGAAGAACTCGCCGTACAGGTCGGGAAGGATCACCCCCAGCGTGCCGGTGCGGCGCATCGACAGGCTGCGCGCCGCGCCGTTGGGGATGAAGCGCAGCTCCTCGGCCACGCGGTGGATGCGCGTCCGCGTCTCGTCGGCCACGGGGCCGCTGTCGTTCAGCACGCGCGACACGGTGGCCACCGAAACGCCCGCCGCCCGCGCCACGTCCTTGATGGTCACGCGCGAGGGTGCGTCGCCCGGGGGCATGGGTCGCGGGAGCGGTGAGGCCACGGCGCCTGCGGGTTCGGTGTAAACGGTTACTGAAAACGGTTACACAGTGTAGGCGCGTCGTTCGAGGTTCGTCAAGAGGATTAACGATGCGGGAAGTGCGAATGTGTTCGGGAGCCGTGGCCGGGCGGTTTCGCTCGCGCCGGCATCATTCCATGGCCAGGGCGAGCGCGGCCTGATCGCGATCCCAGCGTCTGCTCGTCAGAAGACGGACGTTGGTTTACCCAGAGCACCACAGGACCAGAGAACCAGAGGACTACCGGAGGGCAGGGGTGGACCGGTCGAGAATCCAGGTGCGTCGATGGAGAAACTGGACGATGTCATCCTGAGGCCGGCCACTGCATAACTGGCGGCACTGTATCATCTTGCAGGCCGAAGGATCTATGGCCGGGGTCCGGCACCGAGCATTCGCAGCGCGACTGTATACCCGGGTTGCCATGAAGCCTTATGGGAATCGTCGGATCAACGACTGCACATGCGGATCGTGATCAGCTGGGCGCGTCTCGGGAGGCTACCGGCCAGCCGCGGTGTCGGTGTCTTCGGCCGGATCATCGTTCCGCAACTCGTCGCTGCACACCCAGCGCACGTTCTCCACCGTCACCTTCTTGCCGGTGAAGGCGCTGAAGCGGTTGCTGAGCACCAGGTAGTAGGTGCCGGGGCCGGGGAGCGGCACGTCGAGCGTGACGGCCGCCGTGCGGTGGGCGGCGAACAGCGTTCCGTAGCTTCGGTTGAACTGGAAGTTGGTGAAGCCATCCACGTCCAGCACCAGCACGTCGGTGTCGTGCCGCCCGCCCGCGGTGGTTTCCACCCGCCCGCGCAGCCGGCACGGGCGCTCGTCGGTGATCTCCATGCTGTAGTAGTGATACTGCCCGGGGTCGATCCTCATCTCAGGGATGTCAGCCACGTCGCCCGTGGCGGGGGGTGGCGGCGGCGGCGGGGGAGGGGGCGGCGCCGGGGCGATGTCCACGCCCGAGTCCATCTCGGCCTGGGCGCCGCCATCCTCGCCGGGGAGGGTGGCGAACGCGGGAAAGCTGTCGCGGATCACGCGCAGGCTGTCGCTCACCGCGGCTGACTCGGCCGGGGTAAGCGTGGAGATGCCGCGCCCGCCGTGCCGACGGGTGGTGAGCGCCACCGCCGTCACGATCACCGCCAGCGCCACGGCCCCGAACAGGATCCCAGGCATCAGCCAGCGGTTGCGCCCCGCGGCCGAATCGAGCGCCACCGCGTCGGGCTGCCCGGGAACGTCATCCTGCGCACGCCCGCAGAACCGGCAGATGATCGCCTCGTCCTTGATCTCCTCGGCGCAGTAGCGGCACTTCTTCATCAGCAATACGCGCAGGGTTCAGGGGCGGTTACGGGGCCGCCGGGAACTTCGGCCCGCGCGCGGCGGCTGGCAAGGCGCGCGGGTGCCCTCATCCCGCCGGAGCACGAAGCCGGGCGAACGAAGCCGGCAACAACAGCACGAAGCCCGCCTTCGCGCCGCCCTCGCGGAGTACACACCAGCGCCGGCACATCTCACGCTCTCCGGCGCAAAGGCATCGACTACGTCCGCGCCGCTCGCTTCTCTCCGCAAAGTGTCGTGCTTGTCTACAGCGGCGAGGGGGAGGAAGATTCACCGCCGCGCGGCCCTGGCCGTTTCTCTCCCCACGCGCCGTGGGGCGCGCCCCCACCCGATTTCCGTGAAAACCCCGGCGCCGCGAGGGATCTGCCGGGCACATCGTTGTTGCCGGCGGATGTCACCCCCAACCTCGCGAGAGCCGATGCACGCCAGGAACCCGTTGCGTCACGCCACGCTCGCCGCCGCCGTGGCGCTCGCCGCCTGCGGAGGTGGTGACCGGCCGCGCGGCGGCCAGGCGCGCACCGACACCACGCTCCCGGCCGGCACCCCGGCGCCATCCACCACGGCCGCGCCGGCCATCTCCGGTCCCACGGCGCTGGGGCGGAACGTGGCACCCGGCGGCCGCACCATCGAGATCAGGATGGTGACGGACGAGAGCGGCAACCGCTTTGACCCCGACACCGTGCGCGCCCGCGAGCGCGACGTGCTGAGGTTCACCATGGTGACCGGCGTGCACAACGTGGACTTCCTCGCCGCCAGGAACCCGGGCGTGCGGGGCCTCCCCGGGCCGAGCGAGCTGTTCCAGCAGCCGGGGCAGAGCAAGGAATACGTCGTTGGATTGAAGACGGGCTCCTACTACTTCCAGTGCGACCCGCACGCCGCCCTGGGGATGACAGGCGCGCTGATCGTGGAATGATGGCGCCGCGGCGCACGCGGCAACGGAAGCTTTCCCGCCGGATGATTCGCGCCGGTCTGGACGGATGATTCCCGCCCCACAGCCACACGCGGGAGCCCCGGCGGCCACCGAGCCGCACGGGGCTCTCCGCCGTGCACTCCCGCGCGTGCGCCGTCGTCCTGGCCGTGGGAGACCTCCCCACGTCCGGTATCGCACGATCCGGAAGTCTCCCTTCCCCGCCGCCTGCCCCATGCCGACGCATCGGCCCGGTCCGAACGGGTACCATGATGAGCCGGCATCCGCGCGCCGCGGGCGACTGAACGGGAGATTCAACGATGAGCAACACCCTTCCACCCAGAGCGACACCCCTCCTGTCGGCCGGCAAAATCACGTCGCGCGGGCGATGGGGCCGCGGCATGGTCATGACCGCCCTCGCAGCGGTCACGCTGGTGTCCGGTGGATGCGCGCGCGAGCAGCGGCCGGTCCGCACCGTCCCCACCCTCCGCGCCGCCGCCGAGACGCCCGCCGGCCGCGAGGCCCTGCGCCTGGCCCGCGACTGGAGCGACGACGCCTGGCGTGCGTGCGGCCCCACGCTCCGCACAGCCCTTGCCGAGCGCGACCGCGTGCGCGCGATGGTGGACGCCGCACGCGACGAGGACGAGCGCGTGGTTACGCTGCAGGCCGACGCGCGCGACTGGATCGCCGGCGGCGACGCACAGCTCGCCGCGCTGCGCCCGCGCCTGGAGGCCGGCGCGTGCGACGGCGAGCTCACGGCGGCCCTCGGCGAAGTCACCCAGGCCTACGCCCGCGCCGGTACCGCCGCCACGCGGGCGCTTCGGCTCGCCGGAGCCACCACCCATCCCGGCGGTCGTCACGGACGGTGACGCGCCTCCGCGATGAACCGGACGCGATGCCAACCATCATCCCGAATAAAGTGAACGCCCCGCGGAGGCTTCCGGGGGCGTTTCCGTGCTCGTGCGGCCGGTGCTCACCGGCGGACGCGCGGGGGCCGTACGGCGCGGGTAAGGAAGCCGGCCTCCAGCAGCAGCCGGGAGGTACGCTTCAGCCCTGCCTTATCGGCGAGTGACGTGAGATATTCATCCTGACGCAACGGGTGCATCTTGAGCGAGCCGCGGTGCCGCTCGGCCGCGCGCAGCACCGCCGCCGCGTCGTGCTCCATCAGCGCCATGCAGAACTCGTCCGGCTGGATCGCCTCCAACCCGAGGGGTTGGATCGCGACGGCCGGAAAGTGCTTGATATTGGACGTAATGATCACGTCCGCTTCATGTGCGGCCGCAAGGGCGATCACGTGCCGGTCGCCTTCGTCCGGCAGCTCGACCCCGTCCGCCGCGCCGGCGTGGCCGCGCCCAAACGCGTCGGGGAAGTGCTTCGTCATCTGCCCGAGCAGGTGCGCCCACTGCTCTTCGGAAACACCTGCGTTGTCCGCGAGCGCCCGCCGCACCTCGTCCATGATCTCGTCCGACCATAGCGGCTGGTACAGCCCCTCCACGGCAAGGTGAAGGAGCAGGTTCCGCAGTTGGAACGGATACAGGACGTTGGCATCGAGCACCGCAATCGGGCGGCGCCGCATCAGTACCCCAAGCCGAGTGAGTCGGTGTAGGATGCCATCTCGTCTAGAGCGCGCAGCCGCTCTTCGCGCGTCGGAAGCACCTCCACCACGCGGTCGGGGCGGTTGCGATAAGCGAGCACGTCGGACAGCAGCATGCGCCGGTGCGTGCCCACCTTGCGGAACGGGATCGCGCCCGATTCGAGCAGGTTGATGAGCGTGGGGCGCGACATGCCCAGCAGGTCGCCGGCCTGGCTGGTGGTGACCTCGGCGGTGCCGTCGCCCTCGCTGAGCACGGCCACGTCACGCCCCTCGGCCAACTCGTTGAGGATACGCGACAGCGCGTTTACCACGCTGACAGGAAGCTCCACCTCTTCGAGCGTCACGGTGCCTCGCCTGTTGCCCCGCCGCGCGTTTTGCGCGGCATTGGAAACCGCCTCGCGGCTGCGCTGCGCCGCGCGCATCGCCGCGTCGGTGGCCTTGACCATCTCGATGGGATTGCTGCTCACGACCATGGTTCCCCTCCCGTGATCTCCCCCTCTTACTCTCACACCAAGCTAATCTACAAACGCAGCAAACGCAAGATACGCACTCTCCGCTATCGGCCGCCGCTCCCCGCGCTCGTTGCTCCATTTCGTCACGCGCGCTACGCTGTCGCAACCATCATCTCTCGCCCATCGGAAACTCCCACATAGCGCGGAGGCCACGCTCATGCTCGTTGCCCGCCGGATCCCGCTGGTGTGCGCCATACTGGCGGCGCTGGCCGCCCTGCCGTGTGCCGGGCAGCGCACGGCCAAGCCGCCGCTGCACGGGCGCCACTGGATGGCCATCACCGGCAAGCCGCTGGCCGCCACCGCGGGCGCCATGATGTTCCAGAAGGGCGGCAACGCGGTGGACGCCGCCTGCGCCATGATCGCCGCCACCAGCACGATGTGGGACGTGCTGAGCTGGGGCGGCGAGACGCAGGCGCTGGTGTACAACCCGCACACCGGCCGCGTGGTGGCCATCAACGCCCTGGGCGCCGCGCCCACCGGCGCCACGCCGGCGTTCTACCGCGGCCGCGGGATGCGCTACCCGCCCGAGACGGGGCCGCTGGCCGCCGTCACGCCGGGAACGCCGGGAGGGATCCTGACCATGCTGGCCGAGTTCGGGCGGCTGTCGC
Organism: Longimicrobium sp.; assembly: GCA_035691085.1. Lineage (GTDB taxonomy): Bacteria > Gemmatimonadota > Gemmatimonadetes > Longimicrobiales > Longimicrobiaceae > Longimicrobium. Next base: position 21,918 of record DASSJS010000382.1, read on the forward strand.
TGAAGGACGTGCTGGGCCCCGCCATCCAGATGGCCGACGGCTACCCGATCGAGGCGCAGACCGCCAACTCCATCGAGAGCAACAAGGAAACGCTGCGGCAGTGGCCGTATTCGCGCGCGCTGTTCCTGGTGCACCCCGGCCAGCCGCGCGAGGCCCCCGCGCCGGGCGAGATCTTCCGCCAGCCCGACCTTGCCGCCACGCTGCGCAAGCTGGTGGAGGCCGAGGCGCAGGCGCTGGCCCAGGGAAAGAGCCGCAAGGAGGCGATCCAGGCTGCCTACGACCGCTTCTACCGCGGCGACATCGCGCAGGAGCTGGTGCGCTCCGTCCGCGAGCAGGGCGGGCTGTTCACCCTGCAGGACCTGGCCAACTGGCGCGTGCACATCGAGGAGCCGGCCCACACCACCTACCGCGGCATCGACGTGTACAAGCTGGACCGGTGGGTGCAGGGCCCGGCCCTGCTGCAGGCGCTGAACATCCTGGAGACCTTCGACCTGAAGGCGATGGGGTACAACAGCGCGCCGTACGTCCACACGGTGTACCAGGCCATGAGCCTGGCCTTCGCCGACCGCGACTTCTACTACGGCGACCCGTACTTTCCGCCCGACGAGCCGATCCGCGGGCTGCTGTCCAAGGAGTACGCCCGCCAGCGCGCCGCGCTGATCAACCGCGAGCGGAACGATCCGAACATCGCCCCGGGCGATCCGTATCCCTTCCAGGGCGGCACCAATCCGTACCTGTCCGTCCTACGCACGTGGCCGGCGACGATGAACGGGCGCGACTCGATCTCGCAGCCGCCCACCTCGTTCGCCGAGTTCCAGCGCCAGTTCCAGCTCGGGACGACGTCGGTGGAGGCGGCGGACGAGGAGGGGTGGCTGGTGAGCGTCACCCCCAGCGGCGGGTGGATCCCCGCGGTGGTGGCGGGGCGCACCGGCGTGGGGCTGAGCCAGCGGATGCAGAGCTTCGTGCTGGACGCGGCCGAGAACCCGTTCAACGTGCTGGAGCCGGGGAAGCGCCCGCGCGCCACCCTCACCCCGTCGCTGGCGCTGAGGGATGGCAAGCCGTACCTGGCCTTCGCGGTGCAGGGCGGCGACAGCCAGGACCAGAACCTGTTGCAGTTCTTTTTGAACGTGGTGGAGTTCGGGATGACGGTGCAGCAGGCCACCGAGGCGCCCAACATCAACAGCTACCAGATGCGCAGCTCGTTCGGCGGGCACGAGGGGCGGCCGGGGCGGATCCTGGTGAACGCGTCGATGCCCGACAGCGTTCAGGCCCGCCTGCGCCAGATGGGGTACACGCTCGAGGTGCAGCGCTACACCTCGGGCCCCATCACCGCCATCATGGTGGACCGGGAGCACGGCACCTTCTGGGGCGGCGCCAGCAACTACGGCGAAGACTACGGAATCGGCTGGTGAACCGGCGGGGACGGGTGGACAAATCGTAAACTGTTGGGGCGGATGAACTTTCCGTTAAATCAGGTGTACTGGTGAGCGTGGTTCATTCAGGGGTGGCTCAAAACCCCAGCGGCCACGCCATCGGCATGCGCCCGGGTTGCGGCGTGTGCCGCTGGTACATCCCCCACCAAGACCTCGCGGAGGCGGCGCGTACGCTGGTTCGGTGCGCAGCCCGCGGCAGACTAACCGGAGGAAAGCGATGTCCATCAGCAACGCACGTCGGCTCGACCGTGAGACCCTGACCGTTGACCTGGAGGCCCGCCCGGGCTGGATCAGCGGTGCCGAACGTACCCCGCGCGCGGGTGAAGAGGTGTTCTGTGCCGGCGGCGCCGCCCTGGTGGTGAAGGTCCTGGGCCGCACCAGTGACAACAGCCGCCTGCTCGAGCTCAAGCTGGTGGAAGGAGACGGCAAGCCGTTCTTTGCCGCCTGCAGCAACATCCTGGTTCCGCCGCAGCCCGCCGTCGCCGCGGCCTGACCCTGGCACAAGCAGGTGTCCGCGCTCCCGCCCCGGAAATCGCTCCGGGGCGGGCGCGGTGCTTTGGGGGGGATGATGCTCCGGCCGCGCCTCCTGGTGCCCGCCGACGAACCGCAGTTGCAGTCCCGAGAGCTTCGAGATCGATTTTGCTCAGACCTCGAACAATCTCCTGATACGAAAGATCAGACGGCGGCCAGCGCGGGCTCCTCGGCGGGTGCCAGGAAGCGGGCGGCCAGGTCCACGTACGCCTTGGTGCCGATGTACAGCGGCGTGCGCTGGTGCAGCGTGTCGGGGTCGATCTCCATGATCCGCCGCTTGCCGTCCGTCGCCTTGCCGCCGGCGTGCTCGGCGATCATGGCCAGCGGCGCGGCCTCGTACAGCAGCCGCAGCTTGCCGGCGGGGCTCTTCACGTCGGCCGGGTACATGAACAGGCCGCCGTACAGCAGGTTGCGGTGGAAGTCGGCCACCAGCGACCCGATGTAGCGCGAGCTGAACGGCTTGGGGTTGGGCTCGTCGCCCGCGCCCTTCAGCCAGTCCACGAAGCGGCGCTGTCCGTCGCTCCACTTCCCGTAGTTCCCCTCGTTGCAGCTGTAGATGCGCTGCCCGTTCTCGGGGATGCACATGTGCGGGTGCGACAGCAGGAACTCGCCGATGCTGGGCTCGAGCGTGAAGCCGTGCACCCCGTTCCCCGTGGTGTACACGAGCATGGTGGACGAGCCGTAGACGACGTATCCCGCCGCCACCTGCTTGAACCCGGGCTGCAGGCAGTCCTGCAGGCACCCGCGCGGGTGGTCGCTCACCTTGCGGTGGATGGAGAAGATGGTGCCCACGCTCACGTTGGCGTCGATGTTCGACGATCCGTCGAGCGGGTCGAACAGCACGCAGTAGTTGCCGGTGGGGAACTTGTCGGGGATGGGGATGAAATCCTCCACCTCTTCCGAGGCCATCCCGCACAGGTGCCCGGTGTGGTCGAGCGCCTTGAACAGCACCTCGTTGGCGTACTCGTCCAGCTTCCGCACCTCCTCGCCCTGCACGTTCACCTCGCCGGTGTAGCCCAGGATGTCGGCCAGGCCGGCGCGGCGCACCTCCTTGCCGATCATCTTGGCGGCGAAGGCGATGTCGTACAGGATGCTGCTGAACGCGCCCGTGGCCTCGGGAAACTGCCGCTCGGCCTCGATGATGTGGCGCTCGATGGTGATGATGCCCTTGCTGCTCACGGAATCCTCGGCTCTGTCGTCTCCTGTGCGCGGAAGCGGCGCTCGTGCTCGTACGCCTCCACCTCGTAGCGGTTCTGCCAGTATCCGCGGCGCACCCACTCCGCCACGTACTTCACCGCGAACAGCCTGTCGCCCCTCCACTGCCGCACGTGCACCAGCTCGTGCTCCAGCAGCCCCCGGTCGATCGCCACCCCCGGATGCACCAGGATGGTTCCGCCCAGCGTGACCGCCGCGGCCGGCCCCTTCATGTTCCCCGTCACCCCGCCGATGGCCGGGATCCACCGGTTGCGGCGGACGGTGACCCCCGCCGGCAGCGGCCCGCCCGGCAGCTCGCCCGGCTCCACGCGCGGCCCCACCACCACGTCGGCCACCCGCGCCAGGATGCTCATGGCTCCTCCCGGCTCCACGCCCGCCCCCCGGCGGCCACGTGCACGATCACCGTCCCATCCTCGTCGGTCCGCGCCACCTGCACGTGGTCCATGCGCAGGCGCTCCACAGTCTCGGGTGCCGGGTGGCCGTACTTGTTCCGCCGCCCGCAGCTGATCACCACCAGCGCGGGATCGACCGTCCGCAGCCATTCCTCCGACGTGGCCGTGCGGCTGCCGTGGTGCCCCGCCTTCACCAGCTGCGAGTGCAGTCCGTTTCCGTAGCGGCTCACCAGCGCGTGCTCCACGAACTGCGGCGCGTCACCGGTGAGCAGCGCCGAAAACTCGCCGTAACGAACCTGCACCACGGCCGAAATGTCGTTCGCATCTTGCGGTGCGTCAAGAACGTCCGCTGTGGGCCACAGAAACTTCAGTTCCACTCCGTCGATCCGCAAAACGCGTCCCTGCCGCGCGGCGTTCCAGGGTACGTGCCGGGTTTCGGCGGCCCGCAGCACGGCGGCGTACATGGGCGTGCCGAAGGCCAGGCCGGGGTCGATCAGCCGGCCCACGGGGATGGATCGCAGCACGGCGGGCGCGCCGCCCACGTGGTCCACGTGCGGGTGCGTGAGCACCAGCGCCTCGATGCGCCGCGCCCCGTGCGCGCGCAGCCAGGGGAGCACGCGGCGCTGTCCGGCATCGAACTCCTCGTCCGCCGGACCGGCGTCCACCAGCAGCCAGCGCCCGGCGGGGGTCTGGATGGCCACCGCGTCGCCCTGCCCCACGTCGATGAACGCGATCTCCAGGCCGCGCGAGGGAACAGCGGCCAGCGGCAAAAGGAGGAAGGCCGCCGCCGCGCCCATCGGCGCCAGCGCCCAGCGCACGCGGCGGCGCATCCCGGCGGCCCACTCCAGTGCGAGCAGGAAAGCGAGCGCGGCGGCGGCCCACAGCCACCACCGCGGCCGGGCCACCGCCGCGTGGCCGCCGGGGAGCGCCGCGGCCACGTCCACCACCCGCTGCATCCCGTCCAGCGCCAGACTTGCCCCGTCGGCCACCAGCCGCGCCAGCCCTGGCGACACCGGCTCGATGGCGCACGCCGCGCCGATCCCCACCAGCGCCAGGCTGCTGAGCGGAATGGCGGGGAGGTTGGCGACGATCGAGACCGGCGCCACCTGCCCAAAGTGGTGCGCCGCCACCGGCGCCGTCGCCGCGAACGCGGCCACGGAGACCACGACGGACTCCGTGAGCGCCTTCACCCGCCCGCGCCGCAGCCGCTCCGGTAGTCGATTCAGCAGGGGCCGGCGCAGGAGCATGATCCCCAGCACGCCGGCGTAGGAGAGCTGGAACCCCGCGTCCAGCGCCGCCATCGGGTCGGCCGCGAGGATTGTGAGCGCCGCCGCGGCCACGATCCCCAGCGGGGCAGAGGGGCGCTGCAGCACCACGGTGAGCAGCGCCAGCGCCGTCATGATCCCCGACCGCACGGCCGAGGGCGGCGCGCCGATCATCGCCAGGTACAGCGCGATCAGGGCGATGGTGAGCCACAGGGTGGGGTCGCGCCGGAGCCGGAGCACGCGGCCGAGCAACACCAGCACCGCGGCCACCAGCGCCACGTGCGTGCCGCTGATGGCCAGCAGGTGGACGAGGCCGGACGCGGCGAACCGGTCGGCCAGGCCGCGGTCCAGCGTCTCGCGGCGGCCCAGCACCAGGGCATCGGCCAGCGCGGCGTTGCGGGGGAAGAGGCGGCGGATCTGCCGCTCGGCGCGGCCGCGCAGCGCGAGCATGGGGTGCCGCGCGAACGCCGCGGGCGCCGTGATGGATGAGTGCCGGGCGAGGAGGTAGCCGCGGTACGACGGATCGCGCGGCCAGCTGCCGCGGTCCAGGGGAGAGGGGAGAAGGCGCCACTCGCCCGCCAGCCGCAGTTCCGTCCCCGCCGCCAGCGCCGGGGTGCCGCGCGGGAGGCGGACGCGCACCTCCACCTCGCAGCTCGCGACCGGCCCGCCGGGCGCCGCCGCGCGGCGGACGGCGAGCGGGAGGAGCGGCGTGCGCTCCGTGGTGTCTCGCGGGGGGGCGAAGTCGGCCGCGAGCGCGCCGGTGATGGCCAAGTGCGTACCGTCCGCCAACGAGGCGCGGCAGTCGCGAGCGGCATCGTTCCGCGCCTGTGCGCCGTCACCCGCGCCAGCCAGCGCCAGGGCGGCGAGCACGCATCCGCGCGTGGCCCGCCGCCCCAGCGCCACCCCGGTGAGCGGGCGGTGCAGCGCGAGAGCGGCCAGCGGAACGGCGGCGCAGAGCGCGACCCCCGCCGGCACCGCGCCGATGCGCAGGCCGGCGAGGAGGCCGGCCAGAAAGGCGAAGAACGCCGCCACGATGGGGAGCCGCGCGTGGTTCATCCGCTCACAACTCCGTGTGGCTCATCGGCTTGCGGTGCAGGGTTGGCGCGGCGGTTGCAGACGGCGGTTCACGGCCCGATGAGGGCGCGGGAGTGCTGAACCGGAGGTGCGAGATGAGCGTCCGGCCGTGGTTGGCGATTGCGGTTGCGTGCGGCGCGCTGGCGGCCGCCGCGTGCGAAGGCTCCAACGTGTTCGGCACGCAGGTCACCAGCGGCACCGGCGCCACCGGCACGGGGCAGGTGCAGGGGAGCGTGCTGGCGGGCGGCAGCGGCCTGGGTGCCGTGCCCGTGGTGCTGGTGGGGCAGGATTCCACGCAGACCGACGCCAGCGGCGTCTTCACCTTCGACAGCCTGGCCGCGGCCACCTACACCGTGTCGGTGCGCGTCCCCATCGGCTACACGCTGGCGGCGGGGCAAACGTCCACTCGCAGCGTGACCGTGGGCACCGGCGGCACCGCGGGCGCCACCTTCATCCTGCAGCGCACCACCACCGTGCCGTGACGGGAGCGTAGCGGCGCGCAGACGTGAATGCGAGTCCGCACGGTGGCGGAATACAGGCGCGGCGCCGAAGTCTCCGGCGCCGCGTTTCCGTTGATGCCGCAAACTTTTGATCGCTTGTCATTCAACGGTTTCACTGCGCTGGCTATCGTCATCGGAGGACCCGCCCCGTCCCTGGGCGGATTGAACCGCGGATGCGGTGAACAGCGGCGGCGCCAACGGAGCGTGAACGAAGCGGCGGCGGACCCTTCCGGGCCCGCCGCCGGGGTGTGCCGCGCTG
>DASSJS010000383.1:0-42472 GCA_035691085.1 Longimicrobium sp.
TGTCCGTGGACGTTCCCGCCGTGGCGTGGTTCGACCGCACGCGGATCGCGCAGATGCTGTCGAACCTGGTGGCGAACGCGGTGGATCACAGCCCCGCCGGCGCGCCGGTGGACGTGGTGGTGGACGCAACGGACGAGGTGCTGCGCTTTGCCGTGACCAGCCGCGGCGACGTGATCCCCGATGACGTGATGGGGCGCATCTTCCAGCCGTACGTCCGCGGCAGCGCGTCGGCTCCGCGCACGGGGCTGGGGCTGGGCCTCTACATCGCCAGCGAGATCGCCCGCGCGCACGGCGGCGCCATCCACGTCGCCTCCAGCGAAGAGGCCGGAACGACGTTCACCGCCATCATCCCGCGCACGCTGCCGGATTGAGGCGGCCGGCAGGCCCGCCCTATCCGCTGTTTCCCTCCATCCCAGTCCCCTCCCCACATGCAAGCGTACGGCCCCGGCTTCGCCCGTGTGTACGACCTGAAGTGGTCGGGCTACGCGCAACGGATCGCGCCGCGGCTGCTGGAATTCCACCGCGCGGCGGGTGATGGGCCGTCGCACGGCAACGTGCTGGACCTGTGCTGCGGCACGGGGCTGCTCGCGCGCTTCTTCGCGGGGAACGGCTACCGCGTGACGGGGATCGACCTGTCCGCGCCGATGCTGGAGCACGCGCGGGCGGCGGCGGGATCGTACGCCGAGTCGGGCCAGGTCACTTTCGTCCACGCCGACGCGAGCGATTTTGCGCTGGACGAGCGGTTCGGGCTGGTGATCTCCACCTACGACGCACTGAACCACCTTCCGGACCTCGATGCGCTGCGAAGCTGCTTCGCGTGCGTGAGCCGCGCGTGCGACGGGGTGTTCGTGTTCGACCTGAACACGCGCGCCGGGCTGCGCCGCTGGAATAGCGTGGAGGTGGATGAGAGCCGCGACGACGCCGTGATCATCACCCGCGGCGGCTATGATGGCCACGGCGACCGCGCCTGGATGCACGTCTCCGGCTTCGTGCAGACACGTGACGGGCTGTTCGAGCGCTTCAACGAGACCGTCTACAACACCGTGTTCGAGATGGCCGCGGTGCGGTCGGCGCTGCTGGAGACCGGTTGGCGCGAGGCATGGTTCGCCACGATGGACGACCTGTCGCGGCCCATCGACGAGCCCGAGCGCGAATCACGCGTCTTCGTCGTCGCGCGGAAGTAATCCGTCCTTCCTGTTGACGGAATCGTCTCCCCCAGTGCGACTGCTTGGTGGAGGCGCCACGACCCTCCCGTTCTTCTACTCTCGATCCCGCCAGTCGACACCAACATCGCCCGCTGCGTTTGCACACGATGATCACCCGCCGGCTCGCTGGGTTGTGGAAGCGATTGCGTTTCGTTTCCATCGCGGTGCTGGCCACTGGATGCAGCCGCGAAGGTCCGCGTTCGTCGCCGGCTACGCCGCTCGCGGAACAGGAGGCCATTGCCGGCCACCGCATCGAACGCTTGGCCGGGTGCTTTGCGCTGTTCGACCATCGCGGCCGGCCCGCATCCGACAGCCTCTACAACGCTCCGTCGCACGTTCGGCTCGAAGCCACACCAACGTCTGAAACCGGCGCTACGCGCGGCTCCGATCAGCGACGGCGGCTGGTGAAGCTCGATGCGGCCGGGCGGGCGACCGGGCCAGAGCCTTGGGAAGCGTTCCAGGTCTGGGTGGGCAGCGCGACATCCGACAGCGTTCGCCTGATGTTCGGCACCGGGTTCAGCGGTACCGAGATGATCCTGCGCGCGAACGCTGGCGCTGACACGCTCCGGGGCCGCGCGGTAGAGCATTGGGACTTCGGTCCCGATTCGGACGGCGGGAGCGTGACGGCGATACGCGTTCCGTGTGCCGAATCCCCCGGCCCGAAGCGCTGATCGGGCGGCGTCTCGATGCGAGCAGGGATTCCGAGGCTGCTGCGCGCGAGCCGCTGCGGCGGTAGCTTTCCATCCTCGCTCTCGTGAGTGTTTCCGCCCCCGATCGTCCGTCCCGATGCAAGCGTCCGAGCTGTCCGGCATTCTCGATTTCCTGCGCGCCGCCGAGGCGCTGAAGACCGCCACCCGCAGCGGCTGGACCAGTGCCGGGCAGCCCGAGAGCGTGGCCGAGCACACGTGGCGCCTGTGCCTGATGGCGCTGGTGCTGCACCGTGACTTCCCCGACGTCGATTTCGCGCGGCTGATCAAGATCTGCATCATCCACGACCTGGGCGAAGCCATCGGCGGCGACGTTCCCGCGCCCGAGCAGGCCCATCTCCCCGCCGGAAAGTCCGACGCCGAGCGCCGCGACCTGCTCACGCTCCTCGCCCCGCTCCCGCCCGAGTTGCGCGACGAGATCACCTCGCTGTGGGACGAGTACGAGGCCGCCGCCACGCCCGAAGCGCGGCTGGCGAAGGCGCTCGACAAGCTGGAGACCATCCTCCAGCACACCCAGGGCTCCAACCCGCCCGACTTCGACTACCGCTTCAACCTTGGCTACGGCCGCCAGTACACCGCCGGCCACCCCCTGCTGGAGACCGTCCGCGCCATCCTGGACGACGAGACGGAGCGGCGGGCGCGGGAGGGGTAAGATCGCCTGAACCCAGAGCAAGACGGGGCTGCAACTTTCCCCGATCGACGCACGTCTTAGCTGGACAAACTTCCGGACCCACTGTTTCGATCAACCCGCACCGGCCACCACATGCATCCGCTGCTGAACCGTTCCGCCGCTCTGGCCGCGGCGCTTCTTCTTGCCCCCGCCGCGCTGTCCGCGCAGCGCGCGCCCACCGCCGCCGCCGGCACACAGATGTCGGCGCCGATCTCGAACGTCCGCTATGAGGTGACGTTCAACGCGGAGACGGCGAAGGACCGGCTGCTGAACGTGGAGATGACGTTCGACGCGTCGTCGGCCGCGCCGGTGCTGCTGTCGCTGCCGGTGTGGACGCCGGGGGCGTACGAGGTGAGCAACTTCTCGCACTGGGTGAGCGGCTTCGGCGCCACGCAGCGCGGCGCGGCCGTTACCTGGGACAAGGTCGACCCCGACACCTGGCGCGTGCGGCCCACGGGCGCCGGCCCGGTCACCGTCAGCTTCAGCTACCGGGCCGACAGCCTCGACAACGCGATGGCGTGGAGCCGGCCCGACTTCGCCTTCTTCAACGGCACCAACGTCTTCCTGTACCCCGAGGGGCGCAGCCTGGCGTTCCCGGCCACCGTCACCATCCACACCGACGCCGGCTGGAACGTGGCGACGGCGATGCGCGCCCGCCCCGGCCGCTTCACCTACGGCGAGAGCAACTACCATGACCTGGTAGACCAGCCGTTCTTCGTCGGCCGGTTCGACCTGGACAGCGCGCAGGTGGCGGGGAAGTGGCACCGCCTAGCCACCTACCCCGCCGGCCGCCTGGCCGACACCACGCGCGCCGCCGTGTGGCGCGCCATCCGCGGCATGGCGCCGGCCGAGACGGCGGTGTTCGGCGAGACCGGCTGGCCCGACTACACCACCATGATGGTGTTCCCCGAGGGGTTCGAGCAGGGGAGCGCGCTGGAGCACGCGCGCAGCCACCTGGGCATTTACGCGGCGGTGCTGATCGGCAACCCGGTGTTGGCCGACATCACGGCCCACGAGATGTTCCACTCGTGGAACGTGAAGCGGTTGCGCCCCGCGGACATGTGGCCGTACCGCTATGACCGGTGGATGCCCACCCCTTGGCTGTGGGTGAGCGAGGGCATCACCGATTATTACGCGCCGCTCGCCCTTGCCCGCGGCGGCGTGGTGCCCGAGAGCTACCTGTGGGAAGATCTCACGGGGAAGATGCAGAACGTGGACGCGGTGCCGCCCGTGGCGCTGGAGGATGCGTCGCTCAGCACCTGGATCCATCCGCAGGACGACACCGGGTACCTGTACTATCCCAAGGGCGCGCTCGCCGGCGTCCTGCTCGACATCATCATCCGCGACGCCAGCAACAACGCCCGCTCGCTCGACACCGTGATGCGCGAGCTGTACACGGCCGACTACAAGCAGGGCCGCGGCTTCACGGGCCAGGAGTGGTGGGCCGCCGTGAGCCGCGCCGCCGGCGGCCGCGGCTTCAGCGACTTCGCCGCGCGCTACGTGGACGGGCGCGACCCGTTCCCGTACGCCACCGTGCTCCCGCTGGCCGGCCTGCGCCTGCAGACCGACACCGCGCGCGTGCCGCGGCTGGGCGTGAACACGAACGGCGACTCCACGGGCGTGCGGGTGATCGGGATCGTGCCCGGCGGCGTGGCGCAACGCGCCGGCATCCAGGTGGGCGACCAGATCGTGCGCATCGGCGAGGTGGCGGTGGACAGCCCCGACTTCGGCCCCGCCTACCGCCAGCGCTACGGCACCGCTCCCGAGGGCACCGCCATCCAGATCGTCGTCCGCCGCAATGGGCAGGAGATGACGCTGAACGGCTCGGTCCACTTCGTGGAGGTGGTCACCACCAGCATCGCCCCCGACCCGAACGCCAGCGCGAAGGCCGTCCGCATCCGCAACGGGATTGTGCGCGGCACCACCGGGTGAGGTGAAGCATGCACGTGCAGCGCCCGGAGACATCCGGGCGCTGCACGATCGCCACCAGTTTGTTAGATTTGATCGACTCGTCACACAGGAGGTGCCAAATGACAGTCGTGGAATTGTTCCAGGCGGAAGGGCAGCTCAAGAAACTTGTCGAAGAGGCCGAGGCAGGCCAGGAAGTCATCATTACCCGTGACGGCAAGCCTGTGGCCCGGCTTGTTGCGCCTGAAGATTCCAGCCGTCGTGATCGAGTGCCGGGAAGCGCAAAGGGGTTGTTTACGGTGCCGGATGATTTCGACGCACCACTGGACGATTTTCGCGACTACATGTAACGATGCGGCTTTGCTCGATACACACGCGTTCCTCTGGTTCATCACGGGCGATCCCAAGCTCAGCGCCACCGCTGAGCAGGCGATTCGTGACGCAGCGAACAGCGCGTTGCTCAGCATTGCCAGCGTGTGGGAGATTGCCATCAAGGTGAACCAGCAGACCAGCCTCACTCGCACCTTCGCTCTCACCGCAGTGTTCTCTCACCCCACCAACGCCACCAGCGTACGCATGTAGCTGTCCACGTCGAAACGGTCGGGGTCCATCACCACCTGCAGGGCGCAGCCTTCGATGAAGCCGGCCGCCACGCCGGCCAGGCCCTCGGCGCCCGTGCGGCCGAAGCGCTCGGGCTCGGCGGCCACCACGGCCTCGGCGAGCGGGCGGAAGGCGTCGCGGTAGCGGTCGAGCGCGGCGCGGATGGCGCGCTGCACATCGGGGTGGTGCGTGCCCATCACCCAGAAGTCGAAGAAGAGCGCCACGCGGGCACGCTGTTGCGGCAGCGCCTCCACGTCGCGGCGGATGGCGCTGAGCATCCGCTCGGCGGGGTTCTGGCCGGCCAGCACCTCCGTCATCTCGGGCGCCACCAGCGTCACCTCCAGCAGCCATTCGAGCAGGGCCACCAGCAGCCCGTCGCGGTTGCCGAAGTGGAAGAACACCAGCCCCTTGCTCACCCCCGCCTCGGCGGCGACGGCCTGCGCGGTGAGCCCCGTCAGCCGCTCGCGCGCGGCCACGCGGTACGCCGCCTTCAGGATCTCGAGCCTGCGTTGTTCCTCGGGTACTTTGCGGCCGGGCATCGGGTGGGGGGATGAGGGGATCAGGGATTGCGGGATTCGGAGATTCGCCGGATTTCGTGGCGAATATTGGCGAATATGCGAGTGAACTCGCCGCTACAACTGCACGCTTCCGCCTTCGCGGACATCAACGGCAACGGCACATCGCCTCGGCGTGAGCGAGAACTCGGCGAAGGCCGAGTGTGTGCCGTTGTAGCCGCGGGTTTACTCGCAAACTCGCGCGCATCAACACGTTGAATCGCACCTGAAACACATTGGCCCGAAACACCGCGGGGGTGCCGCCCACACCGGGCCGGCACCCCCGCCGCGTTTCGTCAGGCGCGTGGACCGCTCACGCGGGGCTGAGCCGCTCGGCTAGCCGCGCGCAGACGGCCTCCACCACCAGCTGGCGGGCGCGCTCGGCGATCTGGTCCAGGCTGGGCGTGCGGGCCAGCGTGCGCTCGGCGTACTGGCGCACCTCCTCCAGCGTGGGCAGCTCGGGGAGATGGACATTCGCCAGCGCCGTGGCCGCCTGCGACTGCGCGTTGCGCAGCGCGGCGCGCACGTCATCCATCTGCGGCGCGGCGGCCAGCGCGGCGTGCACCTGCGCGGCGATGCGGTCGGCCGGGAAGGCGGCGGCGAGCTGGTGGGCGACCTTCTCCACCACGGCCGCGCCCAGCCGGCGCTCGTTGTTCACCACCTCGGCGGGCGGCTCGCCCAGCTCCCATACCAGCCCCACCCAGCTCAGCGCCTTCAGCACGTAGAACGTGGGGTCGATCTCGTACCAGCGGAAACCCTGGCGCGTCGAACGCTGGTAGGCGTGGTGGTTGTTGTGCCACCCCTCGCCCAGCGTGATCAGCGCCAGCCACCAGTTGTTGCGGCTGTCGTCACCCGTCACGTAGCGCTGCGTGCCGGTGACGTGCGCCAGCGAGTTGATGAAGAAGGTGCCGTGGTACAGCAGCACCGTGCTCCAGAAGAACCCGACGATCAGCATCCCCCATCCCCCGAATACGAAGCAGGCGATGCCCAGGAGAACGGCCGGGATCAGCGGCCAGCGCTCCAGGAACACCAGCTCGCGATGCTTCGCCAGGTCCGGCACCGCGTCCATGTCCGTGGCCTCGTGCCTGGGATCGAAGACCCAGCCCACGTGCGAGTACAGGAACCCGCGCATCCGCGGCGAGTGCACGTCGAGCTCGGTGTCGCTGTGGCGGTGGTGGTGGCGATGCACCGCCGCCCACCACAGCGCGCCGCGCTGCGCCGAGCTCTGCGCCAGCCACGCCAGCACGAACTGCCCCACGCGGCTGGTCTTGAACGAGCGGTGGCTGAAGTAGCGGTGGTACCCCGCCGTCACGCCGAACATCCGCACCGCGTACAGCACCCCGCACACGATCAGCGCGTTCACGGTCACGCCGGTCCAGATGGCACCCAGGCACGCCAGGTGAACCAGGATGAACGGGATGGTGGCCGGGTAGATGATGTCGTCGTGGAACTCGTCCCCGCTGTGCTGGGACGATGCGTGCTGGGAAGAAACGGCGGCCTGGCGTGCGCTCATGCGGCTCCGGGTTCGCTGCGGAGATGATTGACGAGACCCGTGCGACCGGGTACCTTGAAGATATTGACCCACGGGTCAATGGTCAACCTCCGCTCCTTCCAACCCTTGGCTGTACGTGAACGCAACTCCTGACGACGGCGGAGGATACGACGCGGCGATCGCGGCGGCGCTGCTGGCCGCGCACGGCGTGGAGCAGGTGACCGGGATGGTGGAAGACGTGCACGCGCGCATTGCCGGACCCCGCTGGCGCGGCGGCGGCGAGGGGGGGCGGACGCGCGGGATCACGGGCCTGGTCTATCGCTCGGTCCGGCTGGTGACGCGCGGCACTTTCGGCGTGCTGCGGATGCTGGGGCGCCGGCGCCACGTGGCGCTCACCGAGGCCCGGCGCGAGGCCGCCATCCGCGCGGTGGTCAACGGGCTGATCGGCGACCACCTCGCCGAAACCGGCAACCCCCTCGCCCTCCCCATGGTCCTGCGGCGCAAGGGAAAGATCCTCCCGCTGGACGCTGACGGACTCTCCAGGGCGATCCCGGATGCCACGGGGCGGATCGTGGTGCTGGTCCACGGCCTGTGCATGTGTGACCTGCAGTGGGACCTGCGCGGCACCGGCGACCACGGGCAGGCGCTGGCGCGCGACCACGGCTACACGCCCATCTACCTGCACTACAACACCGGCCTGCACATCTCCCGCAACGGCGCCGGGTTCGCGGAGCGGATGGAGGCGCTGGTGGCAGCGTGGCCGGTGCCGGTCGAGCGGCTCGACATCGTAGGGCACAGCATGGGTGGGATGGTGACGCGGAGCGCGTTCCACCAAGCCACGCAGGCGGGCCACCGCTGGCCAGCCATGCTGCGCAAACTCGTCTTCCTCGCCACGCCGCACCACGGCTCGCCGCTGGAGCGCCACGGCAACGCGTTCGAGACGGCGCTCGCCTCCATCCCCTACGCCGCCCCGTTCGCCAGGCTCGGCCGGATGCGCAGCGCCGGCATCACCGACCTGCGCCACGGCAACCTGCTGGACCAGGACTGGCACGGCCGCGACCGCTTCGAGCGCGTGGGTGACACGCGCGCCATCGTCCCGCTCCCCGCGGGGGTACAGTGCTACACCATCGCCGCCACGCGCGGGCGCAAGCCGGACGGGTTCGGCGTGCGGGTGTGGGGCGACGGCCTGGTGCCCGTGGACAGCGCGCTGGGCGAGCACCCGGACCCGGCGCGCGCGCTCGCCTTTCCGCCCGGGCACCGCTGGATCGCGTACGGCACCAGCCACTTTGCCCTCCTCCACCGCCCCGACGTCTACGCCCGCATCCGCGACTGGCTGGCGGAGTGAGCGGAGGCGGCACGCATCAGTCCGTTGCAATGAAAACGAGGGGCGTCCAATCCAACCGGGCGCCCCTCGTCGTTTTTGTGCCGCGCAGATGTTCATCCCGCCTTCCGTAGCGGTTCAGCCTCGGCGTCTACAGCAACCGGTTCGGCGTCCACCGGCACGATCGCGGCCAGGTCGCTCGCCGCGGCCTTAAGGGCGAAGTAGAAATCGTACGCGAGCTGACCTTTGATCCAATAGGCGGGCGTCTGGCCGAACAGGCGGCCTAGGCGCAGCGCCAAGTCGGGCGTTGCCGGCGCTTCTTCGGCCAGCAGTGCATCGACCGCCGAGCGCGGCACGCGCAGCCGCTCGGCGAGCTCCGCGGCCGACCAGCCGAAGTCGGGGAGGTACTCCTCTCGAAGCATCTCCCCCGGGTGCGTCGGGGGACGGTTGGTGGGCAGCCGCACCATCAGGTCGTCAGGGCCGAAGCCGCTAAACGCCGCGCGGTGCGCCGCTTCAAGCGTGGTAGTCCGTGATCTCGACATCCTCAGCTCCCGCAGCGGTCCATCGAAAGCAGATCCGATACGTGTCATTGACCCGGATCGCATGCTGCCCGGCCCGGTCCCACTTCAACGGATGAAGCTTGTTGCTGAACGGCTTCCGCAAATCCCCGAGCCGCTCCGCCTGCACCAGCATGTCCAGCTTGCGCCGCGCCACCGGCCAGACCAGCGGCGGGCAGGTGTTGCGCGCCGCCCGCGGTTGCGGAAGCTTACGATCACGGGCGGAGACGATTCGGGCGGCCGTCTGACTGCCGGTCGCCCGAATCATATCCACGCCTACCTGAAAACGTCAACTATGGACAACTTTATACAGACTAGACAGCTCACGCACTCGCGGCGGCGGCCAGCGCCTCCTCGGCCGGGGCGCGGCCGGGGAGGACGTCGAACACCTTGAGGGCCAGGGGGACACGGCCGAAGGGGGCGCTCACCTGCACGCCCTGGATCATCCCCATGGCGTCGCGCAGCATCTCGCGGGCGATCTGGGTGCCTTCCTCCGTCCCCTGCTCCTTGCCTTCGGCGCTGGCGCGGCGCATCCGCTCCATCACCCCGTCGGGCACGATCACGCCGGGGACCTCGTTGGCCAGGAACTCGGCGTTGCGCGCGCTCACCAGCGGCCAGATCCCCGCGATCACCGGGATGCGGATCCCCTCGCGCTCGATGTGGGTGATGAAGCGCTCCAGCTGGCGCAGGTCGAACACGGGCTGGGTGATGCAGTACTCCGCGCCCGCGTCCACCTTCCAGTAGAAGCGCCGCATCTCGTTCTCGAAATCCTCGGCGCCCGGGTTCACGCCCACGCCCAGCACGAACGAGGTGGGCTCGCCCAGCGCGTTGCCGCCGGGGTCCAGCCCGCGGTTCAGCCGCGCGGCCAGGTTGGTCAGCCCGATGCTGTCGATGTCGAACACCGCCGTGGCGTCCGGGTACGGCCCCATCTTGGGCGGGTCGCCGGTCACGAACAGCATGTTGCGCAGCCCCAGCGCCTGCGCGCCCAGCAGGTCGGAGAGCATCCCCAGCAGGTTGCGGTCGCGGCAGCAGTAGTGGATCACCGGCTCGATCCCCACGCGCTGGTGGATCAGCAGCGCGGTGGCCAGCGCGCCCATGCGGCTCTGCGCGCGGGGGCCGTCGGGCACGTTCACGCCGTCCACGCCGGCGTCCTTCAGCAGCTGCACGCCCTCCAGCATCGGCCCGGGATTGATGCCGCGCGGGGGGACGATCTCCACCGTGGTCAAAAAGTCGCCGCGCGCCAGCTTGGCGCCCCACGCGCTGCGCTCCGCCAGCGGCACCGGCTCGCGCGCCTCGCCCTCGCCGTCGCCCGCGGACGCGAAGACGCGCGGCTCCTGCGCGGGAGCCAGCATGCGCACCGCGCCCGCGATCTGCGCCACGTGTTCGGGGGTGGTGCCGCAGCAGCCGCCCACGAAGCGCACGCCCTTGCGGATCATCCTTGCCGCGTAGGTGGCCATGTACTCGGGGCTGGCCATGTAGATGGTGCGCCCGTCCACGTCACGCGGGAGCCCCGCGTTGGGCTGCATCGACACCGGCTTCTGCGTGGCGGCCAGGATGCGGTCGGCCGCGTTCAGCATGGCGCTGGGGCCCACCGAGCAGTTCAGCCCCACCACGTCGGCGCCCCACTCGTCCAGCCGTTCGACGAGGGTCGCGACCTCGGTGCCGAACGGGGTGCGCCCGTCCTCGCGGATCACCATCTGGGCGACCACGGGGAGGTCCGACACGTCGCGGACGCCCAGCAGCGCCTGCTGGATCTCGTCCAGGTCGCTGAAGGTTTCCAGGATGAACAGGTCGATGCCGCCGGCCGCCAGCGCCGCCGCCTGCTCGCGGAAGAAGCCGCGCGCCTCGGCGGCGCTGGTGGGGCCGTACGGCTCGATGCGCATCCCCAGCGGCCCCATCGCCCCGGCCACGCACGCGCGGTCGCCGGCGGCGGAGCGGGCGATCTGGGCGGCCTTGAGGTTGATCTCCTCCAGCCGGTCTTCCAGCCCGTGGCGCGCCAGCTTGGGGCGGTTGGCGCCGTAGCTGTTGGTCTCCAGGATCTCGGCGCCGGATTTGACGTAGGCGCGGTGGATGTCGCGCACCAGCTCGGGCTGGCCCACGCTCAGCTCGTCGTAGCAGCGGTTGATGTAGACGCCCTTGCCGTACAGCATGGTGCCCATGGCACCGTCGAACAGGTGCGGGCGCCCGTCGGCCAGCAGCTCGCGAAAGTCACGCATGGTGTGGCGTGCGATTGAACAGGTTCACCGCGCGCCACGCTGGGCGCGCTCAGGATACGATCCGTGGCGAGAGCCGTACGCCGCTCTTTTCCGCCGCCGGCTGGATCCACAGCAGCCGCCCGGCCGCGTCGATCCCCACCTCCGTCTCACCCTTCCGGGGCGTGCAGCCGTGCTGGCCGGGGTACAGCCAGCGCTGCCGCGTGCCGCGTTGCAGCTGGCCCATCACCGAGTCTGCCTCGGCGTCGTCGGCGGTGTTCAGCTCGCGGCGCAGGTGCTCGGGCGCGCCGCCGGGGCAGCGCGTGGGCTTCGCGCCGAGTGCCTTCAGCACCGCCGCGGTGTCGGCACCGGGTGACAGTTGCCGGGCCGCGCGCTCGCGCCTGCGGTCGGGCTGGTACTGGAGCGCCACGGCGAGCGCGGCCAGCCCCAGGACGATGATCACCACGCTGGCCAGGCGCGACCGCGGCTTGTGCGTGTTCAGCGCGCGGTCGATCGAGTCGAGCGGCTTGGGGATGGCGTCCTCCGGGCGGCGGTGGGGTCGTTGCGTGAACGGCCCCGCCCGCTGCAGGATTGGCGCCGAAACGGCATCCATCCGTCACCCCAACCGCGCCTGGCTTCGTGCCGGAACCAGCCCCGGCGCGTTCCCGCGGCCGGCCCCCCTCCCCGGCCCTCCCCCCGTAAACTGCACGGGGGGAGGGAGAACTGCCTGACTCGTAGCGCAGATCTCGACGAGGGAGTCCGCGAAGGCGGACTTTGGGCCGTTGTCGCCGCGGCTTCAGCCGCCCGGTCGACCCCGCCGGCCCATCACGCCTCCCGCGATTGTCAGCCCCCCACCGAGAAGTACTTCGCGGCCGGGTGGTGCACCACCAGCGCGGCGGTGCTCTGCTCGGGGTCCAGCTGCCAGGCGCTGGTCAGCCCCACGCCGATCTTCTCCTTCACCGGCAGGATGCTGAACAGCACGTCGTGCTGCTCGATGTCGGGGCACGCCGGGTACCCCCAGCTGTAGCGCAGCCCGCGCGGCTCGGCGATCCCCAGCTCGCCGCGCACGCGGCGGTTCACGTACTCGGCCGCGCCCTCGGCCGTCTGCACGCTGAAGCCGTGCAGGAAGTACCCCTCGGTGTAGTCGCCGCCCTGGTTGCGCTTCTCGATGAAGTCGGTCGCGCGGTCGCCGCTGGTCACCACCTGCAGCGGGAGCACGTCCCGCGGGCCGCTCCCGTTCAGCGGGCGGAAGTAGTCGGCCAGCGACAGGAGCTCACGGTCTTCCTGCCGCGGGAAGGTGAAGCGCCCGATCTCCTTCGTCCGGTCCGCCGGGTCGAACACCACCACGTCATCCCCGTCGCGCCCGGCGGGGAAGTAGCCGTAGATGGCGCGCGGGCGGAGCCATCCCTGCGTGCGCGCCTCCAGCGTGTAGCGCTTCAGCCGCGGCTCGAAGTCCTCGCGCACCAGGCGGTCCCACTCGTCGCCCTTCAGGTTGCGCGCGCCCCACTGCATCCGGTACAGCGTGTTGCGGTCGATGCACTCCACCACGTCGTCCACGGGGATGTTGTCCAGCACCTTCCATCCCCAGAACGGCGGCGTGGGCACGTCGGCCTCGGGAACGCTGGGCTCGTCGCGGCTCCCCGGGCGCAGCGAGCCGGCCTTCGCCTTCGATGCGGCGTACTCGGCGCTGCGGCGGACCATCGCCTCGTTGTGCTCGCGCACCCAGTCCTGGCTGCCGTCGCCCATCAGGTGGTCCATCACCGACAGCCCCTCGAACGCGTCCTTGCAGTAGAACATCCCCGCCGGATACGGGCTCCCCTCCACCAGCGCCGCCGCGCGGACGAACGAGGGGTTGATGGCGGCGCCGCCCACCAGGATCGGGTACGCCTTGCCCCGCTTGTGCAGTTCCTGCGCGCACAGCGGCATCTGCTTGGAGGTCGACACCAGGAGCGCGCTCAGGCCGATGGCGTCGGCGCCCACCTCGTCGGCCTTTTCGATGATGGTGTTCACGGGCACCTGCTTGCCCAGGTCGAACACCGTGTAGCCGTTGTTGGTGAGGATGGTGTTCA
Organism: Longimicrobium sp.; assembly: GCA_035691085.1. GTDB lineage: Bacteria > Gemmatimonadota > Gemmatimonadetes > Longimicrobiales > Longimicrobiaceae > Longimicrobium. Next base: position 13,276 of record DASSJS010000383.1, read on the forward strand.
CCAGGCTCTTGCCGATGTCGTGCACGTCGCCGTACACGGTCGCGAGGACGACCTTCCCCTTGGTCTGCCCCTCGGCCTTCTCGAGATAGTTCTCCAGCCGCGCCACCGCCTTCTTCATCACCTCGGCCGACTGGAGGACGAAGGGGAGGATCAGCTCGCCGGCGCCGAACTTGTCGCCCACTTCCTTCATCGCCGGGAGCAGGACGTCGTTCAGCACGGGGACGGCGCCCAGCTTCTCCACGGCGCGGTCGATCCAGTCCTCGACCCCGTCCTTCTTGCGGTGCAGGATCTTCCAGTGCAGCGCCTCTTCCGGCGTCATCTCCGCCGTGGGGTCCACGGACGATTCCTGCTCGACCGACGTGTTCTCGAAGCGCGCGATGTAGGCGGCCAGCGGGTCGTGCGCCTCGGTGCGGCGGTCGAAGATCAGGTCGTCGGCCAGCTTGCGGTCGTCGGCGTCGATCTCGAAGTACGGCTTCACGTGCGCGGGGTTGATGATGGCCGTGTCGAGCCCCGCCTCCACGCAGTGGTGGAGGAAGACGGAGTTCAGCACCGTGCGCGCGTGCGGCTGCAGGCCGAAGCTCACGTTCGAGACGCCGAGCGTCGTAAGGACTCCAGGAAGCTCGCGCTTGATGGCGCGGATCCCCTCGATGGTCTCGGCCGCGCTGCCGCGGAACTCCTCGTCGCCCGTGGCCAGCGTGAAGGTGAGCGCGTCGAAGATCAGCGCGTCGGGCTGCACGCCGTACTCGTTCACGGCGATGTCGTGGATCTTCCGGGCGACGGCGAGCTTCACGTCCGCCGTCTTGGCCATCCCGCCATGGTCCTTGTCGATCGTCAGCGCGATCACGGCGGCGCCGTGCGCGGCGACCAGCGGCAGGACGGCGTCCACGCGCTCGCGGCCGTTCTCCAGGTTGATGGAGTTGACGATCGGGCGCCCCGGGCTCTGCTCCAGCGCCGTCTTCAGCACGTCGGCTTCGGTGCTGTCGAAGCAGAGCGGCGCGTCCACCCCCTGCGACAGGAGCTTGACCACGGTGCGCATCTGATCGGCCTCGTCCTGCCGCTCGGTGAGCGCGACGCAGACGTCCAGCACGTGCGCGCCGCTCTCGGTCTGGTCGCGCGCCACGTCCAGGATGCCGTCGTAGTCGTCGGCCAGCAGCAGGCGCTTGACCTTGCGGCTCCCCTGCGCGTTCACCCGCTCGCCGATCATGGTGGGCGCGGGGACCTGCACCAGGTCGGTGGCGCGGATGCCGGAGGAGAGGCGGGGGACGTACTCCACCGCGCGCTCCCGGGGCTTCAGCCCGCGCACCGCTTCCACCAGCCGGGTGATGTGCCCCGCGTCGGTGCCGCAGCAGCCGCCGACGATGCTGACGCCGAACTCCTCCACGAACTCCTTCATCTGCGCGGCGAAGGGGTCGGCCTCCAGCGGATAGACGGCGCACCCGCCCTCGTTGTGCGGAATCCCCGCGTTGGGGATGCAGCTGATGGGGAGCCGGCTGTTCTCGCCCAGGAAGCGGATGGCCTGCCGCATGTGCTCGGGGCCCGTCGAGCAGTTGAGCCCGATCACGTCGGCCCGCAGCGCCTCGAGCGTCACCATCGCGGCGCCGATGTCGGTGCCCAGCAGCATCCGCCCGCTGGTGTCCAGCGTCACCTGCACCTGCAGGGCGACGGGGCGATCCGCCTCGGCAATGGCCTGGCGGCAGCCGAACACCGCGGCCTTCACCTCCAGGATGTCCTGGCTGGTCTCGATCAGCAGCACGTCCACGCCGCCCTCGATCAGCGCCGCCGCCTGCTCGGCGAAGACGGGCACCAGCTCGCCGAACTTCACGTTGCCGAGCGTGGGGTCGGATGCGGACGGGAGGAAGCCGCTGGGGCCGATGGAGCCAGCCACGAAGCGCGGCCGCCCGTCGCGCGCGGCGAAGCGGTCGGCCACGCGGCGGGCGAGCGAGGCGGCGGCCACGTTCATCTCGCGAACCTGGTCTTGCAGCCCGTACTCGCGCAGGGTGATGCGGTTGGAGCGGAAGGTGTCCGTCTCCAGCACGTCAGCGCCGGCTTCCATGTAGCCCGCGTGGATCTCCTCGATCACGTCGGGGCGGCTGATCACCAGGTAGTCGTTGCACCCCTCCAGCCGCTCGCCGCCAAAGTCGCGCGGGGTGAGGTTGTAGCGCTGGATGGAGGTGCCCATGGCGCCGTCGAACACGAGCACGCGCTCGCGGAGCGCCTGGAGATACGGAGAACGGAGTTCGGCCATCGTCTGATTATCGGATGCAAAAAGCCCCCGCGACTCGTTGGGAGTGCGGGGGAAAGGTGCCTGGATGTTCATCGTCCGGGCCATCCCGACTCTTTAGCGTTTTTTACGAGGCGCAAGCGGTCGCGCAAATCCCCTCGGCACGCATATCCTGCGTGCAGCGAACAATCTATCATCCTCGTCAACCCCCGCAACCCCTTCGGGCCTCTCCCACCCGTGCATCCGGCGGCGCACCTCTCCCATGGCCGTCCCGATTAGCCGACGATGAGCAGTGTGGCGCGCGAGACATTTCGTGAGGCAACATGCGTTTCCACGCCCGATCCGGGGACGTAGCTTCGGTCCGCGCACTCAGGAAGCGCGCATCCTCCAGCCGCATCGACGCGTTCCCACACCCCGCTCACGGACATGAACCTTCGCACGCTGGTACCTCTGGCCGCCGCCACGCTGCTCGCCTCGGGCACGGCCGCCGCGCAGTCCGCCGACAGCACCCCGGCGGAACCACGGTACGCCAACTCGTTCGTGGTGCAGGTCAACGGCAACCCCGTCATCGGTCTGTGGCACCGCGTTTCGCCGAGCGTGGAAGCGGGGCTCGAGATGTCGGCCCGCCGCTCCACCAGCAGCACCGACCTCACCGGGAACACGGGGCAGAGCCTTCGTTTCACGTCGGTGTCGGTGGGCCCCGCGGTCAAGCTGTTCACCGCCCCGGCGGGCGCGCTGCGGCCGTACGTGTACGGCAGCGCGGGCGTCTCGTTCGTGCGGAACCGGAGCGAGAGCCACAACTCCAGCGGCGACCCCGACGTGTACGAGCAGAAGGGGCACGCCTTCGACGGGTCGCTGGCGCTGGGGCTGGAATGGCATCCGGTGGAGCGCGTGAGCATCGGCGGCCATGCCGGCGTGCTGGGGAGTTGGGGGACGGGCACGGTCAAGTACGTCGTTTCGGACGGTACCGTCGATACCAACGACAGCGTGGCCGGCACCTTCAACTCCGGCGTGCGGGTGCAGTTCTACTTCTGACGCGAGACTCCATCCACCGGGGCTGAAACCGGCGGCAACAACCACGAAAAGCCTCGCAAACCGCGCGAGGCTTCAACCGCGCGAGGCCGAGCGTCCGCACGTCGCCAGTCACCCACGGCACGTTGCCTGCGAGGCGCGCGCCGGGTTGACCAACCCCGAACCCGGAGTGAAACGTAATGCGGAAGCTGACGCTGGACCTGGACTCGATCGCCGTCGAATCGTTCGACGCCACGGCCACGGGAGAGGCGCGTGCGCCCGGCACCGTGCGCGCCCACGACGCGGCGCCCGCGGTGCAGACGCTGCCGCTGAGCAACTGCGTGTTCTCGGCCTGCGCCACCTGCGGCATCTACTGCTGAGCGTGGCGGCGGGCTCCGCCGCCACGCCGGCCTATCGTGGATGACCGGACGGGGCGGGGCCGCGACCCTGCGGCTCCGCTCACCGCGGGGGCACGAAATCCGCTGCGGCCGGTACGCTGGACCGTCTTTGTCCGACGCGCGTGCCCGCGTATACACACGCTGCCGCCATCTGTTGTATTTTTCTCCCCTTCAACGTCGTTCCGCCCATTCAGCACCCGCATGAAACGGCTGTCCCAGTCCCTTCTCCTGCTCGCCGCCTGCGCGGCGGGGCTCGTTGCACCCCGCGCGCACGCCCAGCAGCAGCCGCTGCGCGGGTGGCTGCACGTGGTGTGGGATGGCGAGCGGACGCCGCAGAACCCCGATGGCGTGGAGCTGTACCTGGTGGACGCCGGCGGACGCGGGGCGCGGCTCCTGCTGGACGGAGCCGGGCAGCGCGACCGCCTGGTGCCGCTGGACCGGCACCGCGTGGAGGTGAGCGGCGTATCGGTCGCGGGGCCGCGCGGCCCCGCGGTGCGCGTGGGGGCGGTGCGCGACGTGGAGCCCGCCCGCGCGGTGCAGGCCGCGTCAGCCGTGCAGCCCGCGCCGTTCATCACCCTGCTCTGCAAGTTCGCCGACGACCCCTCCGAGCCGTTCGGCACGGCTGACGCGGAGCGGCTGCTGGGGCCCACCTACCCGGGGATGGCAAACTATTTCGGCGAGCTCGCGCAGGACCCGGGGGTGCTGGACGGGAGCGCGGTGGCCGGGTGGTTCACGCTCCCCCTGCCGCGCAGCGGCTACGTGAGCAACAACTCGCCCGACCTGGGCGCGGTGGTGCGCGACTGCGTGGCCGCGGCCGACCCCACGGTCGATTTCCTGGCCTTCAAGGCCGTGAACCTGCAGCTGAACGGCAGCCTCAACATCCGCTCCACGCCGCCGTACGACACCCTTTCGTACGGCGGGAGCTGGACGGTGACGGCCGACGGGCAGACGCGGCAGATGGGGATGACCTGGCTGTCGCGGCTGCACATGGGCAACTACACGGTGTACCCGCACGAGATGGGGCACGCGCTGGGGTGGCCGCACTCGTCGGGCCCGTACGGCCAGGTGTACGATTCGAAGTGGGACGTGATGAGCGTGGGCTACCTGCACTGGACGCAGGCGTACGGCTGGCTCACCATCCACACCCTGGCGTGGCACAAGGACATCGCCGGGTGGATCCCCGCCGCCCGCCGCTGGGAGCCGGGGTCCGACACCCGCGAGACCGCCGTGCTGGAGCGTAGCGCGCTCCCGGGGGCCACCGGCTACCTGATCGCGCGCATCCCGCTGGCCGACGGGAGCTTCTACACCGCCGAGGCACGGCGCGTGGCCGGGTACGACACACCGCTTCCCGGCGAGGCGGTGCTGCTGAACCACGTGATGAACGGCCGCGCCTTCGTGGTGGACTCCGACAACAACGGGAACCCCAACGACGAAGGCGCCATGTGGCGCGTGGGCGAGACCTTCACCGACGCGGCCAACGGCGTTTCGCTGCGCGTGGACGGGCAGACGGCCACGGGGTTCACCGTCACCATCACCCGCGGCCAGCCGGTGGTGATCGCCTCCGACTCGGTTCTCTCGTCCGGGATCGTGGGCGTTCCCTACGCCGACACCCTGCGCGCCAGCGGCGGCGCCGGCGCCATCACCTGGTCGTTGTCGGCCGGCACGCTCCCCGCGGGGCTGACGCTGGACCCGGCCACCGGCGTGGTGAGCGGCAATCCGCAGGGCGCGGGCGTGTTCCACTTCACGGCCAGGGCCGCGGCGGGAACCGCCACGGCGCTGCTGGGGGCGCGGGTGAGCGTGGTGCCGCGGCTCGCCATCACCGGCGACTCGCTCCGCCGCGCCGGCGTGATGGGCGCCGCCTACGCCGACACCCTGCGCGCCGACGGCGCCGGAGCCGGCGCGAGCTGGGCAGTGCCGGCCGGCGCGCTCCCCGCCGGGCTCACGCTCGATGCCGCCACCGGCGCGCTCACCGGCTTCCCGTCGCAGGCGGGGAGCTTCACCTTCACCGCGTCGGTCACCGCGGCGGGGCAGGAGGCGCGGAAGACGTTCTCGGTGGCGGTCACCCGCCCGCAGCTGCAGGCTGCCGCCGTGCTCGACCAGCTGATCGGCACCGCCGCGCTCACCGCCGACCAGGCGCGCTACCTGGACCTGCTGGGCAACCGCAACGGCCGGGTGGACGTGGGCGACGTGCGCGCCTGGCTGGTGGACAACCAGCAGCTCACCGCCGCCCAGGCCGCCGAGCTCAACGCCGTCATCCGCGCCATGGACCCGCGCCCCGCCGAAACGCCCGCGCCGCGGGAGAAGGATTGAAGCGATGAAGACGAACCGAATCGCGACGAGGATCGCGTCCGCCGCCCTGTGCGTGATCGCCGCCGCGTGCGGCGACGGCAAACGGGGCGTGGTGGAGCCGCCCGCGCCCGTCCCCGGCGTGCTGACGGTGAGCCTCGCCACGCCCAACGCCGACGACCGCGCGGCCGTGCTCACCATCACCGGGCCAGCCGCGATCTCGTCCGTGTCCCCGTCCACCGGGATCGTGGAGCACCATCGCACCAACGCAGGCACCACCCGCGTGGCGGTGTTCGGCGCGCTGTCTAGCGGCGCGCTGCTGCGGATTTCGGTGGCCGACGTGAACCAGGCGGCGCAGTACACGGTGTCGCTGGAGGAGGTGGCCGACGCCACCAACGCGCTCCGCCCCACCCTCACCGGCTACACGGCGAGCGTCGTGCGGTGAGCCCTGTGGCCCGAACGGAAAGAAGCCCGGCGGAGGATGGTCCTTCGCCGGGCTTCGTGTTTGCGGGTGGCTGGCAGGCCGCGCGACTCAATCAAGCGAGAAGTCGGACAGCCGAACCTCGCGCAGCCGCCACATCCCGTGGCCGTAGCCCTGGTCGAGCAGGTACGTCTCGCGGTGCGTTCCGCTCTCGCCGATAATCCCGGCGAGCACCACGATCTCGGCCGCGGTCCGCGGGGTGATCGAGCGAATGTACCACCGCCCGGTGACCGGCGCCTCGTTGCGCGGAGCCCCGCACGTTGCGGCGCTCTCGTCGGTGAGCTTGCTTCGCGCGGTGGTGCCGAGCCGCTCGCGAAAGCCGGAATCTCCACCCAGCACCCCGTAGACGCTGCACGCGTCCACCCGCCCCCAGTTGGAGATGCGGCCGTAGCGCATGATGATGACCTCGTCGAGCACCTCCGCTCGCGTTTTGAGCGAAAGCTCGGTTGGGGCAACCGGCGCGGGAATCCCCTCCTGGTGTCCTGCGCAGGCCATGAACAGCACTGCCGCGATCCCGGGCAAAACGCTCCCCAATCTCATCTCGCCTGCCTTCCTCGTCAGATCCGGCGCTCACTCGCTGTGCTTACGGTACACACTGGGGAACACCCGCGTTCGGATTGAACATGTGGTCGAACGGGAACATGTGATACAGTGTGGATTCTCGCCTGGGTTCCCCCCAACCCTTCGCAGTGAGTTGGACCCAGCGATCGACCGTCAAAGCAGATGATGGCGTGGACGCGGCGGTGGCGGTTCGGCCGGCGCCAGGCCAAACCGGCAGGGTTGTTGCGCATGCCCGGCGGGGACCGCGCTCAACCAACCCGAACGCCACGCCGATGAGCCCGGACGCACGCACCAGCCCAGCCTCTCGCGCAAAGCCGAAGCCCGCGGGCACACGCAAGCCGGCGCCCAGATCCGCCGCCGCCGCGAAGCCCGCCAACGTGCGCGACGCCGACGCGGGGCCGGAGTTGATCCCCGAGCGCGGCAAGGCGTGCGAGGTGAAGGTGGGCGGGCGCACCGTGCGGCTCACCAACCTGCACAAGCCGTTCTGGCCCGAGTTGGGGCTCACCAAGGGCGACCTGCTGCGCTACTACCTGTCCGTGAGCAAGTGGCTGCTTCCGCACCTGCGCGACCGGGCGATGGTGATGAAGCGCTACCCCAACGGGTGGAACGGCCCGTTCTTCTTCATGAAGCGCACGCCGCAGGGCGCGCCCGAGTGGTTGAAGACCTGCGCCATCGAGCACAAGTCCAAGAGCATCATCGACTTTCCCATCATCAACGACGTGGCGTCGCTGCTGTGGGTGGTCAACCTCGGCTGCATCGACCTGAACCAGTGGTACGGCGTCTGTGACGATTACAATCGCCCCGACTACGTGCACTTCGACCTGGACCCCGTCCCCGGCGCCGATTTCGCGCGGGTGCGGCAGGTGGCGCTGCACGTGCGCGACGCGCTGGCCAAGCTGGGGATGAAGAGCTACCCCAAGACCACCGGCAGCAAGGGGATCCACATCTACGTCCCCATCGTGCACGGCCCGCTGCAGAAGCAGGTGTGGGGCTTCGCCAAGCGCTTCGCCCAGGCGATGGAGCAGCTGTACCCCGACATCGTGACCGCCGAGTACCGCGTGGCCAACCGGCCAGCGGGACGAGTCCTGGTCGATTACAACCAGAACGCCTGGGGCCGCACCCTCGCCTCGGTGTACTCCGTCCGCGCCAAGCCGGGTGCCACCGTCTCCACGCCGGTCACGTGGGAAGAGATCGAGGGCGGCGTGGAGATCGAAGACTTCACGCTCAAGAACGTCCCCGCGCGCGTGCAGGAACTGGGCGACCTCTACCGCCCCCTCCTCCTGAACCGCGGCCGTTTCGACCTGTCGAAGCTGATCTGAGCGGGGGATGCGCGCAGTCCGCGCGGGTGATGAGAACGTGAAGCGGATGCGTGACGAGGCTCGTGCTGTTGGAGCCTCGCGCGGTTTGCGAGGCTTCTCGTAGTGGTTTCTGCGGCTTCAGCCGCCGGTGCACAATTGGTCCGGAGACATCTAATTCAGGTAGCCGCCACGATGGACGTTCAGGCCGCACCCACCGATGCGGACACGCCACCGCATGGATCATCGTCGGGTGGCATCGTCGGCATACGAGCGAACAGAGTGACCCTGAGGTAAAACCACATGGATCTGCCCATCCCGCTGGACTACGCGCCCATGGAGGCCGAATCGCAGGTCGAGATCCCGGCGGGCGAGGGGTGGCAGTACGAGCCCAAGTGGGACGGGTTCCGCTGCCTGGCCTTTCGCGACGGCAACGACATCGAGTTGCGCTCCAAGGCCGGCAAGCCGCTCGCGCGCTACTTCCCCGACGTGGTGGAAACGCTGCGATCCCTCCGCGCCAACCGCTTCGTGCTGGACGGCGAGATCGTGGTGCCGGTGGGTGACTCGCTCTCGTTCGAGGAATTGCAGCTGCGGCTTCACCCCGCCGCCAGCCGCGTGCAGAAGCTGGCCGCCGCGCACCCCGCCACCTTCATCGTGTTCGACGAGCTGCTCGGCGCGCGCGGCAGCCCGCTGATCGACCGTCCATTCGCTGAACGCCGCGAGAAGCTGGATGCGTTCGCCCGGCAATTCTTCGAGGGCGAGGAGCGCGTCCGCCTCTCCCGCGCAACGACGGACGAGGCGCGGGCGCGCGACTGGCTGTGCGGCGGCGTGAAGGGGCTGGACGGGGTGATGTGCAAGCGGCTCGACGCGCCCTACATGTCGGGCGACCGTTCGGCGATGGTGAAGGTGAAGAACCTGCGCACGGCCGACTGCGTGGTCGGCGGCTTCCGCTACGCGCAGAAAAAGCCCATCGTCGGCTCGCTGCTGCTGGGACTGTACACGGAAGACGGCCTGCTGCACCACGTCGGCTTCTGCAGCGCCATCCCCGAGGAGGAGCGCGCGGAGCTGACGCCCAGGCTCGAGAAGCTGCGCCAGGCGCCCGGCTTCACCGGCAGCGCGCCGGGCGGCCCCAGCCGCTGGAGCACCGAGCGGTCGACGCAGTGGGAGCCGCTGAAGAACACGCTGGTGGTGGAGGTGCAGTACGACCACTTCAGCGGCGGCCGCTTTCGCCACGGGACCCGGTTCCTGCGCTGGCGCCCGGACAAGGACCCGCGCCAGTGCAAGCTGGAGCAGGTGGTGAAGGACAGCCGCTCCACCTCGGCGCTGACGTAGCGCCCCGCACCGCCGCCGCGCGATGGTGTATCACGGCCGTGCCGATGGAGGCGCGGCCGTTGTCGTATCGCCGCGATCCCGCGAATTTGCGAGCGATGGCCCACGAGGCCGCGAGCAAATCCCGCCTCGCCAACCTCTCCCGGTACGGGGGAGGTGGACGGCCTAAGCCGGCCGGAGGGGGCGCGGCGCCGCGGCAAGCGCGTTCGCATGGTTCAACATCAGAGCTGATCGATCCGATGGTTGATTCGATTCCAAGCCCGTCCATCGCTCCAGTCGCGGAAGCGGAGGCTGAGCCCAGCGACAGCCCGCTCCGTCCGCAGCAGGACGCCGCCGGCGCGGTGTGGGCCGAGGTGGCGGGGCGGCGCGTGGCGCGCCACTACGGCGACCAGGCGGGCGAATACCGCGCGGTGCGAGAAGCCGCGGGGCTGGCCGAGCGCGGCGACCGCGCGCGGATCCGCATGTTCGGCAAGGATCCCGTGAAGATGATCCACGGGCTCGTCACCAACGATCTGCTGAAGGCGGCGCCGGGCCAGGGCGTCTACGCGGCCATGCTGACCCCCAAGGGCCGCACCATCGCCGAGCTCCGCATCTTCCGGCGCGAGCTTCCGACAGGCATCGAGGTGTTGATCGAGCTCCCGCGCGAGGCACTGGCCGGCACGCGCGATCACTTCAAGAAGTTCGTCCCCCCGATGTTCGCGAAGTGGGCCGACGTCTCGGAAAGCGTGGCGCAACTCGGCGTCTTCGGCCCCTGGGCGCGCGACATCGTGAGCCGCGTGCTCGGCATCGACCCGCCGCGGGGCGAGGATGCACATGCCGAGGCGGAGTTCGGCGGCGTGCCCGTGACGGTGGCGGGCACGCGCTACGTTGGGCTGGAGGACGGGTTCGACCTGTTCGCCGACGCGGAGGCAGCGGGCGCGCTGTGGACGGCGCTGGCAGAGGCGGGCGCGCGGCCGGTGGGACTGGGGACGATCGAGACGCTGCGCATCGAGGCGGGCCGCCCCCGCTACGGCGCCGACCTGAGCGAGGACGTGATCCCCACCGAGGCATTCGAGGAATCGGGGCTGATGGAGCGCGCGATCTCGTTCGGGAAGGGGTGCTATACGGGGCAGGAGGTGATCATCCGGATCGCCCACCGCGGCCACGTGAACAAGCACCTGCGCGGCCTGCTGCTGGGCGACGCCCCCGCGCCACAGATCGGAACGCGCCTGATCAACGCCGAGACGGGGAAGGACGCCGGATGGCTCACCAGCGTGGCCTTCTCGCCCATGCTGGGGCAGACGGTCGCGCTCGGCTACGTGCGCCGCGAGGTGGAGCCCGGCGCCACCGTCCGCGTCGGCGCGGCCGAGGGCGCGGCGGCCACCGTGGCACGCCTTCCGTTCGAGCGGGCGGGGTGATGGAGAGCGAGAGCGCGGTGGCGCTGAAGGAATGGGCCGCGATCGAGGACGCGCTCGCCACCGGCCGCCTGTCGGTGCTGGTGCGCAAGGGCGGCATTTACGAGAAGCGCGGCGACTTCCAGGTGGAACACCACGGCTTCTGGATCTTCCCCACCGGCTGGCACCAGAACGAGCGCGAGCTGCGCGACGCCTTCCGCGGCCACCTGGGCGACACGCCTCGCTTCCCCGAGAGCACCATTCCGCTGCGCGTGTACTGCACCGTGGAGGCGCACTGGAAGGTGGAGGACCTCGCCGCGCTGGAGGGCCTGGGCGACCTGCAGCCGTTTTCGCCCGAGACGTTGAGGTCGCGCTTCGAATACCGTGGCAAGCCGTACCTGCATGTGATCCTGGTGCGCGCGCACGGCCTTCCCGAGCCCCGCCCCCTCCCCAACACCGCGGCCTACGAAGGCTGCGTCTCGTGGGTCCAGCTCGACGCGCCACTCCCGACGTCCGCCGCCACGCCCGTGCTGGACGACGACGCATTCGCCGGCCTCCGCCGCGAAGTGGAGGCACGGCTGGGTAATGCGGTGCCGGCTGCGCATTGATGGCCGCTTCGACACCGCCCGTTGATCATCTACCTTCGATAGCCCAGAGTTGAAGGAGCGCCATTCAACTCACGGGAGGTCTGCGATGCATGGTTGCGGTGATCGTTCGGAGCGGTGTGTGAGCCTGGTGTCCCTGCGTGAGTCGTCAACGCGGCTCCGAGCGAACCCCGAAGCGATGGCGACGCACTTGGACGGCACATACGCGACTCCTGATTGGCAGGAGCGACCTCTCGCACCGAACGAGGCAACGTACCGGATCTGGTCCACGCGGCGACACGGAACCGCCGCGGAGGTGAACAACAAGTGGCACCGCGGTGAGCTCGGCCCCGAAGACGACCCCTGGTTCGAGTTCTACGGTCCGGCTTACCCGGCGGTAGAACCGCCGCCCTGGTACAAGGCTCGGCGGAAGGAGCTCGGCCTCGCTGACGAGTAGAGGCTACGCGCCGAGGTCCGGGTCCGCGGCCTCGCGCCGTTTGCGAGGCTTCCTGTTGTTTTATCGTGGCTCCAGCCGCCCTCGGCCGAAATCCCGGCCGACACGCCTCCTCCGGCCCCAGGCACCGATCCCGCCGTGCAGCCTCGCGGCAGTTTGCGAGGCTTTGTGCCCTTCCTTGCCGGCGGGTTCACCCGCTGGGAGCCGGACCGGTACATTGAAAAGCCTCGCGCGGTTTGCGAGGCTTCGTGCCGTCCCGGCTTGCGGCTTCAGCCGCCCGTAACGAGACCCGAGTCGCGCGCCACGGCTACGATCGCTCGCCGCGCTCAGAACGCAGACGCAGAATTGCCGTGACCCTCTCCCCCGCCCTGTACCGCACGCTGGCCGACGCGGTGGTCACGCTCCACTTCGGCTTCGTGCTGTTCGTGGTGCTGGGCGGGCTGGTGGTGCTGCGCTGGCGAAGGGCGGCATACGCGCACCTGCCGTGCGCCACGTGGGGCGCGCTGATCGAGTTCGGCGGATGGACGTGCCCGCTCACGCCGCTCGAAAAGCACCTCCGCGCGCTCGGCCACCAGGCGGGCTACGCGGAAACGTTCGTGGAGCACTACATCACCCGCGTGATGTACCCCGCGGGGCTCACGCGCGGGATGCAGTTCGCCATCGGCGCGTTGGTGATCGCGGTGAACGTGGCCGTGTACTGGCGCGTGTTCGGCTCGCGCGCGCGGCGTAAAACGAAACCAGCGGCTGAGCCCCGCGCGAGCAGCTGAGCTTCGTCAGCCCGGCGAGGCACCGGGCTGCTCATCGTTTTCGGGGATGGCGCCCGAGGATCGACGGCCGGGCAGTACGAATAACGAGCGAACCCCGGCGCCTGTGATGGCGCCGGGGTTCGCTTTTGTCCGCCGGGAGGATGACGCCGCGTTCCCGCGGCGGCATCCTCCGATCAGCGTTGGGGTTGGCTCACGGTGAATGCTCGCCGATCGCGCCCGTTCAGGGAATGTCGGTGCACACGCTGGGGCGGCACGTGCCGTAGTTGCGGCAGGTGTAGTCAATGCACGTGCCGTCGACGCTGGCGTCGGCGCCGTTCACGGTGCCGCGCTCGTACATCTGCGGCTGTGCCTCGAACGTTTCCACGTTCAGCCCATCCAGATCCAGCTTCATCTTGCCTCGCATTGCAACCTCCTCCAGGGGAAGTGGAAGCCGGCCCCGCAATCCGGACGCCGGCCGATCAGGGTCATGCCGACAGCGTGCGTGTCGTGCCGGTCAGGGCACGGCCTTGCAGGGGTAGATCCCGCAGGTGCCATAGCCGTTGCAGGTACGGTCGTACTGGCTGTCGCAGAGGGGCAGCGTCCAGGCGTGGCCACGTACGGTGCCGGCGACATCGCGCTCGGCGGGCTGCGCTTCGAACGAATCCACGCGCAGCGTGTCGATCTGCAGGCTGAGCTTCCGGGAAGTCATGCGTCTCTCCTGTTGGTTGGGTGGAGGATGGGTGGAAAACCTGCCCAGGAGCTCAGGGCACCGGCTTGCATGGGTAGATGCCGCACGTGCCGTAGCCACGGCAGGTGTAGTCGTAGCAGGTATCGATGCTGACCATCTCCTCGTTGCCGCGCACGGTGCCGCGGCGCGCGGCTTCCTGCGCCTCGGCCTCGAACGTTTCTACGTTCAACCCGTCCAGATCCAGCTTCATCTTGCCTGCCATTGCGTCCTCCTCCAGGGGAAGTGGAAGCCGGCCACGCCACCCGGCGGGCCGGCCGATCAGCGAGTCACGCCGACAGCGTGGGCGTCGTGCCGTTCAGGGCACCTGCTTGCAGGGGTAGATGCCGCACGTGCCGTAGCCGCGGCAGGTGTAGTCGTAGCACGTCAGGTCCACGGTGGCCATCTCCTCGTTGCCGCGCACGGTGCCTCGGCGCGCGGCTTCCCGCGCCTCGGCCTCGAACGACTCCACGTTCAGCCCGTCCAGGTCCAGCTTCATCTTCCCCGGCATAGCGCCCTCCGTACAGGGAGTGTGGATGGCCGGCACGCGGTCGCGCGCCGACGGAAACGGCCAGGCACCCACGCTGGGCACCCGGCCGCTGAGATCATGCATGCCACGTCACGCGACGACAGAAACACGCAATTGCCATAACTCGCGAAGGCGAAAAGAGATCTTCACGCATTCCGCGAATCGAGATCATTCCTTCACTCCGGTACGTGGAATCATCCGTGCCTCCAGCACATCATCACGGGTAGGTGCCGCCACCCCCGCGGCAGACCGATGACCATACGGTCGCATTGTCAGAGGAAGTACTTTCTTATAATAGGTCGCAAACTATTATGCGCAAGCCCCTTTGTAATTATCTGCGCCGCAGGATCCCTGCGACGCCGTGTTACACGAAATCAGCAAGTCGCCGAACCCCATTGCGGCGCTGGCAACAGCCCGAAAAGACAAGGGGGCGAGCACCCTAGCGCTCGCCCCCTGCATTCTTCTCTCCGTCGCCGACAAAGCCGCGCGGTGAACCTTGTACCGTGGTCGCCTCGGCTTCAGCCGCATTCCACGAGCGACAACCCGTCTGATCGGCTGATCAGGGCAGCAACCCATCCTTTGGCCCGATCGCCGCCAGCACCAGGTTGGTGGCCACGGCGATCCAGATGCAGGCGTACAGGATGGCCACGTACTTCCGCTGGTCCAGGATCCGGGGGAACAGGATCGGCTTGCCGGCGAACTTGCCGCGCGGCTTGTTGGGGAAGAAGAACGTCTTGTACGTCTCGATGGTGGCCACGGTGTAGCCGATCCCCGCCAGCCCCATGAACACCCAGTTGTGGGTGAAGAACGCCATCGCCGTGCTCCAGCTCATGGCGATGAAGGGGCTGCGGAAGAACTTGAAGGTCTCGAACCCCTCCACCGGCGCGTCCTTCCACGCCCCGCCAAAGGCGCTGAACCAGCCGCCGGCGCTGGCCAGCAGCAGCACCAGCCACCACGGCGTATCGGGATAGGCATGCTGCAGCCGCGTGACGCCCCAGATGGTGAGCGTGACCACGGCGACCACGGCCACCAGGATCGCCCAGCGCACCGGGCGGCTCTTGATGGGCTTGCCGAACACCCCGAACTGCATGGGGATGAAGTACTTGCTCTGGTCTTCCTCGCGGATGAAGGTCTTCCAGAGCTCCACCAGCAGACGCTCGCCCGCGTACACCATCCCGAAGAACACGGCCGCGTGCGCGAAAGTGTCGGGGCCGAAGCCGGTGAAGTACTCGATCGCCAGCGCCACCAGGGTCGCCACGATGATGCTGCGGAAGTACTTGAGCAGGGTGAAGCCCTCGTGCGGCGCGTCCTTGTACATCCCCCAGCTGGAGGTGTGGGCGCCCGCCAGCAGCCCGATCAGAATGGTCATCGGCAAGGAAAACGGTCAGGTGAGGCCGGGCACCGAAAGGTCCCGGTTCAGTGAGCTGTAGATGGCCTCGGTCAGCACCAGGTCGCGCCGGGCCCTGTCGAAGCTGAACCGCGGCTCGCGGTTCTCGGTAAGCGCGGGGACGAAGTCGCGCCACATCCCCATGTAGCCGGCGATGTCGCCCAGCCCCGCGCGCATGCGCCGGCGCATGCCGCGCACGGACAGGAAGATGCCGTTGCTCTCGAACGTGGCCACGCCCTCGGTGCCGTAGACGGCGGAAAGGTGCAGCCCCTTCATCAGCACCGGCGTTTCCCAGCTGTAGTAGAGCGTCCCGACGGCACCGTTCGCATACGTGAACGCCGCCACCATCGAGCGGTCCGGCGTCCCGTCGTCACCGCCGGGCCTGAATCCCTGTACGCCGGTGATCTCCGGGCCCAGGTTGGCGAAGAAGTTGACCCAGTGGATCCCCCCCTCGTACAGCGCGCCGCCGCCGGAGAGCGCCATGTCGCCGCGCCAGTCCGTCACCGTCTGCTCCTTGAGCGCGTTGACGGTCAGGATGCGCATCTCGCCGATGGCGCCCGTGGCCAGCGTCTCGCGCACGGCCTCGGCCAGCGGCTTGTAGAAGTAGTTCTCGGCGATCATCACGCGGCGCCCGGCGCGCTCCTTCGCCACGCGCACCGTGTCGAAGTCCGCCGCGCGCAGGAAGGGCGGCTTCTCGACCACGGCGTGCTTCCCCGCCGCCAGCGCCGCCAGCGTCAGCTCCAGGTGCGAGTTGGGCGGCGTCAGCACCAGCGCGACGTCCACGCCCGGGCTGTCGATCGCCTCCTGGTAGCTGCCGAACGCGCCGGCGCCGCCGTACTTCCGCGCATACGCCTCGGCCTTCGCCCGGTCGCGGCTGGCGAAGTAGAGCCGCACGCCGCCCAGCTTCTTCAGCAGCTTTGCGTGGCGGTTGGCGATGTTGCCGCACCCCAGGAACGCGATCCCGATCCCCGCCGCCATCAGCCGATCCCTCCCGCCGCGGCAGCGCCCGCCGTCACCCCGGCCGCCGCGCCGCGGGCGATCAGACGCCCGACGCGCAGCGCGTTGGCGGCGATGGTCAGGCTGGGGTTCACCCCGGCGCTGGTGGGGAAGACGCTTCCGTCCGTCACGTACAGGTTCTCCACGCCGCGGTAGCGGCAGGCGGCGTCCAGCGGCGCCTGCGTTTCGTCATCGCCCATCCGCACCGTGCCCACGGCGTGCGAGAAGGTGCTCACGTCCCAGTTCACGCAGAACAGCGCGCCCGCGCGGCGGAGGATCTGCTTCGCCTTGCGGATCATGAATCCGCGCGCGGCGAGGTCGCGCTCCGTGTAGCGATGCTCCACCACCAGCTTCGGCACCCCGTACGCGTCGGCCTCGTCGCCCAGACGCACGCGGTTCTCGCGGCGCGGCTGGTCTTCGGCGATGGAGAGGAGGCCGGTGAGGCGGCTGGCGGGGATCTCGGCCAGCTTCGCCATCCATCCCAGCGCCTTCGGGAGCACGTGGCCGATCAGCGCGGCCTGCGGCCCCATGATCTGCTGCATGTTCCCCAGCTTCCCCGCCGGCGCACCCTTCTCGCCCGCGCCCCAATAGAAGTCGTGGATGGCGAGCTGCTTGTGGTGCACGTTCTCGGGGTTCGGCTTGCGAGGGAAGAAGCCGAACGTCATCGCGTTGCAGTGGCGCATCAGGTAGCGGCCGACGGCATCACCCGCGGGGTTCAGCTTCTCCAGCCCGCTCGCCAGCAGCAGGTGCGGCGTGGCCAGCGCCCCGGCTGCCACGATGACGGTGTTGCCGTGGACGGTGAACCGCTCACCCGTCGCCTTGTCCACGCATTCGACGCCCGTCACCCGTCCATCCTCCGCGATCAGCCGCGTGACCACGGTGTCCGGCCGCAGCTCCATCCCGCCCTCGATCAGCCGGGGGATCACCCGCACGGCCAGGTCGTTCTTGGCGCTGATGGCGCAGGCGAAGGTGTCGCAGGTGGTGCACGCCTGGCAAACACCGCCGATCTCGGCCGCGTGGTTGATGGCCAGCGGGATCGGGAACGGGTGCAGCCCCAGCGACTGCGCGGCCCTGGCGATCATCCGTGACGTGGCGCTCGCCTCGCGCGGCCGCTGCGGGTACGGCGTGCTGCGCGGCGGCTCCGTCGGGTCCGCCCCAGCCTGTCCGGCGACTCCAAGCAGACGCTCGGCGCGGCCGTAGAACGGCTCCAGGTCACCGTAGCCGAAGGGCCAGGCGGCGGCGCTGCCGTCCACGATCTCCGTAGCGGCCGCGAAGTCGCGCTCGCGGAAGCGGAAGCTGGCGCCGCCGTAGAACACGCTGGGGCCGCCCACGCAGGTGCACAGCCTCTCCACCTTCGGCTTCGGATCGCCGGTGTGGACGGCGTACGGCGCGTCGGCCGCGTAGAAGGGGGTGCGCACGAAGGCGCCGTCGCCCTGCCAGTTGTGCGGGCCGCGCTCCACCCAGCCGCCGCGCTCCAGCATCAGCACGCGCCAGCCGGCCTCCACAAGCTCCAGCGCGGCCATGCACCCGCCAAAGCCGCTGCCGATCACCACGGCGTCATACCCGTCCGCCGTACCGCGCTGGATCATCAGGACATCGGGGGAAGACTGGAACCAAGAAACTGCCGGCCAAGCGAACGCGGCGCCCGAAGGGGGCGCCGCGCGGACAGCACGAATGGTGTACAATCTAACGCATTGCGCACGTTACGAAAACCACTGTTCGGCAACGCGGGCCACGGCGGTACGGTCGGATCACGAAACAACACCCCCGGCCAGAGACTGGACGGGGGTGTTGCTGCCCTCGTGTTTGTAAAAATTGGCACACCAGGCGGAAGCCGAGCCCAACGCTTGAAGGCGCCGGGGTGCTGCCGAGGCGTTCACTCTCGGCACGTTCTAATGATCAGGTTCTCGGCGAACGACAGCCCGCCTCACCCGTGCGGCACGGGGAGGAAGAAGAAGGCGATACCGAGAATTGCGTACACGGCCAGCAGCTGCACGCCCTCCATCCAGTGGCTTTCGCCGTCGGCCGCCACGTAGCCCATGATCAGCACCGATACGGCGATGGCCATCACCTCCAGCCGCGTGAAGATGAGGTCCATGGGGCGCGGGGCGATCAGGTAGCTCAGCAGCACCAGCACCGGAGCCACGAACAGCGCCACCTGGATGCTGGAGCCCACCGCGATGTTGATGGCGATGTCCATCTTGTTCTTGAGCGCCATGATCACCGCGGTGCTGTGCTCGGCCGCGTTGCCGATGATGGCCACCACGATCACGCCCACGAACACCTCGCTCCACCCCAGCGCCTCGGCCGTTTCGCTGGCGGCGCCCACCAGGAACTCGGCCATCAGGGCGATCCCCGCGGTAGCCAGCAGCAGAAGCAGGATCGGCTTCCAGATCGGCCCCGGATGCATGTCGCTGTGCTCGTCGGGCTCCCGCTCCACGTCGCCCACGTACAGGTGCCGGTGCGTCTTGAGCGTAAAGACGAGCGACAGCGCGTAGGTGATGATCAGCACGATGGCGATCTCGAGCGACAGGTTCCGCTCCTGCGCGATCGCCGTGTTCCCCACGATGGCGTGGAAGCTGGCCGGCACCAGCAGCCCCACGGCGGACAGCACCAGCAGCGTGGTCCCCGCGGCCGCGGCGGTGGCGTTGAACTTCTGCGTGGTGTAGCGCAGCCCGCCGGCCAGGGTGCTCAGGCCGAACACCAGCAGGATGTTGCCGATGATGCTGCCGGTGATCGACGCCTTGACCAGGTCGAACAGCCCGGCGCGCAGCGCGATGATGGCGATGATCAGCTCGGCGGCGTTGCCGAAGGTGGCGTTGAGCAGGCCGCCCACCCCCTCGCCCATGCGCTCGGCGAGCTCTTCGGTGGCGTGGCCCATCATCCCGGCCAGCGGGATCACCGCCATGCAGGAGACGATGAAGATCAGGGTGGGGCTGGCGTGAACGGCGTATTCCAGCACGAACGCCGCCGGCACGAACACCAGCAGCAGGTTCAGCAGGTTGCCGCCCAGGAGGCGCTTGAGCACTGGGTTGGTTCCGGAAGCGAGTTCAGGGGGTGGGCCCCGTTCTGTCACAGCGGCAGCAGATTACGCCCGCGCCCACGAACGGCGCAACGCTTGTGGGAAGATTCGGCGATGGGCGAATCCGGGTGAACTGCTTGCCGGGACGGCGAGTACGGCTATTGCCGCCAGGCCAATCCCCCGGACACCACGCTGGGCGACGGGTTGTTCCCGGTGCTGTTGATCCCCAGCTGGCCCTGCAGGTTGTAGCCCCAGCAGCGCGCCTCGCCGGTGGTGCGGATGCCGCAGCTGTGGTAGTCGCCGTTGTCCACCCACGCCCACGAGAGCCCGCCCGCCACCGCCACCGGCACATCGCTGAAATCGGTGCCGCCGTCGCCGATCTCACCCGTGTTGTTGTATCCCCAGCAATACGCCGCGCCGCCCGTGGTCACGCCGCAGGTGGTCTCGCGCCCGGCGTTGATCCGCGACCAGCTCAGCCCGCCCAGCACGGCCGACGGCGTGCTGGACGCGGGCGCGGCACCGTTCCCCAGCTGCCCGGCCGATTCCATCCCCCAGCACATCGCCTGGCCCAGCGAGGTGATCCCGCAGGAGTAGTGTTCGCCCGCGCTCACCCACCGCCACGAATGGCCGCCCGCCACCAGCACCGGCCGCGCGGTGGACTGGCCCAGCCCGCCGCCCAGCTCGCCGTTGTCGTCGTTGCCCCAGCAGTACGCGGCGCCGCCGGGCGTCACCCCGCACGTGTGGCCGGTGCCCGCGTCCACCGATGCCCACCGGTAGCCGCCCACCACCAGCACCGGCTCGGTGGTGGTCACCGAGTCGCCGGCGCCCAGCTGGCCCGACGAGCTGTCGCCCCAGCAGTACACGGCGCGCGCGGTGGTGATGCCGCAGGTGTGGCTGGCGCCCGCGTCCAGCGCGATCCAGGTGAGCCCGCCGGAAACGGGGACCGGCGTGGCGCGGTCGGGCCCGCCGCCGTCGCCCAGCTGCCCGGTCTGGTCGTCGCCCCAGCAGTACGCCTGGTCGGCGGTGGTGATGCCGCAGGTGTGGTAGCGCCCCGCGGTCAGCGACTTCCAGGTGAGGCCGCCCGTCACCGGCACCGGCACGCTGTCGGCCGCGGGGCTCCCCATCTGCCCGTCGTCGTTCGAGCCCCAGCAGTACGCCTGTCCGGCCGTGGTGAGCGCGCACGAGTGGTAGCCGCCCACGGCCAGCGTGCGCGGGTCCATGTCCACCCGCTGCAGCGCCGCGTCATCCGGCACCGGCGCCGACACCAGGAGCGTGAACACGAACGTCTCCACGCTGCCGGGGAGCGAGAACTGCCACTCGTGCGCCGCGCTGGTCTCCGCCGTGGACAGGACGTCCACGTAACGGAAGTACGGCTGCGCGCCCTGGGTGAAGGCGTCGGTCCCGTCCTCGTTCGCCACCTCCACCGTTCCCTGCCCCACCGTCACCGTGGGGCCTGACGCGAAGAACACGCGGATGCCGCCGGGGTGGGCGGTCACGCCGTCGGTGGTCCCCATCGGCTGGCCCAGCAGGTTCTGCACGGTCACGTCGGCGCGCAGGGTCTGCGTTCCGGGATTGTACTCCACGCCGCTGCTGGCCAGCCGCACGTACACACCCTGCCACCCCACGATCAGGTCGCCGCGCGCCCCCCGTGCGCCGGGCGCCGCCGGCGTGCAGGCCAGCGACGCCGCCCGCACCTGCACCGTGCAGCGCAGCGTGGCCACCGCCCGCGGCTCCACCACGTCGCGCGACGACACCGGCGAACGCTCGGCGCACGCGGCGAGGGGCAGAAGGAACAGGATCGACGCGCGGAAACGGAGTCCGTGAAATGGACGCATGGATGAAAACCGGTATGGGAGGGAGAACGCGGCGGCGGGGGAGGGAGAGATGCCGACGGTCGCATGTAAACGGCAGGCGCGGCTCGCGTCAATAGTGCGCTGTCTGGGCGACGTGCCGACCGATACGACGAAAGCCTCACGTCTCCGTGAGGCCTTCGTTCAGAATCGTGGATACCAGCCCGCCATCCCTTATCCCCACCGTTGGGCGAAGACGATGAGGACGAGAGGGCTTACCGCGCCGCCACCGTGAACGGGATGGTGCCGCGCATGGGATGGCCGTCGCGTGACATGGTGCGCCAGGCGATGGTGTAGCGGCCGGGAGAGAGACGCCCCTGAACGTTCGCCGTCACCGAGTGCTCGGCCCCGGCGCGCACACGGCCCATGCGCACGGCGCGGCCGCGCGGCCCCGTCACCCGCACGGTGGTCACCGCCACCTGCGGGCTCTCGGTGAACCACAGCTGCACCACCGCGGGCGAGGCCACGGTGCTATCCGCCGCCGGGCTGGAGCGCAGCAGGTGCAGGTGGAACGCCGCGGGCGCCTCGGCGCGCACCGCCGCCGGCCGCGCCGCCACCGCCGCCACCGCCGCGCCGGCCGCGAGCGCCGACGCCGCCACGATCGCCATCATCCGAACTACACGCTTCATCATCACGCTCTCCTCTTCAGGTTCATCCCGGCGCCGCCGCGCCGTTATCGTTGCCCGTCCGCGATCCGCGGACGATGACGACATCCGCCCCGTCCGCGTCAGTTCAGCTGACCGCCGCCGGGCCACAGCTCGTCCGTCTCCACGAGCCCGGCCTCGCGCAGCGCCTCATCCAAGTCCTCGTACCGCGCGAGCTCGGCGACCTGGCCGCCGGCCACGCGGAAGCGAGTCGCCACGTTCATCTCGCCCTTCACCGCGCCGGTCGCGGCATCGCGCCAGACGCCGTGCTGCGACACCACCACCGCGTTGCCCCGCGCGTACATCGAGTGGGTGGCGAAGGTGGCGCCAGCATGGCCCAGCCAGGCGCGCAAAACGTCGTGCCCCCGCGAAGTACCCCGCGGGCCAGCGATGGTTACATCGGACGACGTAAGTTCCAGCGCGGCATCCACATCGCCCGCATTGACCGCGTCGAGCCACGCACCCACCACCTCGACCGCCGCTTCCGCCATCCACCCCTCCTGAGCCCGATCCCGACCGCGTCCGCTCTCGACTGAACGCAGAGATCTCGTCGCGCCTCCCCGGCCACGCAGATCTCGCCCGTGCACTGCAGGATACAGGCTCCACCGCCACCGCCAACGTCCCCCTGCGCAGCGGGGGGACAGGCGCCCTCGGGCGCCAGGGGGCCTGCCGCGGATCGCGTCGGCGACTTCGAATCCATGCGCGCGTACAGGCGGACGGCAAACATACGCCGCGGCACTCACAGCGGCGAGACGACGCCGTTGCGGATGGTCCAGCGCGGCAGGCCGCCGCCGTGGATCTGCACGTCGGTCTCCTTGGGACTGGTGAGGATCACCTGCCCGCCCTCGGCCTCGTCGATCCATTCGATGATGCGGCGGCTGCGGCCGGGGTCCAGCTCCGCGAACACGTCGTCGAGCAGGATCACGCTCTCGCGGCCGCGCGTCTCGCGGATCGTCTCGGCCTCCACCATCCGCAGCGCGATTGCCGCGGTGCGCTGCTGGCCGCCGCTGCCGTAGGTGCGCAGGTCCAGCGGCTGACCGTCGGGCTGCTGCGTGGTGAAGCGCAGGTCGTCGCGGTGCGGGCCGGCCAGCGTCATCCCCCGCGCCTGCTCGCGGTCGGCCACGCGGTCCAGCTGGTCGCGAAAGGCCTGCGCCACGTCTTCGGCCGGCGGCGTGGGCTCGGGAAGGTCGACCGAGGGGACGAAAGCGATGAACCCCGGATGGCCGCCCGCCACGCGCGCGTACTGCGCCGCGAAGCCCGCCTCGCGCCGCGCCACCCACCGCGCGCGCGCCGCGATCACCCGGCTCCCGGAGGCGACCAGCGTGTCGTCGAACGCCTGCACCAGCGCGCGCGTGCTCCCCTGCCGCAGCAGCGCGTTGCGCTGGAACAGCGCCTGGCGGTAGCGCTGCAGCGCCCCCAGGTACCCCGGCTCGGCCAGGGAAAGGACGATGTCCAGGAAGCGCCGCCGCTCCCCCGGCCCGCCCGCCACCAGCTCCACGTCCGAGGGGGAGAAGATCACCGCGCCCACCAGCCCCAGCGCGTCGCCCAGCCGCTCGGGCTCGGCGCCGTTCACCACCACCTTCTTCTTCCGCCGCCGCCGCTCGAACGCCGCGGCGATGGTGCGCTCCGCCGCGCCGGGGGCCGAGAGCGTCCCCTCGACCCGGAAGACCTCCTCGCCGAAGCGGATCAGCTGCTCGTCGGGCGCGCCGCGGAAGGAGCGGAAGATCTCCAGGTAATAGATGGCCTCGAGCAGGTTGGTCTTCCCCTGCCCGTTGTCGCCGATGATGGCCACGCCCTCCGGCGGAAGCTCCACCACCTGCTCCGCGAAGTTCCGCCAGTTGCGCAGGTGCAGCCGCGAAAGGTACACGAGAGACAGGTGAAGGAAGCGGAACGGACAACGCGAAGCCGGATGCGCGTGCTGCGCACCCGGCCGCGTGAGGATCAGACGGCCACGCCCTCGTGGCGCAGCAGCCAGCGCTTGGTGTCGGTGGTCTTGCCGCCCGCCGCCTCGCCGGCGTAGCCGCCAATGCCGTCGGTGGCGATCACGCGGTGGCAGGGGATGATGATGGGGATGCGGTTGTGCCGGTTCGCCTGCCCGATGGCCTGCATCCCCTTCGGCTGCCCCACCTGCGCGGCAATGTCGCGGTACGTCCGCGTCTCGCCGAAGGGGATCGAGCGCAGCGCGTTCCACACCCGCTGGCGAAACTCCGTCCCCTTGGGCGCCAGCGGCAGGTCGAAGTCGCGCCGCGTGCCGGAGAAGTACTCGCGCAACTGCTGCGCCACCTTCCATCCCAGCGCGTCATCGCGCGTCGGCTCCACCCGCGTGCCGGCGGGCGGATGCGCCCCCTGCTCCCAGTAGCGGATCGCCGTCACGGCCGCCCCATCATGCTCCACCAGCAGCGGCCCCACGGGGGACGGGAGAAGAAGGCGATGGAGGTCCGGGTCCGGCTGCATGCGCACCATGCTTGTCATCCTCCGCAGATCAGGCCGTTCGCACTTCCGTACCCCCGTACCCCCGTACCTGCTGTTCACCGGCCCTTGAACTCGGCCTTCCGCTTCTCCAGGAATGCCTGCATCCCCTCACGCATGTCGTCTGTCGCGGCGAGCAGGCCGAAGAGGTTGGATTCCAGCGCCAGCCCGTCGCCCACCGACATGTCCATCCCGCGCGTGGCGCACTCGATGGCCAGCCCCACGGCGATCGGGCCGTTGGCCAGGATGGTCGACATCATCTTGCGGGCGGTGTCCATCAGCTCGGCCTGCGGCACCACCTTGTTGGCCAGGCCGATGCGGTACGCCTCGTCGGCCTTGATGAACTGCGCGGTAAGCATCAGCTCCAGCGCGCGCCCCTTCCCCACGATGCGCGGCAGCCGCAGCGTGCCGCCGTAGCCGGGGATGATCCCCAGCTTCACCTCGGGAAGGCCGAACTGCGCGTTCTCGCTGGCGATGCGGAGGTGGCAGGCCAGCGCCAGCTCGCACCCGCCGCCCAGCGCGAACCCGTTCACCGCGGCCAGCACCGGCTTGCGCGACAGCTCGATGCGGCGGAACACCTCCTGCCCCAGCCGGCTGACCAGCACGCCGTCCACCGGCCCCATCTTCGCGAGCTCGGCGATGTCGGCGCCGGCCACGAACGCCTTCTCGCCCACGCCGGTCAGGATCACGCCGCCCACGTCGTCGCGGCCGGTGATCTCGTCCACCGCCTGCCCCAGCTCGCGGATGGTCTGCTCGTTCAGCGCGTTCAGCTTGTCGGGGCGGTTCACGGACAGGACGGCGATGCGGTCCTGCACCTCGAGCGTCAGGTTGCTGTATTCGGCCATGGTCGCTGCAAAAGGATCGGGTCGGCGGAGAGAAGCAAGGCGCGACAACCTACCGGCGAAACCAAGGTGCTGCAACGGTGGCGGTATACAATCGCGACACGATTGAGCCCTTGCGTTGCCCTTGCAACGGCCGCAGATTTGCGTTGTCCAGAGCGTCACTCACTTCACACACGTTCGTGCGGCGATGAACCACGTCCTTGGCTATCCGGGAGTCTACTGGAGTGCGCGGATCTTCGTGATGCTGGTGATGGCGATCACCGCGTGGATCGTACTCCTGATGCTGGCCCGGTTCTTTCGCCCGAAGCATATCCTGGCGATGATCCGCGCCGACCCGCCCAAGGTGGAGGAGCTCGGCGCCGAATTTCGTGGCTTCAAGGCAATGATCCGATTCAATGCACAGGCCGCGGCGCTGAACGTGCTGGAGAGCAGGATGGCTGATGTTGAATCCGCTGTCGGGCGGCTTTGGAGCATAACCGAGGAGCACAGCCGCGCGCTGGCCGAGTTGAGCCCTGAAAACGGAGGCGGCGGACGTTGACCATGAACATCCACGTCGAGAATGCCCGCCGGATGCTGGAAGAGTGGCGCCCGGATCCGGCCGTTCGAGAGGAACTGCGCAAGAAAACGCTGCTGGCCCTTCTCGTCGCGAACAACATTCGCGTGCCGAACGCCGACCGGCTCGACAGCGCCGCGCTACGCCGGGTGTTGGACGCGGCGACCGATAAAGCGGCTGCGCACAACAACGGCCACTGACCGGCGCATCACGTGCGGCAACGGCCAGGGCCGCGCCGCAATCACCTCGGCCGCGCCAGCGCCGGTAGGCCACGCGGGCGGAATTCGTGTCGTTGTTGCAGCGAATTCATCTCCCTGCCGCGCCTCAACAGAACACGGCGGGCTGCCCCGGAGATCCGGGCCGCCCGCCGTTCCAACGCACTCACGCACTGGCGCACTCACGCACCTGTTCGCGGTGCCCCGTCACGCCGCCGCAACCGTCCCCAGCCCCGCCGCCGCCAGCGCCTGCCGCACCTTCGCGCGGTCCTTCTCGCGCACGGGCTTCAGCGGCGGGCGCGGGGGGCCGCCGTGCATCCCCAGGTCGTCCAGCGCGGCCTTGATGCCGCTGGTGCCCATCTCGGCCACGATGGCGCGGTGCAGCGGCGCGATCCTCTCCTGCAGGCGCCCCGCCTCGGCGAAGCGCTCTTCCTGGAAGGCGGCGCAGACCGCCGCGCACTCGGCCGGGAGGAGCAGGGAGACGGCCAGGATGCCGCCCACGGCGCCCGCCTCCAGCGCGCCGTAGAGGACGGCCCCGCTCCCCACCAGCACCTGCGCGTTGCGGCCGCAAGCGTCCACCAGCGCCGCCAGCGACTTCAGGTCGCCGTGCGAATCCTTGATCCCAACGATGTTGGGGTGCCTGGCCAGCTCGCCCACCAGCCCCGCGGAAAGCTCCACCGTGCTGAAGCGCGGCGGCACCTGGTACAGGATCACGGGGACCGGCGACGCGTCGGCCACGGCGGTGTAGTGGTCGCGCAGCGCCTCGGGCGTCATGGCCGGGCGATAGTACGCGGGCGGCTGCACCAGCACGCCATCGGCGCCTGCCTCGGCCACGGCGCGGGTGGCGCGGATGGTGGCGCGCGTCGATTCGGCGCCGGTGCCGGCCAGCAGCAGGCGGGCCCCGTCCACCACCGGGCGCGCCGCCTCGGTCAGCCGCGCCTTCTCGTCTTCGTCCAGCAGCGGCCCCTCTCCGGTGCTGCCGAACAGCACCACGCCCGCCAGCGGCGCCTCCAGCCAGCGGCGCAGGTTGGCACGCATCGCCACCGCGTCGGTATCGCCCGTCACCGAATCGAAGGGCGTGGTGACCGGCGCGAACACTCCTTTCAGGTCCATCATCCCACACGCTCGCAGGGTGTGCTTCGTCTCCGGAGGATCGGCGCCAATCTACCCCGCCGCCCCGCCGCCGGACAGTCATCCAGCCGGGGTGCGAGACCGCCCTCGCGCAATTCTGGAAAGCCACGACCCGGTCGGCACATGGATGGCGGGCCGCACGCCGCGCGGCAAGGCGCGAGAGTATCGGAGCGTGTCCCCTCGGAGGGTCCCGCTCCCTGCGGAAGAACCCAAGGGCTTGCGCGAAACGTCTGGCGTTCGCATCTCTCCCCGCATGCGAGCGGGCGAGGAGAGAGTCTGGTCCGGATCCGGGAGGGTGCGGGGAATCACGAACCGACACTCAGGGGACGGATTTTGCTGTGGTTGGTCCGGGGTGCCCCGCGGACGTCCCAACCTGCGGCAACGCTGGTACGAAATGAGCAGGAGCGTGACGGAGTGGACGGCCGGGCGCGGGGAGCGGGCGAGCGCGAAACCATTTGAATCTCGCGCACTTCCGCCACGCTCCGGCCTGTCCAGGGGCGGCTCGTGACGCGGCGGTCCGCTCCTTGAGAGGGAAATACGAACCGCTGGACATTTCGACAAAATGATGTCGCCTCTCAGCGACCGCCGAGCGAGCGGAGGAGACCCATGGCACGCCACAATCGCGAAGGCCGGGGAGAAGACCAGCGCGGGCGCACCTACGTGATCGGCTACCAGCCCGACTGGTTCCGCCACGTGAAGGTGACCCGCGAGCTGGACACCGGGCGGCAGAGCACCAAGACGCTGGTGCGCAACCCCGACCCGCCCGCGCAGGAGCCGGGGCGCAAGGTGCGCACGCACATCAGCGCGCCCGAGCTGGGCATCGACTTCGAGGTCAGCCTGGACGACCCGCGCCACGTGGTGCGGCGCATCGTGGTGGAGACCATCGTCCCCGACGGCGACGACTCGGGCGAGGTGATCGCCTTTTCCGTGTCGCGCAGCGACGACCACGCCGCCGACGACTGAGCGCGGCGGCGGAGCACCCCTCCCCGCCCGCTCCGCGGCCGCCCCGGCATGAACTTCATCCTTCTTCGCCCCGCTTCCCCTTCCATGACGCTGCAAGCCCCCACGGCATGTCCGGATTACAAGTGGATCTTTGTCGTGGGCGTGATGGCGGTGATCAGCGTGGTGGTGTTCACCACCGCGGTGATCGTGACGCTGCTGCGGCGCAGCGACCGCCGCCGCGTGGAAGAAGAGAAGCTGGCCGCCATCGGCACCGCCACCGCGCGCATCCTGCACCAGATCAAGAACCCGCTGCAGACCATCGTCCTGCACGCCGACATCCTGCAGGACGAGCGCATCGTGAGCGAGCCGCACCAGCGCCGCGAGGTGTGCGAGGCCATCGTGAGCGAAAGCCAGCGCCTGGTGGCCATGCTCGACGAGCTGTCGGTGTACGCCAGCGGCGCGCGGCGCACCCTCAACCGGCGCCCGGTGCGGCTGGACGACCTGGTGCGGCAGGTGGCCGACGTGGAGGCGCGCGAGGCCGCCGAGACCGGCCTGGTGGTGGACGCCACCGACTTCTCCGAGACCACGGTGTACGGCGACGCCTACTACCTGCGCCAGGTGTTCGACAACCTGGTCCGCAACGCCCGCGAGGCGATGGAGGGGCAGGAGGACCCGCCGCGTCTGCGCGTGTCGGTGGGGCGCGCGGGGGCCAGCGCCGAGGTGCGCGTGGCCGACAACGGCCCCGGCATCGCCCCCGAGAACCTGCAGCGCGTCTTCCAGCCCTTCGTCTCCACCAAGGGGAAGGGGATGGGGCTGGGCCTGGCCATCTGCCGGGAGATCGTGGAAGGTCACGGCGGCCGGCTCGACGTGGACAGCACCGTGGGCCGCGGCACCACCTTCATCGTCTCGCTCCCGCTCTACACCGAGACCCCCGCCCTCGCGGGCACCACGGCGTAATCCCGGGGGGATGAACCGCGGGATCCGGGCGTGTCCCTCCGCTCACGCGACCAACGATGCACGCAACAAGGCCCGG
The DNA here is from genome assembly GCA_035691085.1 of Longimicrobium sp. Lineage (GTDB taxonomy): Bacteria > Gemmatimonadota > Gemmatimonadetes > Longimicrobiales > Longimicrobiaceae > Longimicrobium. The sequence goes on from DASSJS010000383.1 coordinate 42,352, forward strand.
GATCGCTCCCGGGCCTTTCCGTACCTCCGTACCTCCGTACCTCCGTACCTCCGTACCTCCGTACCTCCGTACCTCCGTACCTCCGTACCTCCGTACCTCCGTACCTCCGTACCTCCGTACC
>DASSJS010000384.1:0-7276 GCA_035691085.1 Longimicrobium sp.
GGCGCGCAGGGTGCGCGACGCGTGGACGATCGGCGCCGCGCTCCTCCTGGCCGCCAGCGTCGCCGCGCTGGTGGTGATGCAGGCCGGCAGCATCGGCACCGGCGCAGGCTTCGCGGCGGGGATCGGCGTGACGCTGCTGGGGCTGTGGCTGGCGGCGTGGCTGGTGACCCGGCTGGTGCGGCGCTTCAACGGCGCGGGGCTGCCGTATCCCGCGCGGCAGGGGCTGGCGAACCTGCATCGCCCGGGGAACCAGACGCGCGTGGTCGTCCTCGCCCTCGGCTTCGGCGTGTTCCTGCTTGCCACGCTCTACCTGACGCAGGGGAACCTGCTGCGCCCGCTGCGCATCAACGCGGCCGAGACGCGGGCCAGCCTGCTGATCTTCGACGTGCAGGACGATCAGCAGGCCGGCGTGAGCCAGCAGATCGCCTCGGAGCGGGGATCCGTCCTGCAGCGCGCGGCGATCGTCCCGATGCGCATCCACGCCATCAACGGGAAGACGACGGCGCAGCTGGTGGGCGCCGGGCCGGCGTCGTCACCCGGCGGCGAGGACGGGCCGCCGCCGGAGCGCGACGCGGGAGAGAAGCGGAGCGGGCCCGAGCCGTGGGCGGTGCGGCGCGAGTACCGGTCCACCTTCCGCGACACGGTGAACGCGTCGGAGAAGGTGCTGGAGGGGCGCTTCTGGCGGCCGGGCCAGGGCGGCGCGGTGGGGAACGGCCCCGCCGAGGTGTCGCTGGACCGGACCATCGTGGAAGACCTGGACGTCAAGATCGGCGACGTGATCACCTGGGACGTGCAGGGCGTGCGCATCCCCACCCGCATCACCAGCGTGCGCGAGGTGGACTGGCAGCGGCTGGAGCCCAACTTCTTCGCCGTCTTCCCCTCGTCGGTGCTCGAAGGCGCGCCGCACAGCTGGGTGCTGCTGGCGCGCACCCCCGACGCGCCGTCGCGGGCACGGGTGCAGCGCGACGTCGTCGCGAAATTCCCCAACGTGGCGCTATTGGACCTGACGCAGGTGCAGGCCGCCATCGACGAGGTGCTGGGGCGCGTGGCGGCGGTGATCCGCTTCCTGGCGGGCTTCAGCGTGGCCACGGGGTTCATCGTCCTGTTGGGCGCGGTGCTCACCAGCCGGCTGCAGCGCATCCGCGAGAGCGTGCTGCTGCGCACGCTGGGCGCCACGCGGCGGCAGATCGGCGCCATCCTGCTGGCCGAGTACCTGTCGCTCGGCCTTCTCGCCAGCATCGCGGGGATCGGCCTGGCGGCGGGCGCGGGGTGGGCGCTGGCGAAGTTCCTCTTCAAGGTCGATTTCGCCGTCCCCCTCCCGTCGCTGCTGATCCTTGCCCTGGCGGTGACGGCGCTGTCCGGCGCCGTGGGGTGGTGGGCCAGCCGCGAGGTGTTCCGCCACACCCCGCTCGAGGCGCTGCGCGAGGAATGATCGTGACGACGGCTTCGTCTCCATGGGGAGAGGTACGTTGGAGGACCGGAGAGCCAGAGGGTCCATATCCTGTTACCGAGCACCGTTCTGGCCGAGCGGTCGTTTAACGGCAAGGGCATGAACGCAGAACAGCGGAGACAGGCAGAGATTGGCAGAGAACTGCACCAGCGGTTCGCGGTTCTCTGTCTATCTCTGCTTATCTCCGCTGCTCGCGCGAAGCGCACACGCAGTTGCAGGAGGGGTCGTTCATCGCGCCAGACCGGCAGGGCCAGGATGATTTGCGATGAATCGCGAGGGCGCGGGGGATGATCCCTCGCGCCCTCGATGATTCCGCGTCTGTCGGCTAACGTCTCTACTCCCTGGGCAGCATGCAGCGCAGCTGCGAGATGGTGCCGGGGAGGTGCTTGCCAGGGCCTTCGCTGGTGAGCACCACGTTCCCGTTGTCGTCCATCGCCACCGCCTCGCCCTGCGGCTCGGCCACGGGGTCCAGGTCGAACTGGGCGAAGGGGCCGCCCGTGCCCAGCAGGTCGGCGGTGCGGTAGAAGTCGAGCGCGGCGTAGGTGCGCACGGCCACCCAGCGCCCGTCGGGGGTGGCGCTGGCGCTGGTCACGCGGTCGCCCACCTGCCCGGGGTTGGGGGCCAGCTGGCGCACCTGCTCCAGCGTGGCCTCGGCCCCGGCCCGCAGCGGCGTGGGCCAGCGGATGAGCGCGATGGGATCCTTCCCCGAGCCCTTGCTCACCAGGTACACGCGCCCGTCGCCGAGCACGAAGATGGCTTCCACGTCCATCGGCTCGCCGGGCCAGCGCGCCTTGTACTCGGTGGCCTTGGGCGTGGCGCCGTCGCCCGGCTCGGGCTCGGGGAACACCCAGAGCGACACGGTCTCGCGCTTGCGCTCGTTGTTGCCGGTGTCGGCGATGTACAGGCAGGTGGCGCCGCCGTCGGGGCAGGGGCCGTCGGCGATGTCTTCCCAGTCGTGGTTCTGGGCGCCGGTCACCTTCAGCTTCCCCAGGTGCCGCCCGTCGCTCCCCACGGCGAAGAGGTCGGGGTCGCGCCCCGAGTCGTTGTGCGACCAGTAGACGCCGGGGTGGCGGCGGCTCTCGGCCACGCCGCTGCTCTCGCGCAGGTCGTCGGCCAGCGAGTAGCCGTGGGTGACCACCTGGCAGAGCGCCGTTTCGCCGGCGGCGTTCCGCGGGTCGCGGTCCTTTTGCAGGTCGCACCCCGCCAGCGCCAGCACCGCGGCCCCGGCGAACGCGCGCCGGCCGAGCCGTTGATCCATCATCAACACCTGTCGTTCGTGCGGTTGGGGTCCGATGGCGAGCGCGGGCCGTCGTGCATTCCCTCGAACCATCCGGGCGGCCGGCGATCCGATCCCGCGGCCCGCGCCGCTCAGCCCGGGACGGGGATGAACGGCCGGCGGTCGGGGTCGGACGGCGGGAGCGCGGGGTCGCGCGGGGCGCGCTCGGGGCGCTGGTAGTAGGTGCCGTCGCTCCCCAGCTCCCAGGCGCGTGGGTGCTCCAGCTGCACGTGCAGGATGGCGTCCAGCCGCGCGCGGTGGTCCGGGGCGCGCACGGGGCAGGCCACCTCCACGCGCCGGCTCAGGTTGCGCGTGCGCCAGTCGGCCGAGCCGATGTAGTACTCGGGGTCGCCGCCGTTGTGGAAGCGGAAGATGCGCGCGTGCTCCAGGTAGCGGCCCAGGATGCTGATCACCCGGATGTTCTCGGACAGGTTCCACACCCCCGGCCGCAGCGCGCACAGGCTGCGCACGATCAGCTCCACGCGCACCCCCGCCTGGCTGGCCCGGTACAGCGCCGCGATGATCTCGCGGTCGGCCAGCCCGTTCACCTTGGCCACGATCTCGCCGCCGCGGCCGGCGCGCGCGTGCTCGGCCTCGCGGTCGATCATGGCCACGAAGCGCGCGCGCATGGTGTGCGGCGCGACGAGAAGGCGGTTGAAGCGCGGCTCGCCCCCCGCGCCGCCGAGCATGTTGAACAGCTCGCCCACCTCGTCCGTGATCCCCGGGTCGGCCGTGAGCAGACCCAGGTCGGTGTAGGCGGCGGCCGTGGTGGCGTTCAGGTTCCCCGTGCCCACGTAGGCGTAGCGCCGCACGCCCCCGGCCTCGCGGCGGACCACCAGCGCCACCTTGGCGTGCACCTTCAGCCCGGGAAGCCCGTAGACCACGTGGATGCCGGACGAGCGCAGGTGCCGCGCCCAGGCGATGTTGCGCTCCTCGTCGAAGCGCGCGGTGAGCTCCACCAGCGCCACCACCTGCTTCCCGCGCGAGCTGGCCCGCCGCAGCGCCTCCACGATCCGCGATTTCCGGTTGGTGCGGTACAGCGCCAGCTTCACCGCCACCACGTCGGGGTCTTCCGCGGCTTCCAGCACGAAGCGCTCGACCGTGGCCTCGAACGAGTCGCCCGGGAACTCCACCAGCACCTCGCCGCGGTTCAGCACCTCCATCATCGGCACCGCCGGGTCCAGCGGCTCGCCGGGCTCGGCGGGGGGCCAGTGCAGCGCCGCGCCGTCCCGGGCCGATGCCAGCTCGCGCAGGCCGCGCAGGTCGTTCAGCCCCTCCACGCCGTACACGTCGTCGTCGCCCAGCGGCCAGGCCTGGTCGGGCGCCTCGTGCCGCAGCTCGCGCAGCAGCAGGCCGCGCAGCCGCTCGGGCATCGAGTCGTCCACCTCCACCCGCACCACGGGGCGGAAGCGGCGGCGGCGCACCTCTTCCTCCACGGCCTGCAGGAGGTCGGCGGTGTGGGCCGGGTCCACGTGCAGCTCGGCGCTGCGGGTGACGCGGAAGGCGGAGGCCGAATCGACCTCCATCCCCGGATACAGCCGGTGCAGGTTGTCGACGATCACCGCTTCCAGCGGCACCCAGCGCTCGCCGCCGGGAAGGGCGACGAAGCGCGGGAGGCCGTCCGGCAGCTCCACCAGCCCCAGCCGCTCGCCCCCGGTCAGCGGCTCGCGCAGGATGGCCGCCAGCGCCGGCCGCTGGTTGCGGATGTGCGGGAACGGGTGCCCCGGCCCCGCCGCCATCGGGGTGAGGACGGCGTGCACGTCGGTGTCGTAGTACTCGCGCAGCCAGCTGCGCTCGTCGGGCTCCAGGTCGCCGCGGCGCACCACCTCGACGCCAACGCGCCGCAGCTCGGGGAGGAGCCGGTCGAAGAGGAGGCGGTAGGCGGCGTCGGCCAGGCGGCGGGCGCGGGTGCCCACGGCGTCGAGCTGCTCGCGCGGGGCCACGCCGTCCAGCCCGGGCTTCTCGTTCCCCTGCGCCAACTGCCGCTTGTAGCCGGCCACGCGCACCCGGAAGAACTCGTCCAGGTTGCCGCCGAAGATGGAGAGGAAGCGCACCCGCTCCAGCAGCGGCACCTCGGCATCGCCCGCCAGTTCCAGCACGCGGCGGTTGAAGGCCAGCACGCTCAGCTCGGGGTTCAGCAGCGTTCCCGCGGGGAGCGCGTCGTCCGCCAGCTCCGAGGCGGGGGCGATCCAGGGGGGCGCGGCGCGCAGCACCCTGCGCGCGGCCTCGTCGTCCCAATCGCCCGACACGGGGTGCACCGCCAGCCCGGAGCGGACCAGCACGTGGAGCGCCGCCAGCGTGGCCCCGTCGCGCAGCGCGGGCGAGCCCACCGCCTCGATCAGCTCGTCCACGGGGAGCTGCACCAGCCCGGCGGGCTCGGTGCGCAGCTCCGCGTCTTCCGAGACCCACACCTCGGTGGCCGGGTGGCGGACCGACCCCGGCCCGGTGCCGATCAGCCGGATGCGCCCCTCGGCACCCAGCAGCGTCCGCATCACCCGCCGCGCGGCCTCGAGCCCGGTGCCCGGCCCGGTGGGCACCTGCAGCGCGCCGCCGCGGTTCAGCAGCGCCGCGCATCCCCCGCGGAAGAGGACCACGGCCACCCGCCGCGCCGAGCGGACGGACTCTTCCAGCCACGCCACCTCGGCGTCGTCCAGGCCGCGCAGCCAGCGGCGCAGCGGGTCGCCGGTGAGCAGGGTCAGGCCGAACGTTTCCTCCAGCGCGCGGGCGGCGGCGCGCCCCTCGGGGGTGTCGTCGCCCAGGCGGACCTCCACCTCGAACAGCTCGGCGGCCACGTCGCGGTCGCGCACCGTCCGCTCGTCGCAGGCGATCTCCACGGCCAGCGCGTCGTCCGGCGCGTCCTCGGTCGCGCAGCGGATGCGGCGGCGGGTCTCCACCGTGAGCCAGGGCTCCAGCAGCGCCGGGTCCACCAGCGCGCGCAGCATCCACGCGGCCTCCGAATCGCCGGTGAACAACGACTGCGGATCGGCCACGCGCGCCGTCTCGGCGGTGCTGGCGGGGAGCCCGTCGTGGGGCGAGGCGCGCACCTCCACGGCCAGCGTCAGCTCGCCGTTGGCGTGGAAGCGCACCCCCACGGTGGCGCCGCGGCGGCGCAGGTCGAGCGCGGGGGTGTCGTAGTAGACGTCGCGGAAGAGCTCGGCCTCGTGCCCGTCCAGCGCCAGCCCGGCGGGGAGCGGCCCCTCCACGATGCGGCCCAGCACCTCGCGGTGGGCCGCCGAAAAGCGGACCGTGAGGGGCGTGGGGCCGCCCAGCGCGTGCTGCAGACGGGGAAAGCGCCGGAGGGCGCGGGACATCGGTGTGCTGCTGCGGTCCTGCGTCAGAACGGCATCCCCATCGTTACGTGGATCTTCCCGCGGTCGCCCTGCGCGTACGCGGCCGAAACGGCGTAGCGCCGGTCCAGGAGGGTGAAGAAGACCCCGCCGCCGTACGCCGTGTGCCACCCCCCGGCGGAGTTGCCCTGGTACCACACGCGCCCCGCGTCGGCCAGGCCGAACACTCCCAGCGTGCCGCGTGCCACCAGCAGGTTGGCGCGGGTCACCGGCTGGCGCAGCTCGGCGTTGCCGTACGCCGCCGCGTCGCCCGAAAAGCGCTGCGACGGGTAGCCGCGCAGCGAGTGGCTGCCGCCGATCTGCGCCGAGTACTGGAAGGGGAACTCGCCCCACACCTTCTGCCCGCCCGCGCGCAGCGCCAGCGTGGGCCCGCGGCCGAAGGGCGAAACGTATGCCGTGGCCACCGCCTCGCCGCCGCCGAAGGCACCCGCGTCGTTGCGCGCCACGGGGAAGCCCGAGCCCCACGCCGCCAGCGCCCACCCGTTGCGGACGTAGGCGGCGCTGTCGCCGCGGGCCATCACGAGCCCCACCCGCCCGCCCAGGAGGGCGAAGTCCTCGGTGCCGCGCGGCAGGAGGTCGCCCGCCGGCGTGCCGGCCTCGGGCTCGGGGGCCGACACCTGCCCGGTCACCCCGGCCACGATCCACGTGCGCCGCGCCACCCCGTGCCAGAACGCCGCGTCGGCGAACATCTGCCGCTCCCACACGCGGAAGTGGCTGCCGGTGAGCCCGCCGTCGTCGGTGTCGTTGCCGAAGCCGAAGAAGCGCGACGCGGAAAGCTCGGTGGCGCGGGCCACCACCTCGGTCCGGTCGAGCGGCGATCCCACGTAGCGGAAGTCGCCGCGGTACCGCACGCCGAAGCGGTTCTCCAGCGGCGCCCACTGCAGCTCCACGCCCCCGGTCACCGCGTGCGGGTGGCGGCGGAAGCCGTAGCGCTTCCAACTCGGGCCGACGGAGACGTACGGCCCCACGCCGCCGCCCTCCCATCCCCCGCCCGCCGCGAACGCCGCGGTCTTGAACCCCCAGTCGCGCGGGGGGGCGCTTCCGGCCCCCGGCATCCACATCACGTCGGCCCAGGGGCGCTCGTCCACCTTGGTGTGCGGGCGGCGCTCGAAGGTGTTGTTCCCCTCGAAGTCGTAGAAGGCGGCGTGGTGGCCGGCGCGCCCCTCGTCGGCCAGCCGGTCGTCGCCGGGGCCGCCGATGATC
>DASSJS010000385.1:0-4712 GCA_035691085.1 Longimicrobium sp.
ACCGGCCCCGACGCCGTCATCCTGAGCGTCGCCGCCGCGCTGGCCCCGCATCCGCACGGAACCCTGGCGGCGACCGAAGGATCTGCCGGCCGCGCTCGGAACCCACCCTCCGTAGCACGCCGGATCCAGCGACCGATCGTACCGGCAGACGATGGCGTGGACGCGGCTATGGATCCTTCGGCCGCCGCCAGGCACCGATGCGCGGGACGATCCGGCGCGGCGGCGGCGCTCAGGATGACAGGCTCTCGTTGCGCGCGGAATGCACGACGACGCTCCGCATCCGGCAGGAGTCTCCCCCCGCGCCGCGATGCCGCTACCGGCTCGTGGAGCCTCGCGCGGTTTGCGAGGCTTCTCGTAGTTGTTGCTGCGGCTTCAGCCGCCGGTGTGCCGGCTTCAGCCGCCGGTGTGCAAGCTTCAGCCGCCGGTGCGTGGCCCAAGCCGCGGAGCGCGAGGCTTCGCATCACGCCTGCCCTCCTCCCGCCGCGGTGCCGTCGAGCGCCTCGCTCGCCAGCAGCGCGCGCACCTCGTCGTCGCTCAGCATCTCCAGCTCGGCCTCGAGCTCAGCCGTCATCGCCGCGACCCCGGCGTCCACCAGCGCCGCCAGCCGGGCCACGCTATCCTCATCCAGCACCTGCGGCACCGAGATCTCCACGCCGAAGTCCTCGCGGACGCGCGCGGCCATCTGCACCGCCAGCAGCGAGTGCCCGCCCATCTCGAAGAAGCTCTCGTGGATGCCGACGCGTTCGCGCCCCAGCAGCCCGGCCCACATCACCGCCAGCCGCCGCTCGGTCTCGGTGCGCGGCGGGGCCGCGGCGGCGCCGGCGCGCGGCGGCGGGGGGGCGGGAAGGGCGCGGCGGTCCACCTTCCCGTTCGGCGTCACCGGGAGTGCCTCCATCACCACCACCGCCGAGGGGACCATGTGCTCCGGCAGCACCCCGCGCGCGTACGCCCGCAGCGCCCCCGGCAGCTCGTCCTTCCGCGCGCCGGGCGCGGGGACCACGTACGCCACCAGCCGCCGCCCGCCGGCGCCATCGTCGCGCACCGTGACGACGGCGCTGGCGACGGCCCGGTGGCGGCCGAGCACCGCCTCCACCTCGCCCGGCTCGGTGCGGTGGCCGCGGATCTTCACCTGCTGGTCGATGCGGCCCATGAACTCCAGCGTGCCATCGTCCCGCCGCCGCGCGCGGTCGCCGGTGCGGTACAGCCGCGATCCGTCCGCCGCGAACGGGTCGGGGACGAAGCGCTCGGCGGTGAGGGCGGGGGCGTTCAGGTAGCCGCGCGCCACGCCGTCGCCGCCCACGTACAGCTCGCCGGGCACGGTGGCGGGCACCGGGCGCATCCGTGCGTCCAGCACGTACGCGGTGGAGTTGGCGATGGGGGTGCCGATCGGGATGGAGACGCGCGCCGCGTCGTCACGCGTCACCGTGCGGCAGGTGGAGAAGGTGGTGTTCTCGGTGGGGCCGTAGCCGTTGACCAGCCGCACGCCGGGGCAGGCGTCCAGCACCCGCCTCGCGTGCGCCGCCGAGACCACGTCGCCGCCGGAGAGCACCTGCCGCAGGCCGGCCAGCGCGCCCACGTCGTGGTCCACCACCTGGTGGAAGACGGCCGAGGTGAGCCACGCCGAGGTCACGCCGTGGCGGCGGATGAACGCGCCCAGCCGCGCCGGCTCGGGTGTTTCGGGGGGATACAGGGCGATGCGCGCGCCGTTCAGCAGCGGCCCCCAGATCTCCAGCGTGGAGACGTCGAACGACGCGGGGACCATCTGCAGCCACGTCTCGCCCGGCCCCAGGCGGGCGTAATCGGCGCCCATCACCAGCCGCAGCACCGCGCGGTGGGGCACCACCACCCCCTTCGGCGTTCCCGTGGACCCCGACGTGTAGATCACGTACGCCGCGTTCCGGGCCGACACCTCTACCCGCGGCGCATCGGTCGGCTCTCCGCCGATCGCCGCCGCATCCCCGTCCAGCAGCACGGTGCCCGGCTCGTCCGCCGTCCATCCCCCCGTCTCCCGCCCCCCGTCTCCCGTCCCCCTGCCGGTGTCGGTGATCAGCAGGCGCGCCCCCGAGTCGGCCAGCATCAGCGCGGTGCGGCCGGCGGGGTACTGCGGGTTGAGGGGGACGTACGCGCCGCCCGCCTTCAGGATCGCCAGGAAGGCCACCACCATCTCGGGCGAGCGCCGCAGCAGCACAGCCACCGGCTCGTCGGGGCGCACGCCCCGGCGCACCAGGTGGTTCGCCAGCCGGCTGGAGCGCGCATCCAGCTCGCCGTAGGTCATCTCCCCGCCGTCCCACGCGAGCGCCACGGCGCCGGGCCGCGCCCGGGCGGCGGCGGCGAATTGCGCGTGGATGGTGGAATCGCGCGGGTAGCCGCGCGCGGTGCGGTTCCAGCGCGCTTCCTCGGCGCGCGCATCCGCCGCGTCCGCGAGCGCGACCGCGTCGAAAAGCGGGCGCTCCGCATCCCCCGCCAGCGCGCCCAGCAGGCGCAGGTAGAGCGCGGTCATGCGGGCGGCGCTGGCGGGCTCCCAGAGCTCGGCGGCGTACTCCAGGTCGCCGCGGATGCCGCCGTCCGCCTCCTCGCGCATCTCCAGGAACAGGTCGAACTTGGCGGCGCCGTTGTCGGTGTCCTCCGCCCGCGCCCGCACGCCGGCCAGGGCGACCGGGTCCATCTCCACGTTCCCCATCGCGAACGATGCCTGGAACACGGGGTTCTGCCCGCGCGCGCGCTCCGGGTGCAACGCCTCCACCAGCCGTTCGAACGGCAGTTCCTGGCGCGCGTACGCCTCCAGCGTGGCCTCGCGCACGCGCCGGATCAGCTCGCCCACCGCGGGATCGCCGCCCAGCGACGTCCGCAGCGCCACGGTGTTGATGAAGAAGCCGATCAGCCCCTCCGTCTCGGGGCGGGTGCGCCCCGCCACCGGCGAGCCGACCACCACGTCGTCCCCGCCGCCCAGGCGGTGGAGGAGAAGGTCGAAGCCGGCCAGCAGCACCATGAACAAGGTGGCGTCGTGCCGCCGCGCGGCCTCGCGCAGCCGCGCCGCCAGCTCGCGCGGAACGCGGAAACGGGCCACTGCCCCGTGGCGCGCCGGCACGGCGGGGCGGGGAAAGTCGGTGGGCAGCTCCAGCACGCCGGGCGCGCCCGCCAGCCGGTCGCGCCACCAGGCCAGCTGCGCGTCGAGCGCGTCCCCGTCCAGCCACGCGCGCTGCCACGCCGCGAAGTCGGCGTACTGGAGCGGCAGCTCGGCGAGCGGAGAGGGCCGTCCGCCGGCGAACGCCTCGTACAGCGCCGCCAATTCGCGGAAGAGGATGCCCAGGCTCCATCCATCCGCCGCGATGTGGTGCACCGTCAGCAGCAGCAGGTGCTCGTCCTCACCGACGCGCACCAGCCGCCCCCGCAGCATCGCGTCGGCCGACAGGTCGAAGGGCGCCGCAGCCTCCGCGCGCGCGATCCTCCCCGCCTCGTCCTCCGCCTCTTCACGCCCCCACGCCGCCAGGTCGGTGAGGGGGAGGTCGAAATCCCCGGGCGCGGGGAGGATGACCTGCACCGGGGCCCCCGTGGGCTGTCCGCCGTCCCCCGTTCCCTGTGCCCTGAACACCGTGCGCAGCGCCTCGTGGCGCCGGACGATCTCGGCCAGGGCACGCCGCAGCGCGCCGGCGTCCAGCGCGCCCGTCAGCCGGGTGCGGAGGGGGATGTTGTACGAGGAGATCCCCGGCTCCATCTGGTGCAGCAGCCACAGCCCCTGCTGCCCGAACGACAGCGGCAGCGCGCCGCCGCGCCGCGCGGGTGCGAGCGGCGGCTGGGGGATGGATTCCGCCGCCGCGGCGTGGATGCGCGCGGCCAGGGCGGCGGGGGTGCGCGCCTCGAACAGCGCGCGTACCGGCAGATCCACGCCCCAGCGCCGCCGCACGCGCGACAGCACCAGCATGGCCAGCAGCGAGTGCCCGCCCGCCTCGAAGAAGTCGTCGTCCGGCCCCGCGGGCGCGCCCAGCACCTCGCGCCAGATCGCCGCCAGCGCGCGCGCCGTGTCGCCGTGGGCGTCGTCAGGGGATTCGGACGATGGAGATACGTCTGATTCGGGAGATTCGAGCGCCGGCGTGGGGAGGGCGCGGCGGTCCACCTTGCCGTTGGCGTTCAGCGGCAGGGCGGGGAGGAGGGTGAGGGTGGACGGCACCATGTACGCCGGGAGCCGCCCGCGCAGCCACGTCCGCAGCGCCGCCGCATCCGTGGATACGCCGGGGCGCACCACGGCCCAGCCGTGCAGCCGCGCCGCGCCGTCGTCGCCGCGCCGCGCGGCCACCGCCGCCTGGGCCACCTGGGGGTGCTCGGCGAGCACCGCCTCCACCTCGGCCGGCTCCACGCGGTACCCGCCCACCTTCACCTGGTCGTCCAGCCGACCCAGGAACTCGAGTACGAAAGTGCGAGAGTCCGAAAGTGCGAGAGCAGACTCGGCGCGGGACGAAGCATCCGGCTCGCCGTTCCACTTTCGCACTCTCGCACTTTCGCACTCTCGCACTGCCGTACCTTCGCCCTCCCGCACTTCCCTCCACCGCGCCCGGTCGCCCGTGCGGTACATCCGCGCGCCGGGGCGGCCGGCGAACGGGTCGGGGACGAAGCGCTCGGCCGTCAGTGCCGCGCGGCCCAGGTAGCCGCGCGCCACCGCCACGCCGCCCACGCACACCTCCCCCTCCGCCGCCTGACTGCCATCCTCGCCGACG
>DASSJS010000386.1:0-5053 GCA_035691085.1 Longimicrobium sp.
GGCGGTGCGGCACCGGGGCGATCCGGGGCCCCGTTCCTCCGGCGGCGTGGACCCGGGCGAGGAGCCGTACGGGCATGGCGGGAGATTCCCCACGCGGGACGAGCCCGGTTCCTACGCCGCGACGCGTGCAGGGGCGCTATCTCTGTGACGAATGCACGCGCGCGGCGACCCGGCGGCGCAGCTGAGCCGCGCGCGTGCATCGTCCGCCGGCTTCGCCGCGCTGCGCCGGGCGGGGCCACCGCACTCCAGGAGGCCACCATGGACGGCACCCATACCCTCTCCCCCGTTTCGCACCCCGGCCGGCTGGTCGGGACGATGAAGGCCGCGGTGTTCGTGGCCCCCGGGCGCATCGAGCTGCACGAGCGGCCCATCCCCCAGCCCGGCCCCGGCGACGCGCTGCTGCGCGTGACCACCACCACCATCTGCGGCACCGACGTCCACATCCTGAAGGGCGAGTATCCCGTGGCCCCGGGCCGCGTGATCGGCCACGAGCCCGTGGGCGTGATCGCCGCGCTGGGGCCGGGCGTCACCGGCTACCGGGTGGGGCAGCGGGTGATCGCCGGCGCCATCACCCCGTGCGGGCAGTGCGACAGCTGCCTGGAAGGATTGCGGTCGCAGTGCGGCGGGAAGGCGATGGGCGGGTGGCGGCTGGGGAACACCCTCGACGGCTGCCAGGCCGAGTACGTGATCATCCCCCACGCCATGGCCAACCTCACCCTGGTGCCCGACGGGCTCACCGACGAGCAGGTGCTGATGTGCCCCGACATCATGTCCACCGGCTTCGGCGGCGCCGAGAGCGGCAACATCCGCATCGGCGACATGGTGGCGGTGTTCGCGCAGGGGCCGATCGGGCTGTGCGCCACCCTGGGCGCGAAGCTGCGCGGCGCCGCGCGGATCATCACGGTGGACGGCGTGCCCGAGCGCCTGGCGACCTCCGCCGCGCTGGGCGCCGACTTCACCGTGAACTTCCACGACGCGAACCCGGTGGAGCGGATCATGGAGCTCACCGGCGGGCGCGGCGTGGACGTGGCCATCGAGGCGCTGGGAACGCAGCAGACGTTCGAGAGCTGCCTGCGCGTGCTGAAGCCCGGCGGCGTGCTGTCGAGCCTGGGCGTGTACTCGGGCAAGCTGGAGCTGCCGCTCGACGCGTTCGCGGCGGGGCTGGGCGACCATCACGTGGTGACCACGCTCTGCCCCGGCGGCAAGGAGCGGATGCGGCGGCTGATGTCCATCGTCGCCTCGGGCCGCGCCGACCTGCGCCCGCTGGTCACGCACCGCTTCACGCTCGACCAGATCGAGGCGGCGTACGACCTGTTCGGCCACCAGCGCGACGGCGTGCTGAAGGTGGCGATCTCGGTGTCGTGAGCGATGGGATGGATCACCCGGCGCGTGCCGGGAAAAGGAGGCCCGATGAACCGATGGAGAGGGGCGGCCCTGTGTGCCGCCGCGTGGGCCGGCTGGAGCTGCGCCGGCGTGCCGTCACCGGTGCCGGTGCAGGCCGACCCGGCCGCCGCGGCGTGGCTGGCCGGCGAGTGGGTGGGGGAGTACGAGAGCCCCGCGCTGGGCCGCGGCGGAAGCATCGTCTTCAACCTGGCCGCGGGGCGCGACACGGCGGACGGTGACGTGGTGATGGTGCCGCGCGGCGCCCTGGCGCCGCTGCGCCCCGCGGTGGCCGCGCGGCCGGGCGCGCTGGTGCGGGCGGCCGAGCCCCGGGTGCTCACCATCCGCTTCGTGCGGGTGCGCGGCGACACGGTCTCGGGCGCGCTGGACCCGTTCCTCGACCCCGACTGCGGCTGCACGCGGGTCAGCCGTTTCACCGGCACGCTCTCGGGCGGCCGGCTGCGCGGCACGTTCGTGACCTACGGCGCGCCCGAGGTGCCGGTGGCCGCCGGCACCTGGAGCGCCGAGCGCCGCCGTCCGTGATGGAACGCGGCCGATCCGACCACTCGAACCGAAGGAGCCAGCCATGTCCACCGAACTGATGCGGCCCGAGCCCGGGGAGCACGCCCTCACCGTCGTCGAGCCCGGCCGCGGCCCACACCCGGCCGCGCGCCCCGCGCCGCCTGAAGACGCGTCGCCGGATGACGCGCCTCCCGCCGCGACCACGTGGGGGCCGCACGACCGCGTGCCGCAGGCCGACGCCGAGGCGGAGTGCTGAACCGGGCATCCGGGCCGCCGCCACGCGCCGCGCGGCGGGACCGGCGCGTGGCGCGCCCGGATGCGGCGTGAACCCCGCGGGTCCCGCCACGACGCATTCTTGCGGAGCGAACGTCATGAGCACGCTTGCACCTGAAATCGGCCACCGCGTCGCGCATCATCATCCCGTGGACGTGCGTGTGCCCGCGGCCACCGAGAACCGCGACCGGCTCACCACCGGGTTCCGGATCTTCCTCGCCCTCCCGCACGTGCTGCTGGTGGGCGCGCCGATGGCCGCCGCGCTCTCGTGGTGGGGCGCGCCCAACCGCGACGGGTGGGTGAGCGGCGGCGGCGTGCTGGGCGCCGTGGCGGCCGTGTGCGCGCTGATCGCGTGGTTCTCGATCGTCGCCACCGGGCGCTACCCCGAGGGGCTGCGCGGCCTGGCCACGCTGTACCTGCGCTGGCGCGTGCGAGCGGTGGCCTACGCGGCGCTGCTGCGCGACGAATACCCGCCGTTCGGCGACGGGCCGTACCCCGCCGAGCTGGTGCTGGAGACTGGGGACGCGCCGCGTGACCGGCTGACCGTGGGCTTCCGGGCGATCCTGGCGATCCCGCACCTGATCTGCGTGTGGGCGCTGGGGATGGTGTGGCTCTTCACCACGCTGGCCGCATGGTTCAGCATCCTGCTCACCGGCCGCTACCCCGAGGGGCTGTACACCTTCGCCGTGGGCGTGCTGCGCTGGAACACGCGGGTGGAGGCCTACCTCCTCCTGCTGCACGACGAGTATCCGCCGTTCACGCTGGAGTAGCCGCGGGCCCGGCGGGAGAGCGTGGGACCGAGTGCCGAAACGGAGACCTTTGAGCCAGGGAGGATACCATGCCGGAGCAGGGCGAAAGCACCACCACGCCGCTGGACCCGCGCGAGCGGGCCCGGCGCAGGGTGAAGGAGAAGGCGGGGTTCTACGGCCACTTCGCGGTGTTCGCCGTGACCATCGGCTTTCTCGCACTGGTCAACCTGATGACCAACCCGCACCACCTGTGGTTCGTGTACCCGCTGGCCGGCTGGGGGGTGGGGGTGATGTTCCACTTCCTCGGCACCTTCGTGCTGGCCGACGGATCGCCGCTGCAGGAGCGGATGATCGAGCGCGAGATGCGGTACGCGCACCATTGATGGATCGACGTAACCGGGATGCCGCCGGGGGACGCGCCACGTGGGCTCCCGCCGCACGGCGATGGGTCGCCCGGTCTAGCTGGATCGGGTGCGGTGAGGTGCCTCGCGACACGCCGTGGGGCCGGGGGTGAGAGGGACGGAACGCCCGCCGCCCGGCGGGCCATGCGGAAAGGGTATGCGATGGAGGTCCGATTCCTGGGCGCGGCCGGAACGGTGACGGGCTCGCGCCATCTGGTGGAGGCCGGCGGAAGCCGCGTGCTGGTGGACTGCGGGCTGTTCCAGGGGCTGAAATCGCTGCGCGAGCGCAACCGCCAGCCGTTCCCGGTCGATCCCGGGGCGGTCGACGCGGTGGTGCTCACGCACGCGCACCTGGACCACAGCGGCTGGCTCCCCGTGCTCGTCCGCGAGGGCTACCGCGGGCCCATCTACTGCACCGCCGCCACGCGCGACCTGACGGCGATCCTGCTCGCCGACAGCGCGCACCTGCAGGAGGAGGAGGCCGAGTTCGCCAACCGCCACGGCTTCTCCAGGCACCATCCCGCCCTGCCGCTGTACACCGCCCGCGACGCGGACCAGGCGGTGGAGCGGCTGGAGGCCGTGGAGTGGAACGTGGAGACCCGCGTCGCGCCCGGTGTCACGGCGATGCTGGCGCGCGTGGGCCACATCCCCGGCGCCGCGGCGGTGCGGCTCGCGTCCGGCGGCCGCGCGCTCACCGTGTCGGGCGACGTGGGGCGGCCGGGCGACCCGCTTCTCCCCGACCCGGACGCGCCGCCCGCCTGTGACTGGCTGCTGCTGGAATCGACGTACGGCGACCGGCGGCACCCGGAGGGCGATCCGGCCGGCCAGATCGCCGACGTGGTGACGCGGACGGCGGGGCGTGGCGGCGCCGTGCTGATCCCCGCGTTCGCCGTCGGCCGGGCACAGGAGGTGGCGTATCACCTCCACCGGCTGATGGAGGGCGGCCGCATCCCCCGGCTCCCGGTGTTCCTGGACAGCCCGATGGCGAGCCGGGCGATCGCGGTCACCCGCGCGCACCCGGAGGCGATGCGGCTGTCGCCCTCCGACCTGGCTCAGGTCACCGCGTCCCTGCGCGTGGCCGACACGGTGGCCGAGTCGAAGCGGATCGACGCCATGCGCGTGCCGTGCATCGTGATCTCCGCCAGCGGGATGGCCACGGGCGGGCGCGTGCTGCATCACCTGAAGGCGATGGCGCCCGACGCGCGCAACACCATCCTCTTCTCCGGCTACCAGGCCCCCGGCACGCGCGGCGCCCAGATGGTGGCGGGCGCCCGCGAGGTGAAG
This sequence comes from Longimicrobium sp., assembly GCA_035691085.1. Taxonomy (GTDB): domain Bacteria; phylum Gemmatimonadota; class Gemmatimonadetes; order Longimicrobiales; family Longimicrobiaceae; genus Longimicrobium. Next base: position 4,610 of record DASSJS010000386.1, read on the forward strand.
ATCCACGGCGGCTGGGTGGACGTGCGCGCCGAGGTGGCGGTGATCGACGCGCTGTCGGCGCACGCCGACTGCGAGGAGCTGGTCGCCTGGGTCCAGCGGATGCCGCATGCGCCGAAGTCGATCTTCCTGGTGCACGGCGAGCCCGCGGCGGCCGACGCCCTGCGCGTCCGCATCGGCGACCGGCTGGGCATCCCCTGCTTCATCCCCCAGCACGGCGAGAGCGTGACGCTGCGGTAGGCTCCCGCGCGGCGCTGAACGGCAACGGCAAGTGCGAGAGTGCGAAAGTCCGAGAGTGCGAGAGTAACTGCGGGTCACTTTCGCACTTTCGCGCTTTCGCACTTTCGCACTTTCGCACTGATACCGAATGCGGAGAGTCGTTGTGCATTTCCCCCCATCCAGAGAAGGTCATCCTGAAGGAGCCGCCGCGCCAAAGCCGCGTCCGCA
>DASSJS010000387.1:0-27765 GCA_035691085.1 Longimicrobium sp.
CGACAGCGTGCGGGTGACGATGATCACGAGGCCGCGCTGGTCCCCCTTGCGCTGCACCTGATCCGCCGCCGCCCCCCGGCGCGCGCGCCGCTCCCCACCGAGCGCTTCCTTTCCCCCGACCCGCGCACCTCCGTCCGCGTCTCGCGGCCCACCGACCCGCTGCTGCTCGTGCTGCGGATGCTCCTGCTGATCCTGGCCGGAGCCGCCTTCGCGCGCCCGGTGTGGATTCCGAAGTCCAGGGGGACGAGCGAGATCGTGCTGCTGGACCGCGGCGCCGCGATGGCTTCGGGGGATGGATGGCGCCAGGCCGTCTCCGCCGCGCGGCAGCATCTCCTTTCGGTGGATGGGAAGCCGCGCGGCGAGCTGGTGCTGTTCGACACCGCGGCCGTCCACGTGCGCCGCCGCCGCATCACCCCCGCGCTCTTCGATTCGCTCGCCGCCGCGCCGCCGTCCGCGTCCACCGTCCGCTACGGTGCCGCGCTCCGGGCGATTCCCGGCGCCGCGCGCGAGCTTCGCGGCGCCGACAGCGTGCGGGTGACGATGATCACGAGGCCGCGCTGGAGTGCCTGGAGCGACGGCCTCGCCCCGCTGCGCCGCGCGATGTGGCCCGGGTCGATCGGCCTGATCGCCCTCCCCGCCGCGCCGCCCGCGGATTCGGTCGCGCGCGACACGACGCCGAGGCGCGCCGCCGTGATCGCCGATCCGCGCGACCCGGTCACGTCGTATCCCGTCGCGGCGCTGGAGGCCACGGGGTGGTCCGTCTCCGTCGTGGCGCCCGGGCAGGCGCTCCCCGCGGACGCACGGCTGATCGTCGCCTCGGCGGCCCTGCCGAACGAGACCGTAGGCGAGATCCTCGCCCGCGTGGACGGCGGCGCCACGCTGCTGGCCGACGCCACGGCGATCCCCTCGATCACCGCCACGCTGCCGTGGGCCGGCCCGGCGCGCGCGGACAGCGCGGCGGGCGCGATGTGGTTCGGCGACGGGCTGCATGTGGCGGGCGCGGCGGGGCGGGTGACGGGCGAGCCCGAGCGAGGCGCGTCCGTCATCGCCGCGTGGGATGATGGCCGGCCCGCGGCGGTGGCGCGGCGTACGCGGGCGGGGTGCATGGTCGTGGTCGGCACCAGCGTGGGACGGGGGGAGATGGTGCTGGACGCGGCGTATCCGCGGGTGCTGGAGCGGCTTGCGCGCGGGTGTGAATCCCCCGCCAACGCGTTCTCCGATGATGCGCCGCTGGATGCCGGCGCGCGCGCGGTGCTGGCGGGCGCGGGGGCGCGGACGGTGGCGGCGGGAACGCTCCGTGCGGCCGGTGGCGGAACGGGGCTGGGGCGGTGGGTGATGGCGGCGGCGCTGCTGGTGGCGCTGGCCGAAACGTTTCTGGCATACGGTCGTAAGAGAGCCGCATGAGGACCGCGCTTCGCCAACCGCCGCATTCGCCGCCCCCGGTGCTCCCGCCGGTGGACCGCATCGTGGCGCGCGTGCGCAAGCTGTGGCGCTGGTCCGTCGCCGCGCGCACGCTGGCGGCCGCGCCCGCGCTGCTCGCGGCCACGGCGGTGCTGCTGGTCGCGGCGGACCTGCTGATGCCGATGCGCGCGGTGCTGCGCGAGGCGCTGCGCTGGCTCCCCTTCGCGCTGGCCGGCGGGGTGATCGGGTATGGCGCGTGGCGGATCGCGCGGCCCCCGTCGCCGCGCCGGTTCGCGCTGCTGGCCGAGGAGCGGATTCCGCAGCTGGAGAACCGGCTGATCACCGCGTTCGACGTGGCGCTGGGCGACCCCGATTCGCTGGTGGCGCGCGCCTTCGTGGCCGACGCCGAGCGGCGGCTGGCGGAGGTGGACGTGCGCGGGGTGGCGCCATTCAAGCTGGGCGTTCCGCTGGTGGTTCTCCTCACTTCGTGGTGCCTGGCGCTCGCGTTCGCCATCGCCTTTCCCACCGCCGCGCGCGAGGCGTGGTGGCGCTGGGTGACGCCGCGCGACAGCTATGAGCAGCGGTGGCGCGAGGTGCGCGCATCCACCCTCCCCGCCGTCCCCACCCCGCCCATGCCGGTGTTCGACGAGATGCGCTGGCAAATCACCCCGCCCGCGTACACCGGCCTGCGCGAGAGCGAAGGCCGCGGCGACGAGCCGCTGCAGGCGCTGGCCGGGAGCCGCGTGCGCCTCCGCTCCGCCTTCTTCGGGCGATGGAGCGCGGTGCGCGCGACGCGCATCGGCGGCGGCGCGCTCCCGGTGCGGCGCCAGGGGGGCGAGTGGATCGCCGAGTGGACGCAGTCGCCCGGCGAGCGCGGGATCTCGCTGGAGGCGATCGCGCGCGGCGAGGTGGTCTCCCGCCGCGTGGTCCCCGTGATCGTCGTGCCCGACCGCGCGCCCGACGTGCGGCTCACCGCGCCCGAGGCGGACCTGATCCTGGCAGCGCCGCGCGGCCGCATCCCGGTGCGCGCCACGGCGGCGGACGACTACGGCGTGGGTCCCTTCGTGCTGAGCTGGAGCCGCACACGCGGCAGCGGCGAGACCTTCGAGTACCAGGAAGGCGTCTGGCAATTCGCGTCGCTGCGGCGGACGGACCGGGGCGCCGCGGCCGAGCTGGTGCTGGATCTCGACGCGATGCAGCTGCAGCCGGGCGATGTGATCCACGTGCGCGCCGTGGCCTCGGACCGCAACACGGTGACCGGGCCGGGGCAGAGCGTATCGCGGACGCGGATGATCCGCATCGCCCGGCCCGACGAGATGGACCAGGTGAACACCGAGGTCGGCTTTCCGATGGAGCTGCCCAAGGACCCGCTCCTTTCGCAGCGCATGCTGCTGATCAAGACGCAGCGGCTGCAGGCCGAGCGCGGCCGTCTCTCCGCCGCCGAGCTGCGCGCGCGCGCGGCGGAGATCGCGAGCGACCAGGGGCGCCTGCGCGAGCGCGTGGGCGAGCAGATCTTCACGCGGCAGACGGCGGGATTGCAGGACCTGAACGTGGAGGGCGGCTTCACGGAGCACGGCGGCGCCGGCGCGCACGACGAGCACGACGCGGCGCCCGCGCAGCCCGCGAACGGGCAGGCGGGCGGGCAGGCGTCGGGCGGCGGATCGTTCAACGACCAGGTGGTCGCGGCCGCGTCCGCCGCGACGGGGCAGGGTACGATGGACGAGGTGCAGCACAACCACGATTCCGACCCGATCCTGGAGGTCAACCGCACGCTGCTGAGTCTGTACAACGTGATGTGGGCGGCCGAGCGCGAGCTGAACCAGTCCGCGCCCAACGGCGCCATCCCGCACCAGCTGGAGGCGCTGCGCATCATCGACCAGATCCGGAAGGCCGAGCGCCTGTTCCCCAGCGCCAACATGCGCGTGGACCCGGTGAACGTCGATTCCGCGCGCGGCCAGGGGAAGGTGGACGATGCCGCGCCCGCACAGCGCGCCGTTGGCGCCGCGCTCCCCACCACGGACGCGTTGCTGGCCGAGATCGACCGCGTCTCCGCCTCCGCCGGTACGGCCACAGCGCGCGCATTCTCGATGCAGCTCTCCGGCCTTGCCGCCCGCGCGCTCGCCGGCGCGAATGGCGACGCGCAGGCCGCCGCGCTCCTCTCCCGCGCCGCGGGCGAGGCGCAGGCCGGGCGCACGGCGCAGGCGCGCTCGCTGCTGCTGCGCGCCCGCGCCCGCATTGCGCCGCCGGCGGCCACACGCGCGCATTCCCTTCCTTCGACGACCGACCCCGCCGCCGCCGCGTACTACCGCCGGCTGGGGAGGGGATGATGATGCGCCCCGCGCTCCGCCGCCTGCTTCGCGCCACCGCCGCGCTCTCGCTGGTCGCGATGGTGGCGGCTCCGTCCGCCGTCGCGGCTGACGCCGCACTGCCGCGCCGGGACGCCGTTGCAGGCTGTTCCCTGTTCCCTGTTCCCTGTTCCCTGTCGTTCTCGTCGCTCTTCGTCTTCGCCACGGCGCGCTACGAGTCCGGAGACTGGAACGCGGCGCCGCTGGTGCCCACCAACGTGATCCACTCGCTGGCGCAGTACACGGCCATCCCGGTGGCGCCGCAGGGGGCGGTGGTGGACCTGGCCAGCCCGGAGCTGTTCCGCTTTCCGTTCGTCTACCTCACCGGGCACCTGCCGGTCCGTTTCAGCCAGCAGGAGAGCGCCAACCTGAAGGCGTACGTGGAGCGCGGCGGCTTCATCTTCATCGATGACCACAACCACGACGTGGATGGGGCCTTCCACAAGACGGCCACGGGCGAGCTGCGCCGTATCTTTGGCGCGGAGGCGCTGAAGGAGATCCCCAACGGCCACGAGCTGTACCGCGCCTTCTTCACCTTCGACGAGCCGCCCACCACCAGCCACGAGTTGAACGGCTGGGGCGACAACCTGGTGCACGAGCACCTTCTGGGGGTGGAGGTGAACGGGCGGCTGGGCGTGCTGTACAGCAACAAGGATTACAGCAGTGAGTGGGGCTATCACTATCGCAACAAGCGCTTTCTGTCGGTGGACAACACGCGCTTCGCCGTGAACGTGATCGTGTACGCGCTGACGCGGTGAAGATTCTCTCCGTATCCTCGATATCTCCCCGGGCGGAAACATCGTCCCGGGCCGCAATATCTCCCCGGACGGAAACATCGCCCCGGGCCGCAATATCTCCCCGGGCCGCAATATCTCCCCGGGCGGCTGAAGCCACGGCTACAACTACGGGAAGCCTCCCAAACTGCGGGAGGCTGCTGGTCAGCATCGACGCATCAGCCGGGCAGCATCCTGAGACCGAGTTTCTTGCGCGCACCGGCGCGGCGGCAGCGCAGATGCCGGAAGTCCGCGAAGGCGGACTTCGTGTGGTTGTTGCAGCGAATTCATTTGTTCTGCGTGACCTGGAGGCCGCGCCGTGATGAGCCGCCTCCCCGCCATCCTCCGCATCCTCGTCCTGTCGCTTCTCGTGCTCGCGGTGGCGGTTCCGGGGCTGTGGAGGCCGGCGTCGGTGGCGGGGCGGATGGTGCGCATCCGCTCGCCGGGCGATCTGGTCTCGCCCCATGCGCTGCTGGCGGGCGATGCGCCGGCGGCCGTCAGCTACGAAGCGGCCACCGCGCTGACGGAGGGTGAGATCGAGACGCTCGCCGCCGTGGCGGAGCGGGCGCCGGTGTTTGCGTCGGCGCCGCGCGGGGTGCGGGTGGTGGAGGCGCGGGCGACGGCGCGGGCGCTGGCCGGGCGCGCGGCGGCGGTGTCGTTCCGCGTGCACGGGCCGGCGGGTGACAGCGCGCGCGTGTACCTGACCGAGGCGGGCGCGGCGGTGGACAGCCTTACCATCCGCGCTGACGGCCGCGGCGAGGCGGCGGGCGCGTTCCGGGTGCGGCCGGCGGCCCCGGGGTGGCGCGAATGGGGCGTGCGCGCCGTCTGGCCGCGCGGCGACAGCGCGTCGTCCACGGCCGCCGCGTGGGTGGATTCCGCGGGGCCGCCGCGGGTGCTGGTGCGCGCCGGATTTCCGGGGTGGGAGTCGAAGTTCGTCACGCGCGCGCTGGAGGAGAGCGGCGCGCGGGTGGAGACGAGCACCGCGCTGGGCCGCGGGCTGGCGGTGCAGGGCGGCGGCGGCGGCATCTCGTCCGCGCGGTTGGCGCAGGTGGATGCGGTGATCGTGCTGGACGGCGCGCCGCTGGACGCTGGAGAGGCCGCGGCGCTGGCGGAGTGGGCCGCGCGCGGCGGCGGCGTGCTGCTGCAGGGCGACCGCGCGGGCACCGCCGGGTTCGGCCTGGTCCGCCCCTCATCAACTGAGGCGACGGTGGATGGCGCCGCGATCCGCTGGTCCGCGCCGCCTGAGCTTGCGCCGCTCCCGGCGGACCGCGTCGGCGCGCTCGCGCGCCCGTTCGCGGCGGTCGGCGCGGCGACGGCGGTGGCGGCGCAGGCTCCGTCCGGGCCGCTGCTCGCGCTGCGTCCGGTGGGCGCGGGGCGGGCGGCGGCGCTGGCGATCGGCGAGACGTGGCGGTGGAGGATGGAGGCGGGGCGCGTGGCCGAGCACCGCGAGTTCTGGCGCTCGCTGGTCGACTGGCTCTCGTCCGCGCGCCCGGAGCCGCTCGCCATCCGGCTGGCGGACGCATCGGGCGCCGTGGGTACGCGCCGCGACGTGCGCGTCTACGATGCGCGCGGCCAGGCGGATGCGCCCGTGCCGCCGCTGGTGATCACGCGCCCAGGCGGGCGCGCCGACACGGTGCGGCTGGCGCGCGATCAGTCGGCGCCGGGGGTGCTGCGCGGCTCATTCGTCCCCGCCACGCCGGGGCTGTACGCGCTCGCCATCGCCGGGCAACCGCCGACGGCCAGCTTCCGCGCGGCGGCATCATCCCTCGCCGACGCGGACTCGTGGGCGCGCCTCTCCCTTCTCGCCGCGCGCTCCGGCGGCCGCATCCTCCCGGCTGATTCGCTGCGCCCAGTGCTCGACCGGCTGGCCGCATCGCACCCCGCCGCGCCGCGCGGGCCGAGCGCCACGCTCATCTTCGCCCTCCTCCTGATCGCCGCTGCGGCGGAATGGGCGATCCGGCGGTTGACGGGGCGGGCGTGACTGCGCGAGGGAAGATCCGATCGAGGTCGATCCGGGGCGATTGAAATCGCTGTAAACAACCACACGGCGTGTTGGAATTCCGGCGAGCGGACAAGATGCAGGCGCGACAAGGGTTTTCAGTGACCGCACGCGCAATCTGTAGGCCCTGAAACCCAGTATCGCGACCGATGCACGGGCGTGGTGACACCGCCGTTGACACCCAACATATCCGCTACCCGCGCGTGGAGCACGCGGCCCCCGCGCCGGAGCGGGTCCACCGCGTCAATGGTCCCCATCAGATTCCTTCTCGTTGCAGCTTACCTGATTGGCTTCCGCCGGATTCTAGTAGTCGTTTTGATTCTTATGGCAATCGCCATCGTGCGCCACCACGCGCCTGAGCGCAGATGGTGGGCTACACCCGGAAAGCCGACGGAGGGGCACCACGCGGCTGAGCGGCGGTAGGCGAACACATCGCAGCCCACCAACATAGCTCGGACGAACAAGCCCGCCGGAGGGATTCCCCGGCGGGCGCTGTTTTCGAACGGCAGGCTAGCGAGGAGCTATGGCTGATGAGGTGCGCGACAACCGTGCGAAGCACTCGACCCCTGCGTTAGTTCACACGCTACCAGATGCTCCAGATATCCACGCGCTTTGCCGTTGCGGACCGCGCTGTTTCGATGTAATCGCTGCATTGCGCTTCGACCGGGCTCGCCCATCTTATCGAGAGTCGCCACGGCATACCACGGCTCATCTTCGGACACGGTGTCGGTTGATTCCGCCACCTGTGTGAGAAACGCGATCCCTTCGTCCGTCTCGGAATCAGGCTGCAAGGCGACACCCTGAATGATCATGAGTCGCACAACAGGGTTGGTGGTTGCTTCGTAGAGGCGCAGCATCCGGGGAAGAACGCCTCCCCCGCGTGGTCCGAGGAGTTGACCAGATCGCGCCAGCATTGCTGCGCCAGCGTTTGCGACCGCCTCCGACGACTCGTCGAGCGCCATCCTTTCCAGTCCAGCTAGCACGGAGTCGACGGTTGCCGGGGCGTAGATTGGGTTAATACCAAGTAGCCGCGCGATTGCATTCATCGCACCATCCCGGTTGGGATTGGCTTCGAGTGCTCCTTGGCGAAAGCGCGCAAGTACCTCTGTCACGGACATCCGCTGAGTCTGTGCGTGAGTTGCGTTTGGTGCAGTCGCCGCGAGGGACGCGGCAAGCACGCACACTATCTTCGTGATCCGGGCGTCCATCAGAGGCATCCTCCGTTTGCTATGATCGGTGTAAACGCGTACGCGTTCGCAGTCAGATCCCAGAGCCACACAGAACCACACCAGTTGTTCTTTACGTACGTGTGCTGCGCGGAGAAGTTGCTGATGGCCACATCCTTCTGCCAAACTTCGTTTTCGATAAGCGTCCTTACAGTCGCCTCGTCCTTGTTGTAGAAGCCCTCCGCTGCTGTATGTGGATCGTTCAGCGGGTTGGCGGCGGCAATCCGGCCTTGCGCTTCGTGTCCACTATTATTTGCCACCCCGAAGCCTTCGTGCGCCCAAATTCCGGCGAACATGGGGGCCAAGTTTAGCCCCTTACACGTTGTGTTGAACCCGTAGAAGTTAGTTAACACGGGTCCTGGACCGTGGTGCCCGAGCTTGTGGGCACACTGTCCTGCCTGCGAATGCGTAAGTGGGTAAACCGGTCCTGAGGAAGTAAGTTGCGGGTTGACGTTGGATTCCATGTCCATCCGAAACTTCGCAGCCGTTACATACCAGTAGCCCTGATTAGGACCCCGTGTGACGCGCTCAAGGTCATACCCATCGTGCGGATTCTTGGTCATATCCGGCGAGATTCTTCCGGGCGCGCACGAGCCTTTCCTAACATTCCACCCCCATTCGGCACCAACTCCAATGACCGGCTGCTGGGAAAAGCAAATCAGCGCCGTGCCTTGGCTGTAGGACCATTGCGCTGGTCCCCATTTCCAGGAGCGTGGATTTACCTTCAGCGGAGTAGTGAGGTCGGCGGCGGGTGTTCCGGCAATCGTGATCGAGGCTGTGACGGTTCCGTCCGCAACAGCGGTTCCAACCCAACTGAGCTACCACCGGGAGCCGTAACCGAATCGAAGCCCAAGGCGTCTGTCCAAGTCCATTGTGTCACAGCAATGTCGCTGCCCGTCACTTCGCACGTGACTATCTGTCCTCGCGTTACGACGGGGCATGACAACGATGGCGCGACAGGTCCACAATCGCCAGCCACTAACGCTGCTACCGTTATGGTGCTAAGACCACATTGCGCCGCTGGCGTAGGCTTGCTCCGCACGTACGCCGTCTGCATTTCGACGTAGGCGGAAACCTGCATCCGGCCGGGGCCGGGCGGGCGATAGTTGCAAACGGTCCTGCGCTCGCACTCGTAAACGTATTCGCCCGGCCAGCCGAAGTTCGGCTCGTCCGAGGTCTCCCCGGGGAAGAACTTCCAGACCAGATCCCCGGCGGGAAGGTACCCGCTGAGCGGCGGATTGATGAACCTGAGCCCGGCCAGCGGCTCCGCCGTGTACGTGACCACCCCTGACGCATCGGGCGCGCTCTCCGTCACGCGGAAGGGGCTGGGCACCATCGTGGCGGTGACTGTGTAGCCGCCGGACAGCTTGTAGTAGCTTGGGATCATGATGCCAAAATTCGGGTCCCACGAGGTGAGCGTGTTCACCTTGGCGAACCCGTCGAGCGTGCTCGGGAAATCATTGATGTAGAGGCCGATCGCCGAACTTTCGCCGGTTCCGCGCAGCAGCACCCGCCCCGTGTGGGTTCCGAACTGGTCGTAGGTGTAGGTGATCGTGACGGGGGCGTAGGGGTCGGCGCCTCCGCCGAACGACTGCGCAGGCGCGCCGTTGCCGCAGGGCCACGCGGGCGGACGCTCGTTGCACTCGGGGTTCCATTCGCCGCTCACGCTCCCGTTTACCTGGAGCACAACCCACGTATTCGCGGGAACGCTCCCGATGGACACTGTTCCGCCGGGTGCGCCGCTGGTGTTCGGCGGGGGGAGCAGCGTCTGGCTTCCGAGGGAGACGGGCTCGGTCAGCGTGGCGCGGGCGGAGCCTTGCGGCTGTACTCTCGGCCCCAGAAGCTCGCGACTGTCACATGCGGCGAGCACGGTGCAACAGCTACCGAGAGCAAGGAGCTTCCGAAATCGGGAGTGGGGTTTCATGTGTCCTCTGTGATCTGTCCATACATGATACAACGCGTAACCGTGCCGAACAGGAACAACCCTGAAGCGTGATGCCGTGATCACCTCCTAATCACCGGGGGGAGTCGAACGTGCATGGTGATGCGGAGTGCCCGCTGTGGAGACGCGGAGCATCCGAAGCATTGCCGCAGAACGCAAGGATGCGAACCGAGCGGACCGGAGTGCGTGCCGAAGTTGGCACGGAACTTCTTTCACTTTCCGGGGCGAAATTGCTCCCGCCCCCTTGCAAAGACTTCTTCGACCGGGATCAATTGGCCCGCCTCCTCTGCGGTGGCGCCCCGACCAACAGCCTCCCGCGGTTTGGGAGGCTTCCTGTTGTTGTAGCCGTGGCTTCAGCCGCCCCGGGGAGATATTGCGGGCCCGGAGCCAATCGCCGCCCCGGGAGATATTGCGGCCCGCGCGAAATCGTTGGTTGATCATCCGGAATCCGGCGTGAGCGTACGGTGTCGCGGCGCGGAGCGTGCGGATGCGCATCCTCAACCGCGGCGCACGGCGCGCGGACCCATCGGAAGCGATCGGATACGTGACGGTACAGGACGAGACGGACCGGGGCGAAACGTCGGAGCCATCGCCCGAGTTCCAATACAACGGCTGGTTCAAGCGCAGGCGGCGCGGGTTGGTATGGCTGATGCTGGCGGCCTTCGTGGTCGCCTTGGCGTGGCCGTTCCTCACCATCCCGCGGCTGCGCTACGCCTTTCGCGCGGTGCCGCGCATCTCATCGCGCACGCTGGCCGACGTGCGCCCGGTGTCGGCCGCGCTGGGCCGCGCCGAGGAAGTGGTGCAGAAGGAGGTGCGGCGGCAGGGCTTTCCCGGCGCGGCGGTGGCCATCGGCGTGCGCGACACGGTGCTGGCCGAGGTGGGCTACGGCCGCACGCGCTGGGGCCGCCTGGCGCCGCCCGTGGACCCCGACCGCACCATGTACGACCTGGCCTCGCTCACCAAGGTCGTCGCCACCACCACGGCGGTGATGATCCTGGTGGACGATGGGCGCATGAAGCTGGACGACCCCGTGGCCAAGTTCCTCCCGGCGTTCAGCGGGGGCGGGCGCGAGAAAGTCACCATCCGCCACCTCCTCACCCACACCTCGGGGCTCACCGCCTCGGCGCGGCTGGAGGGGAGCCAGCCCGGCGACCGCCTGTACAACGTGGTGGCGCACACGAAGCTGATTGCCGAGCCGGGCGAGGACGTGCTCTATTCCGACGCGGGGTTCGCCATCCTGGGGCTGGCGGTGACCGCCGCGGCGCGGCAGCCGCTCCCCGCGTTCCTGCGCCGGCGAGTGTGGGAGCCGCTGGGGATGGCGCACACCCGCTTCCAGCCCGGCTTTCCCTGCGATTCGTGCGCGCCCACCCTCACGCTGGACGACGGCACCCCGTTCGCCGGGAAGACGAACGACCCGTTCGCGCGCGAGCTGGGCGGCATCACCGGGAACGCCGGGCTGTTCAGCACCGCCGCCGACCTGGCGCGCTGGGCGGCGATGATCTCCAACGGCGGCCAGCTGAACGGCGTACACATCATTCGCCCGGAAACCGTGCGCCAGTTCGAGCAGATCCAGCCGCACGCGGGCACCCGCGCGCTCGGCTGGGAGTGGTTCTGCCGCGAGGGCACGGTGCCCGACCAGCGCCCGTGCCAGGAGCCGTACGCATTCGGCCACACCGGGTACACGGGCACATCGATCTGGATCGAGCCGGGCCGCGGCACCTGGGTGGTGCTCCTGTCCAACCGCACCTACATGCCGCGCGCGCCCAACCGCATCCGCAAGGTGCGCCGCGACCTGTACAACGCCCTCACCGGCCGCGCGCCCGCGCCCACCGCCGCGCAGACCGACAGCGCGCCGGAGCACTGACCCGGCCAGCCCTGGTCGTCGACAACGAAAAGCCTCCCCAGCCGCGGGAGGCTTTTCCTTGTCCCTCATACCGGATGCGGAGAGTCGTTATGCATGCTCCGCACCCAGAAATTGTCATCCTGAAGGAGCCGCCGCGCCAAAGCCGCGTACACACCAGACCCTGGCGGCGACTGAAGGATCTATCGCCCGCGCTCGGAACCGATCTCTCGAAGCGCACCGGGCCACGGATCTACCGTCAGGCAGATGATGGCGCGGACGCGGTTATAGATCCTTCGGTCGCCGCCAAGCCTTGGTGCGGACGCGGTGCTGGTGCAGCGGCGACGCTCAGGATGACAGGGGTTTCGAGCTCATCCGGATGCACACCCAGTCTGCCGATCTGGTATCAGATCGTAAGCGGAGGGTCGTCGTGGATCGGCCACGGGCTGTTGGAGCCTCGCGCGGTTTGCGAGGCTTCTCGTAGTGGTTGCTGCGGCTTCAGCCGCCGGTGCGGAGCGAGCGCAATCGGCAGATCGTTCGGTCGCCGCCAGAGTTCGGTGCAGGCGGTTCAGTGCGGCGGCGAGGCTCAGGAGGATGTGCCCGGGGCCGCTGGCGGTGTGGCCGGGCCGCAGCGGTCCAGCGTGCGCCGCACGATGGCCAGCAACTCGGACGGGGAGAGCGGCTTGCAGAGGAACTCGTCGCAGCCGGCGGCCATCGCGGCCTCGCGGTCGTGCTCGAACACGTGGACGGTCAACACCAGCACCGGCACGTGCCGGGTGGCCGGGTCGCTCTTGAGCTGGCGGAGAACGTCGATCCCGTCCACCTCGGGAAGGCCCAAGTCCAGCACCACGATGTCGGGCGGATCTTCGCGCACGGCCCTGAGGCCGGCCCCGCCGAAGCGGGCCAGGCGCACGTTGTAGCCCTCGCGGCGGAGGAGGGTGCCGTAGACGTACTGGCTCGCCTCGTCGTCTTCGATCAGGACGATGCTTGGGGGAGACAAGGGCGGGTCCGGGGGGCGGCGGGGAGGCTGGTGCGCTGTTCCGGAGCGCAACTTAACGGAAGGGAGCCCCGCGCGCCCGTATTTCGTTATGGCTTCTCGTGCTTCTCGTTGTAGATCTGCACCGCGCGCTCGCGCACGACCTTCCACTCGCCGTCACTCAGCCGCATGGTGAGCTCCTGGCGCATGGACCCGTACCAGTGTTCGCGGCGGCCGGTGAAGTCCCAGTCCTTGTCCACCAGCACGCGCGCCTCGTTGGGCCCCTGCATCAGCGTTGCCTGGCGCTTGATGGTGATGATGCGCCGGTCGTACTGCCGCACCGTGTCGCGGATCTTGGAGCGGATGAACGAGCGCGTGGCCCTGGGCACGTTGTAGTAGTCCACGCGGCTGGCGTAGTGCTCCATCATCCGGTCCAGGTCGCCCACCGACCACGCGGAGTGGAGGTCCAGCACCGCCTTCTGCGTGGCCGCCGCGGCGGCGGCCTCGGGGGTCTGCGCCCGGGCCGTGTCGGCGCGCGCGGTGTCGGGCGGCGCGGCGGCCACGGCGGTGTCGGGCGGCGCGTCCATGGCGGCCGAGGCGGCGCCCATCAGGCGCAGGAAGGTGCCGTGCAGCGCCGCCACCGCCCCCGTGTCGGCCGCGATGCCGCCATCCGCGCGCGCGCCGCCGCGGTTGCGCGATGCCCACACCGCCACGGCCAGGACCAGCAGCACCAGCGGAATCCCCCAGACCGCGGGCGTCATCCTGCGCGAGCGGGGGACCGGGGGGAGCGACACCGGCCCGCTCGACACCGGCTCGGGCGCCACCGTCGGCGCCCCGGGAGCGAACCCCGTCGCGTCGTCCGCCGTGGCCGCCGCCTCCATCGCCGCCACGTCGGCCACCGACGGCGCGTGGGCGGTGAAATCGGCGGACGCCGCGTCTGCCCGGTCGGCGGATGACGCGGAGGCGGGCGCCGGGGCGAAGGTGGCCAGCATGGTGTGGTCGTCGTCGTCCGCGGCGGGGCGGAGCACGGTGGTGCCCTCGGCGCCGGACAGCGCGTCGGCGAAGGCGCCGGCGTCGGGGTAGCGCGCGGCCGGGTCATGGCTCAGCGCGCGCTCGATCACCGCGCGCACGGGCGCGGGGACGGCAAGCCATCGATCCGACCGCGCGGGCGGCACCGCCTCGCCGGCGCGGATGCGCTTGCGGTCGGCCTCGGTGTACGGGCGCTCGCCGGCCAGCAGCTCGTAGGCGATCAGGCCGAGCTGGTAGACGTCCGACGTGGGCGCCACGGCCGTGTCGAGCGCCGTCTGCTCGGGCGAGGCGTAGCCGGGGGAGTGCGGGAGCTGGCCGGCGGTGGTGAGCGTGAGCGCGTCGTCGTCGGGCTCCATCGGCTTGGCGATGCCGAAGTCGAGCACGCGCACGTATTCCAGCCGCTCCTCGTCGCCCACCAAAAAGATGTTGGCGGGCTTCACGTCGCGGTGCACGATCCCCTCGCGGTGCCCGGCGCTCAGGCCGCGCGCCGCCTCGCGCACGATGCGCAGCGCCTCGGCCGGAGGGACGGGGCCGCGGGCCAGCGCCTGCTTCAGGTCGCGCCCGCGCAGCAACTCCATCACGATGAAGTCCAGGTCCAGCTCGGGATCGGTCCCGTAGTCGTAGACCTGCACGATGTTGGGATGATGGGCGATGCGCGCCGCCGACCCCGCCTCGCGCCGGAAGCGCTCGCGCAGGTTGGCGCGCATCTCCTCGCTGTCGGCGGAGAGGGCGACGACCTTCACGGCGATGGGGCGGCCGAGCACCCGGTCCATCCCGCGATAGACCACGCTCATCCCGCCGGCGCCGATCGCCTCGGCCAGCTCGTAGCGCCCCGCCAGGGTGCGCCCCACCAGCGCCCGCGCGAACGAATCCCTCATCCGCGCGCCCCGGCCGTTTCCGCCCGCGTCGTTTCGGACCCGCGCATCTCCAGCACCATCTGCTTCACCGCTCCCAGGTGATACGCCGCGTGGGCCAGGTTTCCGAGCAGCCCGGTGAAGCGGCTCTCCTCCCACTCGTGCACCTCGTCGATCGCCCGCCGGAACGCCGCGTATTCCTGGCGTAGCCCCGCGCGCAGCTCGGCCCACGCGGCCTCGTCCACCGTGGAGACGGCCCAGCTCTGGTGCCAGTCGTACGGCCCGCGGTTGCCGCTCACCCAGCGACGGCTGACCTCCAGGCCGAAGCGGATGTGCCCCGCGTGCGCCGCCACCGTGCTCCGCCCCGGCGCCGCCGCGCGCGACGCCTCGTCCGCGGACAGGCCGTCGAGCGTGGGGAAGAAGCCCGCGTCGGCCGCGTTGTTGACGAACCACGTTCCGCTCGGGTCCGGCGGCCCCTCGTATGCTTCGGTGAGGATGGCCCCGATCGCCTCCATCACCATCTCCCGCGGCAGCGTCTCCATCCCGTTCTCCGTCTGGTGGGTCAATCACACGCATGGGCGGGCAAGGCATGTGCCTTCCAGGGGCACGGGGCCACGCGGCGGCGCAACGCCGCGGTCACCGGTCGCGCACCTGGAACGCACGCGCTTCCCGGAGCCGGTATCCCCACGGGCCGACGGCCGCGGCGAAGCGCCGCTCGGTGGCTTCGAGCAGCCTCGCCGGCACGTTCATCCAGTCCTTCCGCGAGGCCCATTCGATGACGATCACCACCTCGGTGTCATCGCCGGGGCTCGTCCAGACGGATTTCCTCAGGAAGCCGGGGAAAGCCGACAACGTGGCCGTCCACACCCACCGGTCGAACGTGATGAAGCGTGCTCGAAACCCCGGCTTGACCGTGAACCGCAACCATTCGATGACCATCGTACGCCCTCTTGAGCCCAGCTCCGGCGAGCGGCGTGGTCAGAGGTGCGGTTCGGCTTCTCCGTACGCTGCCCGGGCCGCCTGGCTTCAACTCCCGATGGACGGGCAAGGCATGTGCCCCGCGCTCCTCCTCCGTTTCACCGACGGTTCGATGACAGCATCGATCTGGCCTCGCGCGGCGGCGGGTACGATGTTGTCCGCAGCGCTTTACCCGTTTCCCACGGATCGCCATGAAGCTCCTCATCCCCGCCGTTCTCGTGCTGCTCGCGGCTCCGGCGGTGGCCGTCGCGCAGCAGAACCCGCCGCCCTCGGACGCGGCCGCGCAGCTTCCGCACGTGCAACTCCCTCCGGAGCTCGACCGCGTGTTGCGCGACTACGAGCGTGCCTGGCAGGCCCGCGATGCCGCCGCGCTCGCCGCGCTCTTCGCCGAAGACGGTTTCGTGCTGGCGAATGGCCGGTCGCCGGTGCGCGGGCGCGCGGCGGTGCGGCAGGCGTACACGGGTGCCGGCGGCCCGCTCAGCCTGCGCGCGTACACATACGCCGCGGACGATTCCGTCGGCTACATCATCGGCGCGTATGCCGGGAGCGCGGACCAGCCCGACGAGGGGAAGTTCATCCTCGCGCTGCGCAGGCAACCCCGCGGCCCGTGGCAGATCGCGGCCGACATGGACAACCTGAACCGTGCGCGGCGCCCGGCCGGACAGCCCGCGCCCGCCGCGGCTCCCCCCGCCGGCACGCAGCCTTGATCCCGCCTCGCGCGGTTTGCGAGGCTTTTCGTCGTTGTTGCTGCGGGCTTCAGCCGCCGGTGAGAGCCCGCTTTCGAGACGTGATCGGGACCGAGAGATGACCAAGGACAAAGCAATCTTTCAGGACGACCGAGGCCGCAGCTGGCTGGTCGAGATCCTGTACGGC
Organism: Longimicrobium sp.; assembly: GCA_035691085.1. Taxonomy (GTDB): domain Bacteria; phylum Gemmatimonadota; class Gemmatimonadetes; order Longimicrobiales; family Longimicrobiaceae; genus Longimicrobium. Next base: position 16,237 of record DASSJS010000387.1, read on the forward strand.
CACCCGGCGCCCACCGAGCGCGGCATCTACGCCGCCCGCTTCACTTGCCCGGAGGATGAGGCCGAGCCCGTGCGCGTGGGCTACGTGGAGCTCGACGCGGTCGCGAACGACGACGCCGAGCTGCTGATCGAGGCGCTGGAGATGAGCGACCCGGCCGAGGCGATCGGGTAGGGCGGGCGCTTCGATCGATTCACGCCGCTGATCACGGAACTCGCGTGGGACGATCCTTCAAAACAATCGGTGGGTTCACCGCGGGACGGCTTTCATGGAGACTGGTTGAATGCGCTGGTTGACGGCGGAGGAAGAAGAGGCGCTGCGGGTCGATTTCCGCGACAACGACCGCGAGGTCCAACGGAGCGCCTGGATGTACATGGCCGGCGTGACGGTGCTCCTCGCGGCGATCGTGGGCTCGGGGACTCCGCTCCTGCGGATGATCGGCGGCAACGCGGGCTACAACGCGTTCGCCTTTCTGGCGCTGGCGCTGTTCAACGTGGTGTTCGCCTGCTACCTGTTCTATCGCAGCCTGAACATCCACGAAACCATGCAGCTGCTTGTGATGCTGACGCCGCCGGACAGCGGAATGCTGCACTGGGAGGCATTCCGCCGCAGCAACCAGAGCGCCACCCGCCCCGTCCGGCCCTTCTACTTTGCCGTTCTGCTGAGCCTGCCGCTGCTTGTCTCCTTCGCCATTCTTTTCGGGCTCCACCGCGTGCTGTGGGCCACCCACGTGCTCGACGCGCGCTGGACACCGCTGTGGATCGCATGGTTCACCGTGCTCGCCCTGCACGCGCTTCCGCTCTGGTTCGGATACCACAACCTCCGTCCCACTCCCGCGCGGTGGAAGGTGATCGCCAACCTGCGCGGCCTGGAGCCGAGCTATTTCGATACCTCCGATCCCCAGGAAGATGGCGGCTGGCCGGTCGATGCCATTCCCCAGCCGGACGGCTCGGTGCTGGCACACCTTGGTCCCGAGGATGTGGTCGTCCTCAGCCATCCGTCGCTCCATCGCTTCCATCACACCAGGGGATTCACCCTGAACCGCGACAGCCTGCACGCGATCGAACAGCTGGGAGCGCGCCGGGTCCTGCTCCACACCCTGACGGCCGCGCTGGGTGACGCGGAGCGGGTGGAAATCCGCTTCGCGCACACCTGACCGGCCGGACCTCGCCAGCACAAGCAGATCTCGTCGTGGGAGTCCGCGAAGGCGGACTTCGGGCCGTTGTTGCCGCGGATTCATCCGCCCCGGACGCTCTCCGCCAGCCGATCCCCGGTGAAACCGGCCCCTGGACGAGCGCGGACGGCGGATGGAAACCCGGCGGCTCCACGGACGTAGGCGCCCGCCGGGTTTCGTCGTTATCTTTCTCCCCCATGAGCATCGCCCCACCTCCCCGCAAATCCGCCGTCGACCTCTTTCTCGCCCCCGCCGCCGCACAGCGGATGCAGAGCGAGATCCAGCGCGCGCGCGGAAACGAGGTGTGCTTCGTCTGCCGTGTGGGCGAGGACGGGGCGGTGGACGAGCCGCGCACGCTGGCCCGCGGGCACGCCGGCGCCGTCCTCGCGCTGATCCGCGAGCGCGAGATCGAGGCGCCCTCGCTGCTGGTGCACAACCATCCGTCCGGCCTGCTGGAGCCCAGCGAGGCCGATATGGGTGTGGCCACGCGCCTTTGGGAGCAGGGGCTGGGCTTCGCGATCATCGACAACGACGCCAGCGAGCTGTACGTCGTTCTCGAACCGCCCGCGCCGCACGAAACCACGCCGATCGACGCGGACCGGGTGGACGACGACCTGGGCCCGCAGGGTCCGCTCGCCCTCCGCCACCCCCGCTACGAAGATCGCCCCGCGCAGCGCGCCATGGCCCGCCTGGTGGCCGAGCTGTACAACGACGGCGGCGTGGGGATCGCCGAGGCGGGGACGGGAACGGGGAAGTCGGTCGCCTACCTCCTCCCCGCCATCCGCTGGGCGATGCAGAACAAGGAGCGCACCGTCGTCTCCACCAACACGATCAACCTGCAGGAGCAGCTGGTCGCCAAGGACCTGCCGCTGCTGCGCAAGGCGCTGGGCGAGCCCTTCAAGTTCACGCTGGTGAAGGGGCGCGCCAACTACGTCTCCATCCGCCGCGCCCTTCTGGCCGAAGCCAGCTCCACGTCGCTCTTCGACGACCAGCGGCAGGCCGAGCTGAAGGGGATCGTCGAGTGGATCAAGACCACGCAGGACGGCTCCCTCTCCGACCTCTCCTTCCGCCCCAGTGCCGAGGTGTGGGACGAGGTGGCCAGCGAGACGGACGTGTGCCTGCGCGCCCGCTGCCCGCACTTCGAGGAGTGCTTCTACCAGCGCGCCCGGCGCGACGCGTCGGCCTCCGACGTCCTCGTGGTCAACCACCACCTGCTGTTCAGCGACCTGGCGGTGCGGCGCTCGCTGGGCAACTACAACGCGCCCGCCGTGCTCCCGCAGTACAGCCGATTGATATTGGACGAGGCGCACAACCTGGAAGAGGCGGCCACCAGCCACCTGGGCGCGCGCGTCAGCCGCCGCGGGCTGTTCCGCACGCTGCGGCGGATGGAGCACCGCGGGAAGGGGCTGTTCCCCGCCTTCGCCAGCGCGCTCAAGGCGCAGCGCAGCGACCTGATCGCCCGCAGCGCGCTGGACCTGATCGAGCACCGCATCTACCCCGCGCTCGATGGGGCGCGCGAGCGGGCGGCCGGCGTCTTCTCCTTCCTGAGCGACCTGTTCACCGGCGGCGAGGAAACCATCCGGCTGGAGGATTCCTTCGCCAGCCACCCCGTGTGGCCGCTGGGGTTGGATGACGCGCTCAGTGGCGTGCTGGACCACCTGGCGTCGCTGCGCGAGGCGATGGAGCTGCTGCGCGAGCGGGTGACGGTGGACGAGGAGATGAAGCAGCGGATGGAGGCGCAGCTGGTGGAACTGCGCGGGGCGGCGAATCGCATCGATGCCGCGGGCGACGGCCTGCGCCAGGCGCTGCGCCCCGGCTCGGACGAGATCCAGATGGTGCGCTGGCTGGAGCGGCAGGCCGAGCGCGAGGGGCGCGAGGGAAACCTCACGCTGAACGCCGCGCCGCTGGACCTGGCCGCCGTGCTCCGCGAGACGCTGTTCGAGCAGGTGCCCACCGTCGTCCTGACGTCCGCCACGCTGGCCACGCAGGGGAACTTCCGCTTCGTGCGGCAGCGGCTGGGGCTGAACGGCCTGGCCGAGGACGAGCACCCCGTGCGCGAGGCCATCCACCCCTCGCCGTTCGACTTCGGCGCGCAGTCGATGCTGGCGGTGCCGACGGACCTCCCGCTCCCCGCCGGCGACCGCGACGAGCGGCACGACGAGGCCACCATCCGCGGCACCATCGAGCACGCCCGGATCAGCGACGGCGGCCTGTTCGTCCTCTTCACCAGCTACCGCGCCCTCCGCTACGTGGCGTCGGAGCTGCGCCGCCGCGGGGCGGACCGCGACTGGCCGCTGTTCGTGCACGGCGAGGGCGCGCGCGCGGCGCTGGTGGAGCGCTTCGCCGACTCGGGGCGCGGAATCCTGCTGGGGACGACCAGCTTCTGGGAGGGCGTGGACGTGCCGGGCGAGGCGCTGCGCGGGCTGGTGATCCCCAAGCTGCCCTTCAAGGTGCCCAGCGAGCCGGTGACCGCCGCGCGCATCGAGGCCATCGAGCAGGCGGGCGGCAACTCGTTCATCAACTACATGCTCCCGCACGCCGCCATCCGCCTCAAGCAGGGCTTCGGGCGATTGATCCGCTCGCGCGCCGACCACGGCGTGGTTCTCGTCCTCGATGGGCGGATCGTGCGCAAGAGCTACGGCCGCTACTTCATCGACAGCCTCCCCCCCGCGCCGCTGGTGAGGGGCCCCTGGCAGACGGTGAAGGCCGCCATGCTCCGCTTCTACGGCGACCGCCAGGAGCGCCGCGCTGCGGGTTGAAACTTTCCGCGCGCTGAAAACGCTGGGTACACCGGGTCCCAAATCTGGGACACCTCCTCCCCATCGGGCCGCGTAGCGTCCGCCGCTCCCCCGGCGATTTGGACGCGATTAGCCGCACCATTGCTTGATGATCGAGCCTCGTGCAGCCGCGGCCCGGCTCGTGATGAATGGGGCTGGCGCCGGGCACGAACGTGTGCCCGGCGGCACCCGGGATTGCCATGATCCCGGCGGAGTGAAACGCGGGAGATCAGGACATGCGGGTGCACGAAGTTGTGATCGTTGTGGCGATGCTGTTCGCGGGATCGAACCTGGCCGGCTCGATGGCGCGGCGCGAGTCGCCCTTGAAGGTTATCGGCCTCCAGACCGGTTCTTCGTCCGCTTCGGTGGTGGCCCACAGGCCGGCACAGGGTGATGCCGGGCGGTCCGGGCGAATCGCGGCGCTCGATTCCAACGCGTGCGCCCCCACGGCGGCGGACGTAGCGCCGTGCGAAGCCGCGGGGCCGGCGGGCACGGCCCGGATCGCCGCCCAGACTGCGTCGCGAGATTGAAGCGCCCGGTCGCGCGGAACAAATCGGCCGCTGCGGGTTCTTCAGCGCTGTCCCACCGACCCTCTCCCCAACCGGGAGGGGGTCGGTCGCATTCCGCGCGGTGCGGTCGCGGAGCGGCGGGATGCGGTGCTATCTTGTAGGCCTCGCGCCGACACGGCTGAACCCGCAACCCTGGTGAGCGGCAACGTGGACCTTCCCCGTCCCTCCAAGATCGTCTGCGTGGGCAGGAACTACCTCGAGCACGCCCGCGAGCTGGGCAACGAGGTCCCCGAGCGCCCGCTGATCTTCTTCAAGCCGCCCTCGAGCCTCCTGGCCGACGGCGAGCCGATCGTCCTTCCGTGTGAGAGCGAGCGGGTGGAGCACGAGGGCGAGATCGCCGTGGTGATCGGCCGCCGCGCGCGCCACGTGCCCGCCCCCGAGGCGTGGGACTTCGTGGCCGGGATCGCGCCGCTGAACGACGTGACCGCGCGCGACCTGCAGAAGGCCGACGGCCAGTGGACGCGCGCCAAGGGCTTCGACACCTTCTGCCCGATCGGACCCGCCGTTCCGCTGGCCGCGGTGGACCGCGACAACCTGGAAGTGATCACCCGCGTGAACGGCGAGGTGCGCCAGCACGGCCGCGTGGGCGAGATGGCGTTCGGCATCCCCCAGCTGATCGCCTACATCAGCGGGGTAATGACGCTGGAGCCCGGCGACGTGATCGCCACCGGCACCCCCGCGGGCGTGGGCCCGCTGCGCGACGGCGACCTGGTGGAGGTCGAGATCCCCGGCGTGGGATCGGTCCACAACCCGGTGAAACACGCATGATCAAGGTCAGCCCCAAGCGCTGGCTGGCCCTGGCGCTCGCCGCCGTCGTGGCCGCCGACTGGATCACCAAGTTCCTGGTGCAGAACCACCTGCGCCTGTACTCGCGCCACGCCGTGATCGACGGGTGGCTCTGGTTCGCGCACGCCCGCAACCCGGGGATCGCCTTCAGCTTCCTGCGCGACGTGCCCGAATACATCCGCTTTCCGCTGCTGGTGGTTGCCGCCGCGCTGGGGATCGCGCTGGCCACCCGCATCGCGCTGAAGACCGAGGACGCGCTGATGCGCATCGCCGCGGGGCTCGTGGTCGCCGGCGCGCTGGGGAACCTGGGCGACCGGGTGATGAACGGGTGGGTGACCGACTTCATCCAGGTGCGCTGGTTCCCGTTCGTGTTCAACGTGGCCGACGTGGCCATCACCATCGGCGCGGTGCTGCTGGCCGCGCGGATGATCGTCGCCGAGCCGCACGGCCCGGCCCCGCAGGTTCAGAACTGACCGATCCGGACCCGACCATGCCCCGACTTGCCCGGCGCTTCCAGACCCTTCCGCCCTATCCGCTCACCGACGTGCCGGGGATCAAGCGCGACCTGCGCGCCCGCGGCGTGGACGTGATCGACCTGGGCACCGGCGACGCCGACCTGGCGCCGCCCCCCGCCGCCGTGCAGGCGCTGCAGCAGGCCGCGTGCGATACCGCCAACTCGCGCTATCCCTTCCAGCTGGGCCTGGTCCCCTTCCGCGAGGAGATCGCCGGGTGGATGGCCGGCCGCTTCGGGCTGGAGATCGACCCGATGAAGGAGATCGCGCTGCTGATCGGGAGCAAGGAGGGGATCTACCACCTCCCCTTCGCCTTCCTGGAGCCGGGCGACGCCACCATCATCCCCGACCCCGGCTACCAGGCGTACCTGGGCGGCACCGTGCTGGCCGGCGGCGAGCCGCACCTCGTGCCGCTCCGCCCCGAGCACGATTTCCTGGTTCCCTTCTGGGAGCTGCCGGAGGAGGTGGTCCGCCGCGCGCGCATCCTGTACCTGAACTATCCCAACAACCCCACCGCCGCAATCGCGCCCCGCGAGTACCTGGAGCGCGCCGTGGCATGGTGCCGCGAGCACGACGTGATCCTGGCGTACGACAACGCCTACAGCGAGATCGCGTACGACGGCTACCGCCCGCCCAGCATCCTGGAGATCCCGGGCGCGAAGGAAATCGCGATCGAGTTCCACTCGCTGAGCAAGACGTACAACATGACCGGATGGCGGATCGGCTGGGCGGTGGGGAACCCCGACCTGGTCGCCGCCGTCACGCGGGTGAAGACCTTCGCCGACACGGGCGTGCCGCTCAGCATCCAGCACGCCGGGATCGCCGCGCTGCGCTCGCACGGTGACTGGGTGCCGCGGAACGTGGCCACCTTCCAGGCGCGCCGCGACGCTGCCTGGAGCGCCTTCCGCGACGCCGGCTTCGACCTGCCGAAGCCCGCGGCCAGCATGTACCTGTGGGTGCCGCTCCCCGCGGGCGTGGAGAGCGACCCCTGGGCGCGGCGGCTGCTGCTGGAGCAGGGCGTGGCCGTGCTCCCCGGCAAGTCGCTCGGCGCCGGCGGCGAGGGCTTCTTCCGCGTGGCGCTGACGACGAGCGAGGAGCGGCTGAGGGAAGGCGCGGAGCGGATCGCGAAGATGGTCTGAACGGCGAACAGGTGCGGGAGTGCGTGAGTGCGGAAGTGCGCTGGAGGTTCGGCGCGCCTCCGCATTCTTGCGTTTCGCAGTCCTCGTGGATTTTTCATCCCAGAGGACCAGAGAAACCAGAGGACCAGAGACGTCCTTCCTCTGGTGCTCTGGTGCTCTGCTGCTCTGGGTCATAGGAGGGAATCCGGCGGGGCCGCGGGGCAGGGGCCCGAGACAGGTCCGCCTCGTGCGATCCCCGACTGGCCTCCGGATTCGAGGGCAAATGCCGCTACGGGTGTTTGTTAAGGAATGATTCGCTCCGGAACCGAAGAATCAGGGGGGAGTAGAACCAGTCCATGAGTCCCGCCACGCTCACTCCGCCGCCTGACACCACGGTCTCGGCCACGCCCGCAGTGGCGCAGCCCGGCCCGGCCGCGCCCGCGCTCCCGGTGCGCGCGCCGTTCAGCCGCGGCACGCACGGCGATCGCGGGCTGCGCGTGTCGCGCGGGGCGGTGGCGGTGTCGCTGGTGGTGCACGTGGTGCTGGCCGTGCTGCTGGTGCTGGGGATCAACGAGGCGCGCCGCCGCCAGCGGGTGCAGGCCGCGGCCACCGACGCCCCGGCCGAGCGGGTGAGCTACCTGGACGTGGGCGAATGGCCCTCGGGCGCGCCCGCGGCCGGCGGCGGGCAGGCCGGGATGACCGCCGAGCAGGCGGTGACCGCCGCCGCCATCGACTCGGCCATCGCGCGTGCCCCCGAGCTGCAGCGCTTCCCCGACCGCGTGCCCACGGGCCTTCCGCCGGTGCCCCGCGGCAGCGGCGCGCGTGGCGGCGCTCCGTCGGCCGCGCCCGGCGCGCAGGGCGGGAACGGCGCCGGCAACGGCGTGGGAACGGGGGCGGGGAACGGGATCGGCAACGACGTGGCGGGCGGGCGCTATGGCGCGGGGTACGGCGACCGGCGCCTGATCGTGCCGCCGCAGGCGGTGCCCGAGCGGCAGCGCAGCGAGCACGAGCGCTACATGGAGCACCTGAACGACCGCCTCACCACTTGGAACGATTCGGTCGCGGCCGAAGCCGATCACCAGCGCCGCATCCGCAACTGGACGGTCAAGGACCGCAACGGCCGCGAGTGGGGGATCGGCGAGGGCGGCACGCCCGTGATCGCCGGCCGCAAGATCCCCATCCCGCTCTCGCCGCCCATCTACGTGGACCGCGACCAGGAGAACGCGCAGCGCGAGCGCACCCGCCAGCGCGCCGAGATCGACCGCCAGATCGACGCGGGCGAGCGCGCCCGCTCGCAGCGCGAGAGCGCCGAGCGCGCCCGCCGCCGCACCGACGAGGAGCGCCGCCGCCGCCGCGAGGCGCAGGACTCGACGCGCACCTCTCCGTAGGAACCTCTCCCCCGCCACCTCCCGAACCGCACGCACCGGCCGGCTCCGCGCAACGCGCATGAGCCTGCCGGAACGCGACTTGCACGTTTTCACCGTTGTGAAGGGATCGCAACGTGAGGCGTGGCTTGGGACCGGAAAAGGGGAGACATGGGGCGTTCATCGCGCAAGGACCACGACGATCGTGAGCGGGAGGGCGGCAACCCGTTCCTGGTGGCGCTGGGCGCCGCCGGGGGGCTGGTGCTGGGGCTGCTGCTGACCAACGCGGCGCAGCAGGAGCCGGTGCGCCAGGGCGCCGCGCGCATCCGCGACCGCGCGCGCGAGGCGGCGCGCGGCTGGGGGCCTGCGCCGCTGCGGCGCCCCGAGCAGGAACAGCACGCGCTGGTGCAGCTGGAAGACGCGGTGATCGACATCTTCCTGCGCGACCCCGTGCTGTCGGAGCGAGGGGTGGATGTGGGGTGCATCAGCCCGGGGATCGTGGAGCTGTCGGGCTCGGTGCGCACGCAGGACGAGGCCGAGCGGGCGGTGCGCGCGGCGCGCGGCGTCCGCGGCGTGGCGACGGTGGTGAACCGGATGGACGTGGAAGACGAGCAGCGCCGGCCCCGGCCTGCCGCGGCTTCCGCCGGAACGGAGGAACACATGTCTGGTGAATGGACCGGCAGGATGGTGGGGATGGGCCAGCGGCGGCAGGGGATCGAGACCGAGAACCGCGGCGGCCTGGACGATTCGCAGCACCTGCGCGAGGTGGCGCTGGAGCAGAGCGACCGCGACCAGTACGAGGACGAGGACATCGCCCACCGGAATCCGGTGATGGGCAGCCGTCCCGGCCACGGCGACCCCGCCGCCGGCCTCAACTATACCGAGGACGAGCTGGACAACCAGGACCCGTATGGCAAGCACGCCATCCCGGTGGCCGAGCAGCCGCAGGCCATGCACAGCCAGGCGCGGGTCGGCGAGGGCCTCATGCCCGGGGTGGAGCTGGGGCTGGAAGGCGAGGACCTTCCCGTCAAGCCGCACTCCGACAACTGGGTCGCCTCGCCCAACGAGAGCGGCTCCACCGAAGGCTGAGCCTCGGCAGGATGCCGGCGTCGCGGCGGCCCTCCCCGGGATTTTCCGGGGAGGGCCGCTGTTTTGGTACGGAGGTACGGAGGTGCGAGGTACGGAGGTACGGAGGTACGGAGGTACGGAGGTACGGAGGTGCGAGGTGCGAGGTGCGAGGTGCGAGGTGCGAGGTGCGAGGTGCGAGGTGCGAGGTGCGAGATGGTGCGCATGCTGGACCCCTGCCGTTCCCGTCTGCTGTTCCCTGTTCCCTGTTCCCTGTTCCCTGTCGTTGCGTCCGCTTCCCCCGCGCGTAGATTTCGCGCCCCGGCAGATCGACCCAACGATATCGAGGACGCGACCCATGGCGGACATGCTGAAGGACACCATCCGCGACGACCTGAACGCCGCGCGGCGCGAGCGCGACAAGCTGCGCACCACCGTGCTCACCACCTTCCTCTCCGAGATCCGCAACAAGGAGATCGACGTGGGGCACGAGCTGGGCGACGCCGAGGTGCACGCCGTGGCCACCACCGCCATCAAGCGCCGCCGCGAGGCCGCCGAGCAGATGCGCGGCGGCGGCCGCGAGGAGCTGGCGCAGAAGGAGGAGCAGGAAGCCGTGATCCTGCAGGCCTACCTCCCCCCGCAGCTCGGCGAGGCCGAGGTGCGCGCCATGGTGCGCGAGGCCATCACCGCGGGCGCAAAGGACATCGGCGGCGTGATGAAGGCGGTTTCCCCCCGCACCAAGGGCCAGTTCGACGGCCGCGAGCTGAACCGCATCGCCAAGGAAGAGCTGGCCGGCTGACGGAAGCCGCCCGCAACTGAACCGGCGCGCCGGCGGACGCATCTCTCGCGTCCGCCGGCGCGCTGTTTACATCGTGCAACTGCTTTGTTATCTTTCGTCGTACACTTTGTGAGCCAACGGACCAGTCCTCCAACCGCCGGTCACGACCGTCTCATGCCTTCGCGTGCCCTCCGCCACTGGCAGACCCGCAGCCGCAAGGTGCTCGACGAGTTCGAGGCCGCGCACGCGCTGGTCGGCGGCACCCGCGCCTCCCGCCGCTTCGCACGCCAGCAGATCGCGCAGGCGTACGTGGTGCTGCTCTGCTCGCAGTTCCAGAAGTTCTGCCGCGAGTTGCACAGCGAAGCGGCGGAGTGGATCACTCGAAGCGCCGCGCACGATCCGGTCAGTGCCGTCCTGCGGCCGCTGCTTACCCGGGGACGAAGGCTCGACAATGGGAATGCCAGCCCCGCATCACTCGGCTCCGATTTCGGTCGGCTTGGAATCGAATTCTGGATCGAAGTCGATTCACACCATCCTCGGAATGCGGAGCGGAAGAGAAAACTGGAGGAGCTGATCGGATGGAGGAACGCGATCGCTCATCAGGACTTCCGGAACCCTGCCCTGCAGGGGGCTGACGAGGTTCAAATCGCTCAGGTGCGGCGCTGGCGCCGGGCGTGTGATGTGCTGACAGTGGAGATCGACGCGGTTCTTCGCTTATATTTGCAAAGCCTGATGGGCGGACCCCCTTGGTGAGGACCCGACATGCGAGCACGTAAGCACCCACGCCCCGGGGATGAATTGCGGGTCGGCAGCCGCGTGCGGTACCGGATGCCTGGTGGCGCGTATCCCGCAACCGTCGTCGAGGACCTGGGCGACCTCGGCGTGAACGGACGGCGGTTGGTAATGATCCAACCATCGAGTGAGTACGCGGAGGGTCCCTTCATGTGGCCCGCCGAGGAACTGCTCGTCGGCGACGATGAAGACGAGACACCTGGCTCGGGAGCACGAAAGTGCCTGCCGGATGTTCACTCGAATGGGATTCGGGTCGGCAGCCGCGTGCTGTACCAGACGCCAGTGGTGAGTTACGAGGCTGAGGTGATCGAGGACCGGGGAAACGTCGGGTGGAACGGCCGGCACCTGTACCGCATCCGCAGCTTCGACGACTACGAAGACGCTCGGATCACGGTAGAGGTTCCGGCGACCGCCCTCACCGTCGTGGAGTGATGAGGGGTTCGGACATGCGCACTACTAGAAGGCTGTTGAAAAAAGGGCTGTTTGGCCGTGCGGAGGAGATGGTGCGGTGGTAAATTGTGGAAACCCACCGTTCACCTCCGCCCGCCGCTCCGATGCTTGGACGTCATCGTTCCGAACCGGTGCTGTTCCAGTACG
>DASSJS010000388.1:0-13374 GCA_035691085.1 Longimicrobium sp.
GAGGCCACCGTCAGCTACCAGGGCGGCACCAAGCTGGGGCCCCAGGCCATCCTCGAGGCCTCGCGCTACATCGAGCTCTACGACCAGGAGCTCGACGCCGAGCCCGGCCCCGAGGTGGGCGTGGTCACGCTTCCCGCGCTCCACCTCTCCTCCGCCGGGCCCGAGGCGGCCGTGGGCGAGCTGCGCAAGGCGTGCGACGCGGTGTACGAGGCCGCGGGCGAACGGCTCACCATCATCCTGGGAGGCGAGCACTCCATCAGCAGCGCGCCGGTGCAGGCGGCGGCGGCGCGGCTTCCGGAAGGGCGGCGCCTCTCCATCCTGCAGTTCGACGCGCACGGCGACCTGCGGCTGGAGTACGAGGGATCGCCCTATTCGCACGCCAGTGTGATGGCGCGCTGCATCGACTGCGCGAACCTGGTGCAGGTGGGGATCCGCGCCATCACGTCGGAGGAGCGGGCGCTGATCCGCGAGCGCGAGGGGAGCATCACCACCATCTTCGCCGATGAGATGTGGGACAACGAGGCGTGGATCGACCGCGCCCTCGCTGCGCTTGGCGACGACGTCTACATCACCTTCGACGTGGACTACTTCGACCCGTCGCTGATGCCGGCCACGGGGACCCCCGAGCCGGGCGGGCTGACGTGGTATCCCACCATGAAGCTCCTCCGCCGCGTGTTCGCCGAGAAGAACGTGGTGGCGGCCGACGTGGTCGAGCTCGCCCCCATCGGCGGCAACGCCGCGCCCGATTTCGTGGCCGCCAAGCTGGTGTACAAGATGGTGGCCTACCACTGGGCCGCCTCGCGCCCTGCGGGGAGCTGACCGGCAAACGGTCCGCCGAAGCGAATCCCTCCTCCCGCGCCGCCATGCAGTGGAAGCCGTATGATCCTGCGTGGCTGGTGGAGCTTGCCCGCGGCGCGTGCCCCGACCGGCCCTGGCTGGCCGAGGCGCTCGCCCGGTGCACGCGCGCGCTGGAGCAGAGCCCGGCGTACACGTACTTCGTCGCTCCCGACGGCGCGAACGAGCCGGGGGCGGAGTGGCAGTTCGACACCAGCGTCGTCCTGGAGCATCCCAGGGAAGGAAGCCTGGTGCTCGACATCCTGAAGGGCGGGCGTGTCGGCGGGATCGAGTTCCTTGCCCGCCTCTGAGCCACCGGCCGGCGCGCCGGCAACTCGTCCGCGATCCCTCCCGTTCCTGAATCGTCCCTCCACCTGGAACTGCTGAACGATGATCGTGGAGCATCCTCGCGCGGACGCGACCCATGCCGGCGGAGTTCCGCGCGGGCGCCAGCGGCTGGGCGGCGTGTTCATCGCGCTGCTCTCCGCCGGTTTCGTGGCGTGGACGTGGTACACGGCGCTCACGCGCGGCTACTACTATCGCAAGGCCGCGTGGATCTTTCCCGCGTTCCTGGTGATCGGCCTCGCGCTGGTCGCGATCCCCGGCTACCGCGAGGAGCGCATCGCCCGCGGCGAAGACGTGTCGCGGCTCGAGGGCGCGCAGGTCATCACGCCGCGTTGGTGGGCAGTGCTCGCCATCGCGATCGCCGCCAGCATCGCCAACGCGGTTTTGCTGAAGTGGGGAGAGGGGGATGATCGTGATGCCTGATGCGGCGACCATCCTCTGGCGCCGCGTGGACGGCCCGGGGCACGAATCCGCCCGCATCCTTCGCCAGGGTGACGGGTGGATGCTCGAAGGTTCCGCCGTATTCGCGCACGAAGGCCAGCCGTGCCGTCTTGACTACCGCATCGCCTGCGACGCGGAGTGGAAGACGCGCTCGGCCACGGTTCGCGGCTGGGTCGGCGGCGACGAGATCGGCGTGGCGATCGAGGCGGACGGCGGCCGCTGGCGCCTGAATGGCGAGGAGTGCCCGCAGGTGGAGGGGTGCACCGACGTGGACCTCAACTTCAGCCCGTCCACCAACCTTCTTCCCATCCGCCGGCTGAGCCTTGCCGTCGGCGAGCAGGCGGAGGTGCGCGCGGCGTGGCTGCGCTTCCCCGGCTTCACGCTGGAGCCGCTCCCGCAGGTGTATCATCGCCTGTCGGAAGAGACGTATCGATACGAGAGCGGCGGCGGCGCCTTCGTCCGCGAGGTGACGGTCAACGCGGCGGGGTTCGTCACCCGCTACCCGGACTTTTTCGCACCCGAAGCATCAGGATGAGGTGCGGTGGGAGCCGAACCGGCCAGATCCGGAACGCAGATCTTGATGGGGTACAATCTCTGTTCAAGTTCGGACGAACGCATCCACCGCTGTCGCACTTTAACCAACCCGTTGAACCTGCTCGTTCCCGAGGGTATATTCAGCCATGCCCAAATTGGGTACGGCTTACCAGGAGATGCCATGACGTTCATGCTCGTCGACAAGCGCGGACGGGGAACCTTCCCCGAGGAGTTCCGCCGCGTGATCGGTCTCGAAGGTGATGGGCCGAAGCTTCTCCTACTGTCCGTCACCCCGCACGGGACGATCGAACTGGTTCCCGCGGCGCTGGTCCCGCGCGACCAGCTGTGGTTCCATCATCCCGAGGTGCAGGAGCGCATTGCCGAAGCCGAGGCCGGCTTCCGCGAGGGCCGCTCCGTCCGTACCGAGACGCCGGAGGAAGCCCAGGCGTTTCTCGACCGTCTGAAGCCCGCTTCCAGTGACGCGTAGGCAGTCCTTCCTGCGGGCGGAATGGTCGGCGCGCTGGCAGAAGAGCTACTCCGGCCTGTCCGCAGACCGGCAGAAAGGCGCTGACAAGGTTGTCATCGCCCTGATCAAGCAGGAGGTGACGCCGGGGATGCGGGTGAAGCCGATCGAGCCGGAGAAGTACTACAACGAAGCGCGGATCAATGACGGCGACCGCATCGTGTTTCGCATCGCTGACGAAACCCTCTGGTTCGTGGACGTGATTCCCCACGACCACATCGCGCGTTACGGGAAGAAGCTGGAAGGGCTCTTCTAGTAAGTTGGGGGTAGACCGGGCGCGGTAAATTCGCTAAATTACATGGCTGCATTGCGCAGGCGGGCACCTCACGGGAGAGGCGCCCGTCTTTCGCTTTGCATCAGGAGTCCGGTTCGAGAGACAAACGAATCCGAGGACTGCGGCGGGGCACTCAGATGGCGCGGTTGAAGGCCGGCTGTCCCCTGTCCCCTGTACCCTGTCCCTTTTGGAATTATGCAGATCCGGAACATCGCGATCATCGCGCACGTCGACCACGGCAAGACCACGCTGGTGGATCACATGCTGCGCCAGGCCGGCACCTTCCGCGAGAACCAGCACGTGCAGGAGCGCGTGATGGACTCCAACCCGCTCGAGCGCGAGCGGGGGATCACCATCCTGGCCAAGAACCTGTCGGTGCGCTGGGGCGACACCAAGATCAACATCGTGGACACCCCGGGGCACAGCGACTTCGGCGGCGAGGTCGAGCGCATCCTGCGCATGGTGGACGGCGTGGTGCTGCTGGTGGACGCGGCCGAGGGGCCCATGCCGCAGACCCGCTTCGTCACGCGCAAGGCCATGGAGCTGGGGCTGCAGCCGATCGTGGTGATCAACAAGATCGACCGAGGCGACGCCGACCCGCACCGCGTGCACGACGAGGTGCTGGAGCTGTTCATGGAGCTGGAGGCCGACGACCACCAGCTCGACTGCCCCTTCCTGTACGCCATCGGGCGCGAGGGCGTGGCCATGCACAGCCCCACCGACGAGCGCACCGGCCTCAAGCCGCTGTTCGACACCATCCTGGAGACGATCCCCGCGCCCCGCGCGCAGGAGGGGCCGTACCAGATGCTGGTGTCCACCATCGACTACTCGCCGTACCTGGGCCGCCTGGCCATCGGCAAGATCGAGCGCGGCACCGCGCGCGTGGGCGACAGCGTGGTCCTGGTCACCCACGGCGACAACACCGCGCAGATGGCGCGCAACAAGATCAGCAAGCTGTACACCTTCGACGGGCTGGAGCGGCACGAGACCGAGTCGGCCTCGGCGGGTGACGTGGTGGCGCTCGCCGGCCTGACCGACGTGGAGATCGGCGCCACCGTGTGCGACGCCGAGAACCCCGAGGCGCTCGAGGGGATCGCGGTGGAGGAGCCGACCGTCTCGGTCGACATCATGCTGAACAACTCGCCCTTCGCCGGGCGGGAAGGGAAGTACGTCACCAGCCGCCAGGTGCGCGACCGGCTCTTCAAGGAGCTGGAGAGCAACGTGGCGCTCAAGGTGGAGGAGACCGACAGCCCCGACACCCTCACCGTGAGCGGCCGCGGCGAGCTGCACCTGGGGATCCTGATGGAGACCATGCGGCGCGAGGGGTACGAGTTCGCCGTCAGCCGCCCGCGCGTGATCCTCAAGAAGAGCCCCAACGGCCAGCTGCTGGAGCCGTACGAGGAGGTGACCATCGACCTCCCCGAGAGCCACATGGGGCCGGTGATCGAGAAGATGGGGCAGCGCCGGGCCGAGATGCTGGAGATGAAGAACCCGGGCGGCGGGCTGGTCCGGCTCGTCTACAAGGCCCCGGCGCGGGCGCTGTTCGGCTACCGCAGCGAGTTCCTGACCGACACGCGCGGCGAGGGCACGCTGCACCACCGGTTCATGGAATACGGGCCGTACGTGGGCTCGATGAACACCCGCAGCCGCGGCGTGCTGGTGAGCATGATGAACGGCGAGGCGGTGGCGTTCTCGCTGGGGAACCTGCAGGAGCGCTCCACCTTCTTCATCGACCCCGGCACCCCGGTGTACGAGGGGATGATCGTGGGCGAGAACAGCCGCCCCGGCGACATGGAGGTGAACGTGACCAAGGGGAAGAAGCTCACCAACATGCGCGCCAGCGGGAGCGACGACAACATCCTGCTGGAGCCCCCGCGCGTGATGACGCTGGAAGACGCGATGGGCTACATCGCCGACGACGAGCTGATCGAGGTCACGCCCAAGTCGCTGCGCCTGCGCAAGCGGCTGCTGAGCGCCAACGACCGCAAGAAGGCCTCGCGCGCCGCCTCCTGAGGCACCCCCGCGCCGCGAGCCGCCCCTCCGAGCCCCCTCTTCCGAACGCCGGAAGAGGGGGCTCGTCCGTTCCCGCCGAAGCGGCACGCCCCCGGCGGCTCCCTCGCCGCCTCTCCCCGCCCGTGCACGGCCCAAAGCGCCCGGCGACGTTCCTGTTGCGCGAATGGGGTCCCAAGTGTCACAATGAAGTCACCGCACACGTTGTCTTGATCGGTGCCGCTCTCCCCAACACGCCCGGGCTTCTCCACCCAATTCCGGGGAGACTCGGCAAAGTACCCTGGCCGGCGCGCGTATCGATCGGCGCCAAAGGCCCGGCGCGCGTGCCGCCGGGCGCGGCTTGACACCCGGGAACGGCTGTTCTATCCATTCGGACGTTCGGTCGAATTCCGGGGGTGACGTTTTCAATCGTGCTTGCAACGCCTTGCCGACCCCACGTCGGGCAGGCGGCGCGTGGATCCTTGTTCCCCGGCCGGCGGCCACCCACCCCGACCTTCCCTTCACCCCGGCAGCACGGAGGCGAACCCGCGAAAAACTGTCTCTTCGAAGCGGTTCCGGTCCGCGGTGCCCTCTCCCGCACCGGCCGCAGCGCAGGTCCGCGCCGTGGGCGTTTCCGCCCACCCGCGAGTCAGACGGAGGTTCAACCCCCGCGCGCCGTATCCGGCGCGCGTCGAATCCCCAGGAGGCGACACCAATGAGAAAGCTTCGCGGGCTGCTCGCGACCCTGGTCGCTGTGGCCCTGGTGGCACCCGCCGCCGTGCAGGCGCAGGAGCCAGCCGTGGTCACCGGCCGCGTGACGGGCGCATCGGGCGCGGGCGAGACGGCCGTGCTCGTGCGTATCAACTCGCTGGGCGTGGGGGCCACCACCGGCCCCGACGGCAGCTACCGGCTGGTGATCCCGGCCGGGCGCGTCCGCGCCGCCCAGCAGGTCACGCTCACCGCTTCGCGCGTGGGGCTCAACCCCCTCTCGCGCACCATCACCCTTACCCCCGGCGGCACCGTCACCCAGAACTTCCAGCTCGGCAGCGACGCGCTGCGGCTGAACGAGCTGGTGGTGACCGGCGCGGGAACCACGCAGACCAAGGTGGAGATCGGCTCGGCGCGCAACAGCGTGTCGTCGGAGCTGATCACCCGCAGCAACGAGAGCAACGTGGTGGCGGCGCTGGCCGGCAAGGCGCCCAACGTCGAGATCACGGCCTCGTCGGGCGAGCCCGGCGCCTCGGCGTACATCCGCATGCGCGGCACCCGCACCATCTCGGGGAGCGGCCAGCCGCTGTTCGTGGTCGACGGCGTGCCGATCAACAACGAGTCGTTCTCGACCTCGAACCTGAACCCGCTCGACGAGCTGGGCTCGGGCGAGATCTCGGGCACCACGCAGTCGAACCGCGCGGTGGACATCAACCCCGAGGACATCGAGAGCGTCGAGATCCTGAAGGGCGCCGCGGCGGGCGCGCTGTACGGGGCCCGCGCCGGGCAGGGCGTGGTGCTGATCACCACCAAGAGCGGCCGCGCCGGCGCCACGCGCTACTCCCTGAAGAGCACGCTGGGCCTCGACAACGTGAACCACGAGTACCCGCTGCAGACGCGCTACGGCCAGGGCCGCGGCGGCATTCTGGCGGGCGAGCACGACTGCGACAACCCGGGCGTGAACACCTCGCGGTGCACGCGCAGCTGGGGCGCCGACCTGACCGGGACGGGGATCCCCGTGTACGACCACGCCAGCGAGGCGTACGACACCGGGCGCGAGCTGGAGAACAACCTGTCCATCTCGGGCGGCAACGAGCGCACCACGTTCTACCTGTCGCTCTCGCGCGTGGACAACGACGGCGTGTTCAAGGGGCCGAACAACTGGTTCGACCGCACCACCGTGCGCCTGAAGGGGAACCACTTCCTGGCGCAGAACTTCTCGCTGGGCGGCAACGTGGCGTACGCCGACACCCGCGGGTCGTTCATCCAGCGCGGCAACAACGTGAACGGCCTGCAGCTGGGGCTGCTGCGCACGCCGCCCAACTTCAACAACTGCCTTCCCGAGACCTGCTACCTCGACCCGGTCACGCTGCTGCACCGCTCGTTCCGCATGCAGCACCCGGCGCTGGGGAGCGAGTCGAGCACCCGCGGCTTCGACAACCCCTTCTTCGCACTGTACGAGCCGGTGAACCAGGCGCAGGTGGGGCGCGTGTTCGGGAACATCAGCGCGCAGTTCCTCCCCCGTCCCTGGCTGACCCTGGCCTACACGCTGGGCGCCGACTACTCGGGCGACGAGCGCCTGGAAGGCGCGCCGCAGGCTTCGTCCGACGTGTCGGCGGGCGGCCGCGTGACCGAGGGGAAGATCGTTGACTACCAGCTCAGCTCCGACCTGACGGCCACCGCCCGGTACCGGCTGAACTCGAGCTTCAACGGCACCTTCACGCTGGGGCAGAGCATCAACAACCGGAACAACCGCATCCTGGCCAACGTGGGCCGCACGCTGGTGGCGCCGGAGCCGTTCAAGCTGTCCAACACGGTCTCGCGTGACCCGGTGATCGACCAGGAGACCGTGATCCACAACTCCTCGGTGTTCGGGCAGCTCACCTTCGAGGCGTGGGACCAGCTGTACCTGACGCTGGCCGCCCGCAACGACGGGTCGTCCACCTTCAGCGAGGACAACCGCCGCAGCTGGTTCCCCAAGGCCAGCCTGGCGTGGAACGCGGTGAACGTGCTGGGCAACCCCGAGTTCCTGGGGCTGTTCAAGCTGCGCGCGGCGTACGGCGAGGCGGGGCAGGAGCCGCTTCCCTTCCTGACCACCGTGGCGTACTCCAGCGGCATCGTGGGCGGGATCTCGCAGGGCACCGGCCTGACCCCCACGCAGAGCGGGTTCGGCGGGCTGACCTCCAGCTTCATCCGCGGCGCCGACGACCTGCGCCCCGAGCGCACCAAGGAGCTCGAGGCGGGCTTCGACATCGGCCTGGCCAGCGGCCGCGCCGAGATGAACTTCACCTTCTACAACGCCCGCACCGAGGACGTGATCCTGAACGTGGCGCTTCCGCCGTCGTCCGGGTTCACCCGCCAGGCGCAGAACGCCGGCACCTTCCGCAACCGCGGCATCGAGCTGGCGCTCACCACCCGGCCGATCGCGCGCCGGAACCTGTCGTGGGACGTGGGCGCCCAGTGGGGCACCAACAAGAGCCGCGTGATCAAGCTGGAGGGCGTGGACTGGGTGGCGCTCGACCCCAACAGCATCACGCCGTTCGGCGTGGCCAAGGAAGGCGAGGCCGTGGGCGTGTTCTACGACTACGGCGTGGTTCGCTGCGGGATCAGCCCCAACGGGATGGACGCCGCGGTCTCGGGCGTGGACCTGGCCACCGCCTGCGCGGGCGCGCCCAAGGGCGCCATGTACATCGGCGAGGACGGCTTCCCGGTGGCCGACCCCAACCAGCGCGTGATCGGTGACCCGAACCCCGACTGGACGGGCGGCTTCAACACCAACCTGCGCGTGGGCGCGCTGGAGTTCGGCGGCCTCCTCGACATCCGCCACGGCGGCCAGATCTACAACGGCACCAAGGGCGCGCTGTACAGCTACGGCACGCACAAGGACACCGAGGTGCGCGCCACCTGCGACGTGGACGACAACTGCACCGGCAACGAGAAGGTGTTCGGCCAGAGCATCCTTCCGGGCTCGGTGGTGGGCCCCGGCGCCGGGCTGTCGGTGCCGATCGGGCAGAACTGGTACCGTGACGGGCTGGCGCCCTGCCCCTTCAGCGGCACGTCGGACCTGTGCCTCGAGGACGGCAGCTACGTGAAGCTGCGCGAGCTCTCGGTCGGGTACAACTTCCAGAGCCAGTGGCTGACGCGGCGCACCGGGCTGCACGACGTGAACGTGCGCCTGGCCGGCCGCAACCTGCACACCTGGACCAAGTACACCGGCTACGACCCCGAGACCAACCTGGGCGGCGCGATCCAGAAGACGCGCGGGATGGACTACTTCAACATGCCGCAGACGCGCTCGTTCGTGGTCTCGGTATCCCTGAACCACTGAGCGCCAGGTGAATCCGATGATCAGACTCATCAAGCCAGACCGGCTGGCGCTGCTTGCCTGCATGGCCGGGCTGGCCGGGTGCAGCAGCGACTTTCTTTCGGTGGAGGACCCCAACCAGCCCACCCAGGCCTCCACCGCGCAGCTCTTCGTGGGCCACCAGGCCGCCGAGTTCGCGGTGCAGGAGGGGAGCCTGGCGATGGCGGCGTGCATGTTCACCCAGCAGTGCGAGGGGATCGGCGGCCGCTTCGTGCAGGAGATGGGCGAGTACAACTTCACCTCGGGAACCTTCTCGGGTGACTGGTCGCAGACGTACGCGTTCGGCGGCCTGGTCGACCTGCGCGAGGTGGAGCGCCGCACCGAGGAGGCGGGCGACCGCACCTGGCTGGGGATCGCCCGGGTGTGGGAGGCCTTCTCGGTGGGCACGGCCGCCTCGATCTGGGGTGACATCCCCTACACCGAGATCGGCCAGGCCCAGCCGCACCTGGATCCGCAGCTGCAGGTGTACGACCAGATCCAGGCGCTGCTCACCACGGCGATCGGCGACCTGAACTCGGGGACCGGCTCGGGCCCCGGGGCGCTGGACCTGGTGTACGGCGGTGACCGGCAGAAGTGGATCCGCGCCGCGAACACGCTCAAGGCGCGCTTCTACATGCACACCGCCGAGGTGCGCGGGGCGGCGGCCTACAACTCGGCCATCACGGCCGCGCTGGCCGGCATCCAGTCGCCCGCGGGCGACTTCACCGCCGCGCACACCACCAGCACCTCCGAGCGGAACATCTGGTTCCAGTTCCAGGAGACCTCGTTCGGCAACGACCTGGTCGCCGGCTCGCTGCTGGTGAACCTGCTGAAGGCCCGCAACGACCCGCGGCTTCCGCAGTACTTCGGCGTGGACGATGGGGGCCATTACACGGGTGGCGTGTCGCCGCTGCGCGGCACGCGCATCGCGCCCGACTTCCGCCAGCCGCTGGTCACCTACATCGAGAACGAGCTGATCCTGGCCGAGGCGTACCAGAAGACCGGCAACGATCCGCTCGCGCTGCAGCACCTGAACCTGGCCCGCGCCTCGGTTGGCCTTCCGGCGCTGGCGGGGCTCACGGGGACGGCGCTGTTCCAGGCGATCGTGGCGGAGAAGTACATCGCCATGTTCCAGAACATCGAGGCCTGGAACGATTACAAGCGCACCTGCTTCGCGGGGCTGAACCTGGTTCCGCTCAGCGAGTCGGGCTCGGTGACGCCGGGGCAGGTGCCGGGGCGGGTGTTCTACGGCCAGACCGAGGAGAACGCGAACCCGAACATCCCCTCCACCTCGTCGCAGCTGTCCAACGGCGGCGTGGCGGATGGGCAGCCCAGCCTGCACGGGTTCCGTAACGCGAACGACCCCACCCCCTGCACCGCGCCGTCGTGAGGCGGCCGGGCGGTCTCCAGGTCTGACCTGGGGACCGGGTGTGGAGACGCGGGGGACGGCCATCACGGCCGTCCCCCGCTTCACGTCTGCTGCATCAGCCGTCCTCGTGGCGAGTCGTTCGTATCACGTCGGACACAGCCTCCGGGAACATCCGTGCATACCCATCCTTGCGCGGAAGCTCCCGGCGAGTGGCTGCAGGCAGGCGCTCGCGCCGAGGATCGAAATTTTTTTGGTTCTTCGTCGATTTAGCTGCAACGTGATCGCACCGGAGCTCACCGACGAGTGGCTGCAGGCTCGGAATGCGCTGAGTATCGAAATTTTTTTCAGGAACACCCGCGTTCGTCGTTCGCCCCGTCGTCCGCGCTTGCAGGCTTCGCTCACTGCGTCATCAGGGGAAATCGAGCCCTCCCGATCCTCCGTGCGTCTCCGCAGACGTCGTGGAACGGCGAATGATCGCCATCCTGCCCTCGATGCGCAGGACGTGCACGACGACCGGACTCGGCTCGTGATCCCCTGATCGATCCGTTGAGACAGCCGGCCTTCCGTGAATGGCCGCGGAGGCGAGGAGGGTCTTTCCAAAAAAATTTCGATACTCAGCGCGAGCGCCGCCTGCAGCCACTCGTCCACAGGATCGGTGCGCGCGACCTGCTGCAACGAAATCCGCGATGAACCAAATTTTGTGTGAAGGCGTAGATCTCGTCACCACGCCGTCGTGCGCCCGCCATCCCCTCGGCCACACAGCCGCCGGCCCGTCTGCACGAGCCTGGCGGCGTGCTCGAACCCCCGATCGAGCAGTTCGCCGTTTGACGGCCTGAGCGCGGGCGGGGACCCCTGCGCGGCGCCCCCATGTTGCGGTGCATGGGGCGGGATTCGTCGCGGATCGGATTTCCTGAACAGCGTCGATCGGGTGGAGCTCTCCTCGGCGCGACGGCGATCGGAGAGGTGTCCAGTTTAAAAAATTTCGATACTCACCTCATTCCGAGCCTGCAGCCACGCATCGACGGCGGAGGAGCGGGCCGGGCACCGCGGGCGTATCGTGGAATCCGGGATGAAGCTGGAGCCGAGGAGCACGAACCTCACACAACGAGAAAGGGACGGCGCGCCGGCGGCGCCCCATCCCCCGTTCACCTCGCATGTCCGCCCACCCGGGGCGGCCAGCCACCCCGGTGAGAGCCAGGATGAGACGACCGCGTCCGTCAGGTGTCTTCGGTGGTGCCGTCGCGCAGGAACACCAGGATCAACCCGTTGGGGCTCATCCCGTACCCCGCGCGCGGGCTGATGCCGCCGGGGTACAGCTCCACCGACGCGACCTCGCTGGCGCGGAGCTGCGAAAGGATGCACGTGTCGTTCATCACCGTGCCGTCCACGTACACCACGGGGTCGGGCGATCCGTTCATGGTCCGCTCTCCCCGCATCACCACCATGGGGCAGCGGCGCCCGGGGATGCGCTCCACGCGCAGGTTGGGCACACGCCCCTGCAGGGCGGTCAGCAGGTCGCCCCCCGCGTGGCCGAGCTGGCGGTCGTCGACCACGGTGCCGCTCCCCGCGAACTTCCGCGACGCGGGGACCAGCCGCGGCGCGTCCACGGGGCCGGGGTCGGATTCGGAGTGGAGACAGCCGGTCACGAGCAACCCGGCGGCGAATATCGCCGCCACGCGAGCGAGATCACGCATGGTTACCCCCGGGGGTTCTGAGGTGGCGGGATTGCGGGGCGGCACCCTGCCGCACCGGTGGGCGCCGCCCCGGAGGGATGCACCCGCATTTCCCGTACTCCGGCGAGAAGGCAGCCGGACGGCAGGGTACGGCGGCCTGTCGAGAGGGCTGCGCGGCCCTGGCGGGTGGCGGCCCGGCGGGCCACGGGCCGTGCAGGGGAGCACGCGCGGCGGCACGCGGCGGGCGCCACGACCCCGCGCGCCGACGCGCTCGCTTTGATGCAACGCTCCCGCGCGCGCGATTCTGACAGCAGCCCGGGGGCGCGGCCCGAGGCCGGTGCTCGCCCGCCCGTTGCCCGTGCATGCAACGCCAGCCCACGACGGAGCTTGCGGGACTGGGGCGTCGGGTGGGCGAAGGCCGCAGCCAGTGGGCCACCGGGGTGCGCGGCGCGTGTCACGGTGGCGCCGGAGGCGCGCGGTGCGGCGGATGGCCCGCACAAAGGGCTTGACACCCTCCGGACGCCCTTTACTTTCCCGCCGAACGGGGCATGGGCGGCATTGTCCTTGCCGTCCGCGCCCGGGGGACCACCCATCAACTCGTCCACCACAGGAGACTTCGGAATGCCGAACGTGATGGCTCACCCGGCGACCGGTGAGGAGCTCGCGCTCGAGGATGCCTTCGTCGCTCGGTTCGAAGACGAAGAAGAGGATGCATGGGATGCCGACCGCGAGGAAGGCTGGGAAGACGAGGACGACCTCGAGGAAGAGGACGACTGGGACGACGAGGACGAGTGGGATGACGACGAGGACGAGTGGGACGACGAGGAAGGGTGGGACGAGGAAGAAGAAGGCGGCGACGACGACTTCTGATCCGGCTCCGCCCTTTCCCGGCGGCTCCAGGTGCCTGGTGGCGGTCCCCGGCCGGCGCCCGCGGCAACGCGGGCGCCGGCTCGCTTTTCAGCTCCATATCGCCCGCGCCGGGGGTGGATGGCAGGCCCGGCCGGGGGTTGACGCGAAGGTCCTCTTCCGCTATCATTGTTTTCTTGTCGCGAGAAAAAATCGCTGACGATGTTTGACAATCAGGGTATGGGATGTCCGTGCGGGTCTCGCCGGGGGCGTACCGTCTCCCGGGCCGGCCGAAAGGCCGGAAACGAGATCTAGTCAACGGTATTCCGAACAAGCGTAACAACGTTTGTTCCACAAGAGCTGTTTGGATTCTCTAATGGAGAGTTTGATCCTGGCTCAGGACGAACGCTGGCGGCGCGCTTAACACATGCAAGTCGAACGGGGTCCTTCGGGGCCCAGTGGCGAACGGGTGCGTAACACGTGAGCAACCTGCCC
>DASSJS010000389.1:0-6504 GCA_035691085.1 Longimicrobium sp.
CGCGCTCCAGCCGCCGCCGGGCTGATTGACTGGCCCGCGGCGGCCGGGTACGTTCCGCGGACCTTTGTCTCGGGACCCATCCGATCCTTCCACCCCGGTACCGGGTGCCAGCGGAAACAAGCAGCGAAAGCAAGGCGAGGCGCGACGGCCGCGGCAACCTGACCGCGCTGATGTTCGCGGCGTTCGTGGACATGATGGGGCTGCTGATGGTGGTCCCGCAGCTCCCGTTCGTGGCCACGCGGCTGGGTGCCGGCGGCTTCGTGGTGGGCGCGCTGGTCAGCGCGTTCTCGCTGGCGCAGCTGCTCAGCGCGCCGCTGTGGGGGCGCATGAGCGACCGCTACGGACGCCGCCCGGTGCTGCTCACGGCGCTCACCGCGTCCGTCGCCGCGTACCTGATCTTCGCGTGGGCCAGCGTCCCCGCGCCGGGCGCCAATCCGGGGTTCTACCTGGTATTGCTCTTCCTCTCGCGCCTGGTGCAGGGCGCGGGGGGCGGCACCGTGGGGGTGATCCAGGCGTACGTGGCCGACAGCACCGAGCCGCGCGACCGGGCCCGCGCGCTGGGGTGGCTCTCGGCCGCCACCAACCTGGGGGTGAGCATCGGGCCGGCGCTGGGGTCGCTGGGGGTGAGCCTGTGGAACGAGCGCGCGCCCGGCGTGCTGGCGGCCATCCTCTGCGCCGTGAACATCGGCTTCGTGTGGATGTTCGTGCGCGAGTCGCACGTCCCCGACACGGCGCAGCCCGGCGCGGCGGCGCCGGTGAAGCCGCGCGCGGCCGCGGTGAACGTGCTCACCCATCCGCGCGAGCCGGCCCCGCGGCTGATCTGGATCTACGCGGTGGCGATGGGCGCGTTCTCGGCCTTCACCGCCGTGCTCGCGCTGTTCCTGCACGCCGATTTCGGCGTGACGGAGAAGACCATCTTCTGGTTCTTCACCTGGAACGGCGCGCTCTCGGTGCTGGTGCGCGCGCTGCTGCTGGGGTGGGCGGTGGACCGCTTCGGCGAGGTGCGGCTGGCGCGCATCGGGCAGGGGCTGCTGGCGCTGGGGCTGGGGCTGCTCCCGTTCACCGGCCACGTGACGGCGGGGTGGTCGCTGCCGCTGCCGTGGGGGCTGCACCTGGAGCCGCGCTACGTGGCGCTGGCGCTGGTGGTGTCGCTGATGCCGCTGGGCACCGCCTTCACCTTCCCGTGCGTCACCGGCCTCCTCTCGCAGGTGATCGAGCCGCGCGAGCGGGGGGTGATGATGGGGGTGCAGCAGAGCTTTGGCGGCGCGGCACGCGTGGCGTTTCCGCTCCTGGCCGGATGGACCTTCCAGAACCTGGGCGTGGGCTACCCCTTCTGGACCAGCGCGGTGATGGTGCTGGGCACGCTGTTCCTCAGCTTCGGCATCGAGACCCGCCGCGAGGGAGCCCCGCCGCCCTCGCCCCGGAAGGGCGAGGAGCCGGCGGTGGCGGCAAGGTAGAGGGTACGAGGTCAGCCGGCGGTGCCGGCCTCCGCCGCGCCGAGGGCGATCCGCGCCCGGCGGAGCTCGTCCTCGGCGGCCTGCAGGCGGCGCTCCAGCTCTTCCTCGCGCTCGGCGCGGGCGCGCACGATCCACACGGCGCGGGCGATGGGGCCCGCCACCTCGGCCAGCGCCTCCAGCTCGTCCCTCCCGTAACCGCTGCCGTCGGGGCGCGGGCCCAGCGCCAGCCATCCCACCCGCACCGGCGTGCCCCCGCGCTCGGCCGCCAGCCGCACCCGCACGGGGAACACCGGGTGCCGCCAGTCCTGCACCACGGGGCCGTCATCCTCACGCGCGTCGGGCCAGTCCACCGCCGCGTCGGCCGGTACGCCGCGCGCCGCGGCCAGGACCCGCCCCTCATCCCCCAGGAACACCGCCGCCCGGCCGCAGCGCAGCGCGTTGCACACGCGCACCAGCACCACCGCCAGCAGCCCCTCCAGGTCTTCCGTCTCGCGCAGGTCGCCGACCACGATGGGCAGCCGCTCGCGGAACTCCACCAGGTCGCGCAGGAAGCGGCGGTCGGCCCAGTGGCGCACCCGGTCGTGCGCGGGGTTGAAGAGCGCCACGGTGAGCGCCGCCGCCAGCCCCGCCGCGGTCGCGCCGCTGCCGGCGCCCAGCATCCCGCCCAGCATCCCCTGGGCAACCTGGCTCATCCCCGCCCAGGTGGCCGCGAGCGCAACCGTCAGCAGCGCGTAGGCGGCGCTGCGCGAGAGCACGGCGTCGGCGTCCCACAGCCGGTAGCGCAGGAGAGAGACGGCCAGCCCCGCGGGGATGGGAAGGAGCCCCCAGGTGGTGAGCGTTTCCTGCGCCACCTCGCGCCAGGCCAGCCACGCGGGCGCGGTGGAGGGAATCAGCGGCACCACCAGCCCGCCGGCGGCGTACAGCACCATCGCCGCGGCCACGCCGAACACCACCCACTTGGTCTGCTGCCGCTGCGCGGGGGCCGACAGGCGGCGGTAGCGCTGCACCTGCGCCGCCACGCCCAGCACCATCGCGCCGGTGAGCAGCGCGTAGAACGCGGGCGCCGAGCGCGGCCCGGCCACGAACTCCACCACGGCGGCGTATGCGGGAACGACCAGCATCCACCACCGCGTCCACCTCGGCGCGATCCGCCCGTCGGGGAAGATGCAGAAGAACCACAGGCCCAGCACCATGCCGGCGTACACCACCGTGCGCAGCACCGGCTCCAGCGCGGGGATGTCGCGCATGGCCTGCCACGCCAGCGAGTTGCCCAGCGAGATCAGCGCCAGCGACATCGACATGGTGAGCGCCGCCGGGTCGCCCGGGCAGCGGATGAAGAGCAGCACCGCCACCGACACCAGCGCCACCACGTACACCAGCGCCACCACTCCCAGCAGCCCCGCGCGCTGCCCCTCGCCGGTCGCGCTCACGGCCGGTGCCTGGCGCACCAGCCGGTAGCGCGCCTCGGCGCCGTCCGCGTGCCGCAAGGTGAGCGTGACGGCGGTGCCCGGGCGCCCGCGCAGCAACGCGGCGATGCGGCGCGGAGTGGCGCCGGGCGGCACGGGCGAGCCATCCACGGCCACCAGCACGCCGCGGCGCATCCCCGCGCGCGCGGCGGGGCCATCGGCGGCCACGAGGGTGCGCTGGCCGCCGCTTCCGCGCGAGTCGCGCACGGCCACGCCCAGCGCGCGGAAGGCGGGCATCTGCTCGCGCTGGGCCACCATCCACCGGTACCCGCCGAACGCGGTGAGCGCCAGCGACAGCAGCGTGCCGGCCAGCCAGGCGGCGCGGGCAAGGCGCAGCGCGCGGCCGCGGAGCGTGGAGATCTGGATGAACGTGCGGTCCATGCTGCAACGCCGCGACGAAAGGGAGGCCGATGAAGATCGCGCTGGGAGACGGAGCCGGCAGGCCCCGAAGTGTAATCGCGGACCGCACATCCGGGCAAACACCCGGGTGTGGGTCGTGGTCCGCGCGGCCCGGTCGCCGCAGCCCGCCCATTGCAACCCGGCACGTCGCGGAGCAGTCTACCGGATGGTACCGCACGGGCGGGGATGGGTGGAAGTGAACTCCAGCTTCGGATTCGAATGAGAGCTCTACCGCGGGCGATCGCCCGCTGCGCCGCCGCGCTGCTGCTGGCCACCGGCTGCAACCCGCCCCCGGCGCCCACGCCGCGGGACGGCGTGTCGGCGGGGGAGATGGGGGCGCTGCGGCGCTACGTGGATCAGCGCGCCATGCGGGCGCGGGTGGCGTGGCAGCGCCGCATGCCCCAGCTGCTGGTGAACGGCCCCGACAGCCAGGTGGCGGCGCGGCGGCCCGACGGCACCGCGGTGACCAACGCCGAGGTCCGCGCCGACCTGGCGCGGCGGATGGCGGCCGTGGTGCGGCTCGACACGCTCAGCGAGGTGATCACCGCCGTCCACCCCTCGGGCGACAGCGTGGAGGTCACCACCCGGCAGCGCTTCGTGCGCCTCGTGCGCGTGGAAGGCGGCGCCGAGCGGGTGCGCGTGAGCGGCGTCACCCATCGCCAGTGGTTCCGCCGCGAGCGGGGCGCCATCGTGGCCATCAGCCCGTTGCGGGAGTCGGAGCAGGAAGCCTACTGGGCCGATGAACGGCCTCGCGCAGTGCCGCCGCCACGGTAAAGTGCTCGTACGCGGCCCAGGCTGTTGGAGCCTCGCGCGGTTTGCGAGGCTTCTCGTGGTGGTTGCTGCGGCTTTCAGCCGCCGGTGAGCGGGCCGGCCCGCCAGGACCCGGAGGCCACGAACGTCGATCGTTCATATGTGTATCATCTCGGGACCAACGGAACGGCGCGGGCGCCGCGTGTGGACGGCGCCCGCGCTTCGTTGCAGCAAGATGGGATGACGCAGATGCCCGTACCGCTTTCCGTGCTCGACCTTGCCCCCGTGCCCTCCGGCAGCACCGCGGCCGACGCCTTCCGCCACATGCGCGAGCTGGCGCGGCACACCGAGCGGCTGGGGTACGTGCGCTACTGGCTGGCCGAGCACCACGGCATGCCCAGCATCGCCAGCTCCAGCCCCGAGATCCTGATCGAGCACGTGGCCTCGTCCACCGAGCGCATACGGGTGGGCTCGGGGGGCATCATGCTCCCCAACCACGCGCCGCTGCGCATCGCCGAGGCGTTCCACACGCTGGCCACGCTCCACCCCGGCCGCATCGACCTGGGGATCGGGCGCGCGCCGGGGACCGACGCGGCCACCAGCGCCGCGCTGCGCCCGTTCAACGCCGAGCAGTTCCCGCAGCAGCTGGCCGAGCTCACCGCGCTCTCGCGCCGCGACTTCCCCGAGGGGCACGCCTTCCGCAACGTGCGCGTGGTGCCCGAGGGGGTGCCGCTCCCGCCCATCTGGCTGCTGGGGAGCAGCGGCGCCAGCGCGCGGATGGCCGGCCAGCTGGGGATGGGCTACGCCTTCGCCAGCCACTTCAGCCCCGCGCCCGCCAGCCCGCCGGTGCGCGAGTACCGCAACGCGTTCGAGCCGGGCGACGCGTTCCCCCGGCCGCACGCCATCGTGGCCGTCTCGGCCGTGGTGGCCGAAACGCAGGAAGAAGCCGAGTATCTCGCCACGTCCATGCAGCTGGCGTGGGTGCGGCTGCAGCGCGGCCAGTTCATGCCCCTCCCCAGCCCCGAGGAAGCGGCCGCGTACCCGTACACCGAGCACGACCGCGCCGTCATCGCCAGCTACCGCAACCTGCAAGTGGTCGGCACGCCCGGGGCGGTACGCGAGCGCATCGACGCCCTGGTGGCCGAGACCGGCGCCGACGAGGTGATGGTGACCACCGTCGTCCACAGCCACGAGGCGCGGATGCGCTCGTACGAGCTGCTGGCGGGCGCGGCCTGACGTCCGTTCCGGAACGAACGGGTGGCGCGGTGGGGTGATACCAGTCGCGGCGATCGACTGTGTATGCCGCACCGAAGCCACCTTCCGTCGTCCTGAGGCCGCCCATGCCGAACTCGCGGCATGCGCGAATGATTGCAGGCCGAAGGATCCATGGTCAGTCCCAGGCGAGACATCCGGCCGTAGCGCGTCCGACGTTATAGATGTCAAGACCCGGGAGATTGTGTGGATCGAAATGGAAGAGCGCGGGCTGCTTGTCGAACCACTCGATCAGGGATTCGAACGGTGTCCTGTGGCCGAGCGCACGCTGGGGAATCTGGAACAGGTAAACCTGACTGTAGGCGTCCAGCCCTTCTTCCAGCTCGCGTCCGGAGCCGAAGCGGGTGCGCTTGAGCTGGTCGGCGACGCGGCCGTTATAGCGTTCGACCATCCCGTTCGTCTGCGGGTGCCAGGGGCGGATCAGGCGGTGCTCGATGCCGTGCTTCGCGCACACCCTGTCGAAGACGTGCTTGCCGGTTGGCGTCCGCTCGCGGCCGTGCACGAACGGGTCGGTGAACTCCGGCCCGTTGTCCGTGAGGAGCTTCTTGATCTTCATCGGCATCTTCTCGACCGCACGCCCGAGGAACGCGGCGGCGGTGGCCGCCTCCTTGTCGGGGAGCACCTCGTGGTACACCCAGCGGGTACAGCGGTCGATCGCGACGTAGAGGTACCTGCGCACCTCCTCGCCGGGCATGCGCGGCAGGTACTTGATGTCGACGTGCACGAACCCGGGATCGTACTGTTTGAAGCGCTTCGGCGCCGGCGGGGCCTCCTCGCCCGCGGCGAGCATCTCGCGCAGCGACGAGACTCCGCGGCGGCGCAGCAGCCGGTCCAGCGCGGAGCGGCTCATGGTGGGGCAGATGAACTGGCGCACCACTACCAGCAGGTCATCGAGGGGCAGGAGCAGCGTGCAGCGCATCTCGATGACCACTTCCTCGAGCACAGAGTCGAGCGTCGCGACGATCTGCTTGGGCCGGTGCGACGCGTCCTCGACGGTGGTGCGGCGCCTCCAGCGGTTCACCGTCCTGGCGTTCAGGCCATACTTCTTCGTGAGCGAGTTGGTGCTCACCGAGGCAGGCTCGGCCTGGAGCGCCTTGCGGATTGCCGGCGTCGTCGTGGCGTTCTTGTGGAGTCGGACGATCATGAGGGAGCCTCGGAGG
>DASSJS010000390.1:0-7534 GCA_035691085.1 Longimicrobium sp.
AGGTCTTGGAGCGCTACCGGAGCAGAGTCTGCGGCGTCTGACGTGGCGGTGCTGCTGGCGAAGAGCCTGCTCTCCGCCACCCTTCCGAGGTTCTGAACGCACTGCGGTACGAGTTGGGACAACCAGGCAAGTTAGTTTTGCTATCCTAGGTTTTTTCAGGGTACACGGAGCGTTCGGGAGAGGTGACTGGGAGTACGCGAGAGACGACGCGGAACGCCAAACATCCGGCGGGAGACGGATGCTCCTTGCGCCCGCGTCCGCGGGGGTATATCAGAATGTCCTTCTTCTCAACTTTCAGCCGGGAACCCACCACCTGCCGGTAATCCACCCGCCCGCCGCCCTCCCGAACGAGGCGGCAGGCGCGCACCTCACTTCACTGCCGTTCAGGAGAACGCAGATGACCCCATCCAGGTTCAGACGGATGGCCGCCGCGCTGTTGTGTTCGCTGGGGCTTTTCGCCCGGCCGGCCGCGGCGCAGGACAGCTACACCATTCGCGGCACCGTCGTGGATGCCTCCACGCAGCGCCCCCTGGGTGACGTGAGCGTCACGCTCCGCGGCACCCAGGCCCGCACCGTCACCAACGCGCAGGGCCAGTACTCGCTGGCCGCCCGCGTGAGCCCCGGCGCGTACACGCTGTCGTTCGCGCAGCTGGGGCGCGGCGCCGCCACCCGCGCCGTCACCCTGGGCGCCGAGCGCACCGTGGAGGTGGGCCCCGTCACCCTCAGCGAAACGGCGCTGCAGCTGGAGGGAATCGTGGCCACCGGCACCGGCGCCCCCAGCGAGCGCCGCGAGGTGGGCAACACCGTGGCCACGGTGAGCGGCGAGGCCGTCAACCGCGCCCCCGGCGCCGTGGCGGTGGACCAGGCGCTGCAGGGGAAGATCACCGGCGCGGTGATCAGCCAGAACACGGGCCAGCCGGGCGGCGGCATCAGCATCCGCCTGCGCGGCACCAACTCCATCCTGGGGAACGCCGAGCCGCTGATCGTGGTGGACGGCGTGCTGGTGAACAACACCAGCGACGCGCTGGTGGGGCTGGGCGCCAACGCCACCCGCGGCAACGCCGCGCTCAGCAACCGCCTGAGCGACATCCCGCCGGGCGACATCGAGCGCGTGGAGGTGCTGAAGGGCGCCGCCGCGGCCGCGCTGTACGGCTCGCGCGCCAACGCCGGCGTGATCCAGATCTTCACCCGCCGCGGGCGCACCGGCCGGCCCCAGGTGTCGTTCCGCACGGATCTCAGCGCCAGCAGCACCGGCGCCCGGCTCCCCATCAACATGGTGCCCATCGCCAACCGCGCCGACAGCATCGCCAGCGGCGCCGCCTACCGCGTGGGGGCCACCATTCCGCGGTTCGACTACCAGGACCAGCTCTTCCGCACCGGGTACGGGACCACCAACGAGCTCTCGGTGAGCGGCGGCACCGACCAGGGCACCCAGTACTACCTGTCGGGGAACTGGAACCGCAACGACGGCATCCTCCGCGGCACCGACTACAACCGGGCCGGGGTGCGCGCGCGGGTGAACCAGCGCCTCTCCTCGCTGTTCGAGGTGGGCGCCACGCTCAGCTACCTGCGCGCCAAGACGCACTTCGTGCCCGAGGGCGAGCAGACGCAGGGGGTGCTGACCTCGGTGCTGTTCACGCCGCCGTACTTCAACCCCGCGTTCGACCCCAACACCGGGCGTTACCCGTACAGCCCGGTGATCAACACCAACCCGCTGGACGTGATCCAGAACTGGCAGGCCAGCACCGAGGTGAACCGGTTCCTGGGGAGCGCGCAGGCCACCTTCACCCCCGTGCGCGACCTGACCTTCACCTACCTGTTCGGGCTCGACCAGGGGCAGGAGCAGGACGTGTACTTCCAGCCGCCGCTGAGCTCGCCGGGCTTCACCGGGCTGATCCAGAACCCGGTGCGTGACGTACGCAAGTTCAACAGCGACTTCACGGCCAACTGGGAGCACGGCTTCGCCAGCGACATGCGCCTCACCTCCACGGCGGGGGTGCGCTACACCAACGACCGCGTGAACGTGGTGCGCGCCGCCGCGTCGGACCTGCCTCCGGGCGGGACGACCGTGATCGGCGCGGTGCAGACGGCGTCGCAGTCGATCGTGGAGCTCGCCACGCTGGGCGGCTTCCTGCAGGAGCGGCTGAGCCTGCGCGACCGGCTGTTCCTGACCGCCGGGCTGAACACCGAGGGCTCGTCGGCCTTCGGCGCCGACCAGCGCTGGCAGCTCTTCCGCCGCCTGGCGGCCAGCTACTCCATCAGCGACGAGCCCTTCTTCCGGAACTCGAAGCTGGGCGACGTGTTCAGCACCTTCCGCCTGCGCACCGCCTGGGGCGAGACGGGGGGCCAGCCGCCCACGGAGTACGCGTCGCAGAACACCTACGTGAACGTGGCGTTCTCGGGGCGCCCGGGGCTGCGCCCGAACCTGGTCGCGCCCAACCCCGACCTGAAGCCCGAGCGGCAGCGCGAGTGGGAGGGCGGCTTCGAGGCCGGCTTCCTGCGCGACCGCGTGTCGGCCGAGTTCACCTACTACGACAAGGTGACCAGCGACCTGGTGCTGTCGGTGCCGCTGGCGCTCACCACCGGGTTCAGCTCGCAGTTCCAGAACATCGGCCAGCTCTCCAACCGCGGCGTGGAGGTCACGCTGAGCAGCGTGAACGTGCAGGGGAGCCGCTTCGGGTGGACCACGCGGCTGGGGTACGCCTCCAACCGCAACCGCATCGAGCGGTTGAACCTGCCCACCGACACGCTGATCTTCGACTACCTGAACGCGGTGATCGAGGGGCAGCCGATCGGCGTGTTCTTCGGCGCGTACTACCCGCGCGACGCCAACGGCCAGATCATCCTGACCGGCCCGCGCGGAGGGAACGGCTTCCCCGCCAACGTTCCGGACTCGATGAAGGTCCCCACGCGCGCCCGCGGCTTCAACCCGGCGCGCAACGACTCGTCCATCGTGCTGCGCAAGATCATCGGCGACCCCAACCCCAAGTTCACGGCGTCGCTGCTGAACACCTTCACGGTGGGGAGCAGCCTGGAGCTGTCGGTGCTGCTGGACGGCCGCTTCGGCAACGACGTGGCCAACTTCACCCGGCGCAGCGGCGACTTCTTCGGCAGCTCGGCCAACGCGGGGATCGAGTCGAAGCGTGACACGGCGCAGGGCACCTTCACCCGCAACACCGAGCGCAACCTCCTCTACGAGGAGTTCATCGAGGACGGGACCTTCGTGAAGCTGCGCGAGGTGGCGGTGCAGCTCCGCTTCGACCAGCCGTGGGTGCGCCGCTACACCGGCGCGCGCAACGCCACCTTGCGGGTGGCCGGGCGCAACCTGCACACCTGGACCAAGTACTCGGGGCTCGACCCCGAGATCAACCTGTTCGCGGCGAGCACGGTGTCGCGCGGGGTGGACTTTGCCACCACGCCGATCCCGCGCACCCTCTCCGTGGGCCTGGGCTTCGACTTCTGAGGAAGGATCAAGGAATGACGATGAAGAAGCCGACGGGCCGGCGCGCGCGCATGGCCGCCGCCCTGCTGGCGGGCGTGCTGGCCGGCGCCTGCTCGCTCGACAAGACCAATCCCAACGCTCCCTCCGAGGAGCAGGTGATCACCACCACCGAGGGGATCCTCACCCTGGCGGTTGGGCTCCAGGCGCAGTACGCCGACAACGTGAACATCTTCCTGCGCGCCCCCGCGCTGGTGACCGACGAGTGGGGGACGCGGCCGGTGGCGCTGGCGGCCGACCAGTCGCTGGTGACCGGCACGGTGGACCCCAGCTTCGGCGTGGTGAGCGACCCGTTCGCCGCCGCGTACCGCATCGCCCGCACCTCCGACATCCTGGTGGCGAACGCCGGGAAGGTGGGGCTGGGCACGGGGCTGACCACGGGGATCGTGGCCATGGCCAAGCTGTTCAAGGCCATGGCGCTGGGGAACCTGACGCTGCAGTACGCGCAGCTCCCGGCCGGTGCCGGCCCGGGCGCGCTCCCGCTCCCGCGCGAGCAGGTGCAGGACACGGTGATCGCGCTGCTGGAGAGCGCCCGCGCCGACCTGCAGGGCGTGACCGACGCCGACCTGGCCGGCTTCCGCACCCGCGTGCTGGGCACTGGGATCGACCTGCGCAACACCGTCGACGCCATGCTGGCGCGGTACTACCTGTTCCGCGGCCGCTACGCCGACGCGCTCGCGGCCGCGCAGCGCGTGAGCCCGAACGTGCTGTCCACGCTGGCCTACCCCAACCCGGGGGCGAACCCGGTCTACAACTACTCGGCGGTGTCGCGCTACACGGGCACGCGCAAGTCGTACTTCACCGAGGCGCAGCCGGGCGACCAGCGCCCCGCGTACTGGGCGCTGCGCACCTCGGGGCAGCCGGGGCAGCCCGACTCGGTGTTCGACTTCAGGAAGTACGGCGCGCGCAACGACGCGTACCCGCTGTACCTGCCCGACGAGATGACGCTGATCCAGGCCGA
Source organism: Longimicrobium sp. (assembly GCA_035691085.1). Classification (GTDB taxonomy): domain Bacteria; phylum Gemmatimonadota; class Gemmatimonadetes; order Longimicrobiales; family Longimicrobiaceae; genus Longimicrobium. The sequence goes on from DASSJS010000390.1 coordinate 4,461, forward strand.
GGTCTACGCGCGGCAGGGGAACCTGGCGCAGGCGCGCACGCTGGTGAACGCGGTGCACACCGACGCGGTGGCGCAGGTGGACGAGCCGGTGGCCGCCCTCCCCGCGCTCACCGACGCGCAGCTGGCCACGCAGGACGCCATCCTCGCGCAGATCCTGTACGAGCGCCGGTACGAGCTGTACGCGCAGGGGCTGCGCTGGGAAGACCTGCGGCGCCTGCGCACGTACACGCCCAAGCGCCCGGTGATCGAGTTCCTGCCGTACCCGCAGAGCGAGTGCGACGTGAACCCCGCCAACCCGTGCGGCACGTGAGGGGCTGACGTTCAGTGGTGAAAGCGAAGAGGGTGCGTCACTCCGGTGGCGCGCCCTCTTCGCTTCTGCGTGAGCCTGTCCGGACACAACCGGGTTCACGGGGTGAACTGGATCCCGATCCTGACCGTGAATGGCACGGCCACCGTGTCACGCCGCGCGGGAGTGAATCGCACCTCGCGCAGCGCGGCCTCGGCGGCGGGCCCAAGCTCCGGGTCCGATTCGATGCCGCCCACCGGCTGGTGAACCTCGCGCCCGTCCGCATCGCGCCGCACCACCACCGCCGCCGGACGAGGCCCGCGCGCCGCTGGGACGGCCGTCACCGCCTCGACGGCGCCGGTCGCATCCACGGTCACGTCCACCAGCACGAACCCGGTGCGCCCCTGCTCGCGGAGCGCGGCCGGACAGTGGCGCTTCACCGCCGCGAGAAACGCCGCCTTGTCCGCGGGCCGGGGGATCTGCGACACGCCCACCATCTCGCGCAGCAGTTCGGGTGTGAGCTGCTCCTGCATTCAGATCCCCGCCGGAGAAGGAATTCGATCGTGTGCCCATTCCCGTATCGGCCCCCGCATTGCCAGGAGCCGCAGCTACACCGGCCTCCGCCCGGCAATCGCGGCGCAGTCCTCACTCTTCCCAACGGTTCCCGTCAGCGGGGGCGGGAGTGGTCCCTCACCCACTCGCCAGATCAGGAGCGGCGAAGCGGGCCGGACTCGTGTCCCGCCGGACCGGCCCGACGCGGCGCGCAGCAGCACGTACCCATGCCCGGTTTCCCATACCGCCGCCGGGCCGTTGTTCGCCATGGTACCGTCGATGACGTAACAGACGGGTTTGGTTGGCTGGCGGGCCTCCTCGTACTCCCGGAACGCAGCCGCCCAGGCGGCGCGTGCCGCCTCGGGCGCGGGGTGCGTCGCGACGACTTCCACGGCGTCGACGTGTTCACGGGCGGCGTTCCGGAATTGCCGCGATTCCGTTCCCTCCACCACGTAACGGAAGGTGAGACGACCGACCTTCTCCTGGTAGCCCACGTAGGGTGCGAACTCGGCGTGGGGACGGCTGCGCTGGAGTTCCGCGAGCGACGTTCCCGGGCGCACGTCGGCAACGGCCTGGAACGCTTTCGGGAGAATGGCCTCGCTCGCCGGATGAGCACGCCCGCACGCCGCCACCGCGAGGCAAACCCAGGGGAATCTCCTCATCGGATGCATCGGCTTACTCCAGGGTGATCAGGCGGCCCTGGTCCCAGGCTGCCCACACGCTTGTCCCGCACGTTGTGTTTGGCTGCCCCGCTACTTCTCTCCCCACCGCATTGTTGTTCAAGTCCATCGCGGTTTCCCAAGCGTCCGTCGACGATTCCTCATGCGCGTCGGCATAGACCTTCGCCCGGTCGGCCCCGATCGAGCCCGCCATCAGGCAGTTCCACATCGTATGCCGCAGCGCGTCCTGAATACCGTTGTGCGCTCCCTCGGACGATTGCAGCTGAGCCCACTGCCCGGCATCCCGCTTCGCAACATAAACCCGCACCGCTTCGAGCGGGTGAGCCCAGGCGAGCTGACGTTCGTGAGCGTTCAGTTCGTAATAAAGCTCCGCCGGGAATCCCTCGGGCGCGCCGCCGGTTTCCGAGTAGCTGCCGATCGGGATCCAGTAGTTCGGATCATACCTGCAGGTGTATCCGGCGGTGTAGCAAGGCTCGCTGTGGAAGACACCCCCGTAGGGGCCGTCGGGGGGTGAGTAGGGGGATCCAACCGCGACGATTCCGGGGCAGAGGTAGCCCGCCCCATACCCGATCCAATAGCATACGTCGCTACTTCCGTCACGCCGGATTCCGCCGGGCCTGGCTGGTGCGCCGTCTGGCGCGGTCGGGCTGGAGTCGCACGCCGGGGTCGCAGTCAACACTACGACTGACAATGTGCGCCAGGCGAGCCTCATCTGCGTTCTCCGCACGCGGTGCCCAATCCCGTGCGGCGCGGTACGGGCGGTACCGCGGAGCACGGTGACGAGATCCCCTCTCGTGGCAGAAACACGCTGCTGGGACGCGGAACGCGTACGTGCCACGGCGTGGGTCTTGAGGTGAGCGACGATCCGCTGCCGCTACTTTCGCGTCGCTGCATTTCTCACGCCGCCGAGGCGGAAGAAGCAACGAGAGCGCACCACAGGCATGCGTGGCGCGCCCCCGGCACACGAGACTCCATCAAGATAGCTGGTACCGCGCGGCCTCACTCGCAGATGCAGGCGCCGGTCTGGTAGGTGGGGAGGCAGACGATGCCGCACGACTCGTACTCGGTGTCGGGGCAGACGAACGGGCTGGTGGTGGGGCAGTCCAACGTTTTCGCGGCGCCGCGCACGGTGCCCTGCGCGCCGGGAACCGGGGCGGTGGAGAACGACTGCACCGACAGGGCGTCGAGGTGAAGCAGCAGCTTTTTCATGGGCGGAGGCCGTGGTTCAGGCGGGAGGATGAGAAACACCGCCGCGCGATGCCGGCCGCGGCTCCGCGTAACCTGCTCCACCCGATGCTCCAGGCGTAACGAAGATGGGATGAACGGATCAGGCGGCGGGATGAACGCGCCGCCGTGACATCTCCCCCGTCCCGATCCTCGCCACTCACCAAGCGCATTCGTTCCGGACGCACTCACGCACCAGCGCACTCACGCACCAGCGCACTCACGCACCTGTTAGCAGCGCCGCGTCATCCCGAAATATCAGAACACCCGCCGTTGCAACCGCGTCACCGTGAACTTGGCGGTATCCGCCACCGCCATCACCGTCATCACCC